>NZ_SNWA01000002.1:1551909-1862291 GCF_004361815.1 Paraburkholderia sp. BL10I2N1 | reverse complement strand
GACCGTTACATCGGCATACGAAACAGATAAGGAAACAGCCGGGGAGACGAGAAAAACAGGCGGGACAAAAAAAGGGCCGCCTTGCAGCGACCCGAATACGTGGAGTGACCAATTTAGGCGCGCAAGCTTAAAAGCGACTTAAGTGCCTTCGCGCACCCGAACAGACGTGCAAGAATGATGACTCACAAAACGCTGCGCCTTGCCGCAATGGCGAGCGCGATTCCCGACAGAAGTGGAGACGAAATGGCTGAACAACACTACGAAGGTGGATGCCACTGCGGGGCAGTGCGCTTTGCAGTCGACGTCGATCTCGACCAGGCGATCGTCTGCAACTGTTCCATCTGCACGAAACGCGGCTTGATCTGGGCATTCGCGCCGGCCAGCAGGTTCAGCCTGGCGGCGGCCGAAAACGCGACCCGTGAATATCTGTTCAACAAGTATGCGATTCGGCATCGCTTCTGTACGGTATGCGGAGTCGAAGCTTTTGCTTTCGGTACGGCGCCGGATGGAACGAAAACCGCTGCGATCAACGTGCGCTATCTGGACGGTATCGACCTCGACGCGCTGCATCCGACACCGTTCGACGGCGCGAGCCGCTGATTCCTCCACACGCAAAAAGGGCGTGCCGACGAAACCAGGCACGCCCCGCAAAAAAGCGCGGCAACTCAGCCATCGAAGACGCCATGCTCGGCGTGCACGGGTTGTCTGTCGACAGCCTGCAGCCGCCAGTATCCGTTCGTCGGTGCGCGAGCTTTGGGCGAGGACCACGCTGCCGATCCCTGCGCCGCGCTTACACGCTGTTTCCGGTCGACATGCAAACCGCGCAGCGTACAAAGCGGCGCATCCGTGCTGGGCGCGCAGAGCATCGTGACGCCATCGACGTCGCGCAATTCGCCCCATGGTGGAATGTCGATCCCCTGGTGTGATTCTCTCGACCACCGATGCTGATCGATATCAAGCCATAGCACAGCGTAGTCATGATTCACGGTGGGATCGGACCCGTTAATCAAAATGGTGAGACGCATAACCGGCTCCGGCAAAAAAAAACAGAAAGGCCTAACTAGTCTATGTCGGAGCATTGCTTATGCAAGACGTTCCCGAAACTTCGGCACGACAGATGTAACGGATTGCGCAGTAGCGCCGCCGTGCTGCAGCACAACAATTTGTAGAACCCGCCCGGAAATTCACCACAAGCGCGGCAAAAAGCACACAATCGACTATCGAAGGCATTGAAAAACACAATTGGGGAACAGGTTCCACAGCTTCTAGATTAAGAAGGCACGGTTCAGACGCGCGCGTGCTGCCGTGCGCTCACAGAGACGATTGCTCGTCCATTCGCGCGCCCACAATCCAGGCTGGATGGAGGTTCAGATGTCACAACTGAAAGGTTCGAAGACCGAAGAGAATCTGAAGTTCGCGTTTGCCGGCGAATCCCAGGCGAACCGCCGCTATCTATACTTTGCTGCGAAGGCGGACGTGGAGGGACAGAACGACGTCGCCGCGCTGTTCCGCTCAACGGCGGAAGGGGAAACCGGTCACGCACACGGTCACCTCGAATATCTGGAAGCGGTCGGCGATCCCGCTACTGGCTTGCCGATCGGCTCGTCGCGTCTGAATCTGCAGGCGGCGATCGCTGGCGAAACGCACGAATACACGGACATGTACCCGGGTATGGCGAAAGCGGCGCGCGAAGAAGGCTTCGACGAAATCGCGAACTGGTTCGAAACGCTGGCGAAAGCCGAGCGCAGCCACGCCAACCGCTATACGAAGGCGCTCGAAGTACTCTCCGACTAGCGCGTCACGGTGGGGCGGTAAAAGACGACTCGCGTTGACCGGGTCGGGGGCGCGTTGGCGTCGTCCACGCGCTGAGGCTGGCAGGCCGTACTGCCTGCGGCTTTCATTTGCCGGCTGCGCCCATCGAGTGGCTGCACCGCGTGCTGCGCGGTGCAGCATTTGTTCGTCTGAACTTCGACCCACTGCATCGTCTTCGCACAGGAGCCTGATGCCATGCCCCACAAGGAAGGCAGTCTCGAGGCGCCCACCCGTCACCCGCTCGACTGGCTCTCGGACGGGTTTTACGATCAGAACTCGCTCGACACGGAGTTGGCGCGCGTGTTCGATATCTGTGCCGGATGCCGGCGTTGCGTGTCGCTGTGCGGCGCGTTTCCGGCGTTGTTCGATCTCGTCGATGAAACCGATAGCGGCGAAGCGCACGATGTCGATAAACGACAATTCGGCAAGGTCGTCGACCAGTGTTATCTGTGCGATCTGTGCTACATGACGAAATGCCCATATGTGCCGCCGCATCCGTGGAACGTGGATTTTCCCCATCTGATGCTGCGCGCCAAGGCCGTCAACTACCGGCGCGGCGACGTGCCGATACGGGACAAATTTCTCTCCAACACCGACGCGCTCGGTCACTTCGCGGGCATTCCCATCGTCACGCAGACGGTTAACGCGGTGAATCACACCGCGGTGGCACGCGGCGTAATGGAAAAAGCGCTCGGCGTGGACAAGGATGCGTGGCTGCCCGATTTCGCGGCGCACAAGTTCCGCAGCTCGGCGAAGAAATCGCAGGCTGCGCAGGTTCGCGACGGCGAGCGCACGCCCGGTAAGGTCGCGATTTACGCCACCTGCTATGTGAATTTCAACGAGCCGGGCATCGGCCACGATCTGCTCGCCGTGCTGGCGCACAACGACATTCCGTACGAACTGGTCGCGAGCGAGGCATGCTGCGGCATGCCGCTGCTCGAGCAGGGCAACCTGCAAGGCGTCGCGGCCAAGAAAGAGAGGAACATGCCCGTGCTTGCGAGGTACGCGCGCGAAGGCTACGCGATCATCGGCGCCATACCGAGCTGCGTGCTGATGTACAAGCACGAACTGCCGTTGATGTTCCCTGACGACGAGGACGTGCGCGCGGTCAGTGAAGCATTCTGGGATCCCTTCGAGTACTTCGTCGCGCGGCATCGCGACGGGCTGTTCAAGACGGACTTCAAGAGCGCGCTCGGCAAGGTGTCGTATCACGTGCCGTGTCACGCTCGCGTGCAGAACATTGGCCGCAAGACTTTCGAAACACTGAAGCTCGTGCCGGACACGCAGATCGACGTCGTCGAACGTTGCTCCGGTCATGCCGGAACGTTTGGCGTGAAGAAGGAGTTTCACGCCATGGCGATGAAGATTGGCAAGCCGGTCTTCAAGGCGATGGCGCAGCCCGAGCCCGATTACATCTCGTCGGATTGCCAGCTGGCGGGACATCACATCGAACAGGGTATGGACGAAAGCGGATCACGCCGGGCAACGCTCGCGCATCCATTGACGCTGCTGCGCAAGGCCTATGGCATCTGACACCGCAAACCGCAGGCACCCCAACAACACCGCAAACGCAAGGAAAGCGCCATGAGCATCGCCCGCAACTCGTTGCTGTCGCTTGAAATGTACGCGAAGTCGCGCGAAACGCTGCGCGAGCAGGTGATCGAACACAAGAAACTGCGCACCGTCCCGCTCGGCAACCACGTGACGTTCCTGTTCGAAGACGAGACGACGATTCGCTATCAGATCCAGGAAATGCTTCACATCGAGAAAATCTTCGACGAAGAGGGCATTCAGGGCGAACTCGATGCTTACCTGCCGCTCGTGCCCGACGGCAGCAACCTGAAAGCGACCATGCAGATCGAGTATGAAAACGAGATCGAACGGCGCGCGGCCTTGGGGCGGCTGATCGGCATCGAGGATCGCGTATTCCTGCAGGTCGACGGCGAGCCCCCGGTGTATGCCATCGCCGATGAAGATCTGGAGCGCGAGAACGAAGAAAAGACGTCTGCGGTGCACTTTGTGCGCTTCGAGCTGACGCCGTCGATGAAGGCGCGCCTGCGGGACGGTGCGGCGTTGCAGATCGGCAGCGATCATCCGAACTACCCGGTGCCGGTTCACACGATCGACTCGAGCGTTCGGGCTTCGCTGGTGAAAGACCTCAGGTAGGGCGGCCTCCCGCGGCTGCCCCGGCGGATTTTCCCGGCGTGCTTCGCGCTATCATGCTGATCTACGAACCATCAGCAATATGAAAGCCGGACATGGCAAAAGAAGACAAGACAGGAGCGGGACGCAAGAGCGTGGGGCCGCGCGGCGACAGCCTGACCGCCGACGATGAGGTCGTGGCATCCGTGGAATCCATCGAAGCAACCGACGACGACAACGCGTCGCCTGCCACCTATCTCGTGCCGGGCCTCGAACGCGGCCTGCGCATCCTCGCGGAATTTTCGGCGCGCGAGTCGGTACTGGGCGCACCGGAGCTGTCGAAGCGCATCGGCATTCCACGCACCACGACGTTCCGTTTGCTGCAGACGCTCGAAGCGCTGGGTTTTCTCGAACGTGCCCACGGCGACCGGCATTTCCGGCTGGGCGTCGCGGTGTTGCGGCTCGGCTTCGAATACCTGAGTTCGCTGGAACTGACCGACTTCGGCACTCCGGTGCTCGAGCGGCTGCGCGATGCCACGGGCCTGAGCACGCACCTGCTGATCCGCGACGGGCGCGACGTCGTCTTCGTTGCGAAGGCGCAGACGCACGATCCGATGTTCAGCTCGGTGAAGGTCCATGTCGGCACACGCCTGCCCGCACACGCGACGGTGCACGGCCAGGTACTGATGGGCGACCTCACGCTCGACGAGTTGCGCGCGCTCTATCCGGAGCAGCAGCTCGAGCGCTTTACCGAACGCACGCCGGGCACCGTCGACGAGCTATACGAACGCGTGCGCGAAAGTGCGGCGCTTGGCTTTGCGCTGAGTGAAGCGTCGTTCGAACGGGGCATTTCGGTGGTAAGCGCGCCGGTGCGCGATCAGTCGGGTAAGATCGTCGCGGCGATTACCGCTACGGTGCCGCGCTCGGATATCGGCGGCGCGGGCGAACGAGCGCCGCTCATCGCGGCGGTGTGCGGCGCGGCGGTCGATCTGTCGACCCGCCTGAATTACCGCGCGAAGGCGGACGATCCAACCGTCGCGCACGCGCAAGGCAAACCGGTCGCAGCAGGCTGAAATACAGCACCGCGCCGGTTGCCTGATCATTCAGCGTTGCGGCATCAGAACGAGTGGTGGATGCCGGTCAGGACGATGGTCTGGTTACGCCCGCTCGACACGCCCGCCGTAAAGAACGCAGCGTGCGCATTTTCATTCGCATGCTGATACAGCACGTTCACATAAACCTGCGTCGACTTCGACAGCGCGTAGACATCGCCGATCATGAACTGCGTCCAGCGACGGCCGGACAGCGTCGTCGTGGCCGCGCCGCCGCCGACGCTGTTCGCGGGCGTGAACTGGTAGTTCGCGCCGGCGTCGTAGCTCTGATACGTATCGGAGAAGCCATTCGATTGCAGCTTCACGCGCGTGTAGAGGCCGTGCACGAGCAGGTTGCCGAACTGGTAGGACAAGCCGGCTCCCATGTTCTCCACCTTGTCGGCCATGTAGGTTGCAGCCGGCTGCCCCTGGAACGTGGTGATGCCGGTTGTCACGATCGCCGGTGAGCGGTTGTTCTCGTTCGAATACGTCGCGCCCGCCTTCAGCGGGCCGTTCGCATAGCTCAGCGCAACACTCCACGTGCGGCCGGTCGCGAAGTTGGTCGTGTTGCCGAGGCCCATCATTGCGCCGAACGTTACGCCGTACCAGCTCGGCGAACGATATTTCCCCGAGTTGTTGTACGGCACGACGCCTGTGTCCGCGAGCTGGTCGATATTGCCCGGGTGGAACGCAAACCAGCTCGCTGCGAGATACCCGGTGCTGAGCGGGCCGAGCACGTCGAAGCTGAACGGCGTCTGGCGGCCGAAGGTCAACGTGCCGAACTGATCAGAACTGAGCCCCACATACGCCTGCCGGTTGAATATCGTGTTGGCCACCGCGAACGCACCCGTGGTCGTGGAGAAGCCGTTCTCCAGCTGGAAGACCGCCTTCAGACCGCCGCCGAGATCTTCAACACCCTTCAGGCCCCAGCGGTCCGGCTGCATGTTGCCGTTTTCCGCCATCCATTTCGTACTGCCTCCGACATTGCTGACGTACGCGATACCGGCATCCAGGCTGCCGTACAGCGTGACACTGCTTTGTGCCCAGGCACCGGACATGGCGCAAATGCCGGTCAACCCCGCGGCGATGATCTGTTTCACCTTTTATGTACTCCTGATCGGATGACGAATAGCCGGAGCCCTGCTCCGGTTTCTCCAGCAAGCCTTCGTTAAATGGCTGCGACCCTGGTCTCTTGCGTCAAGGTTGCCCCTGCTGTTATGTTCCACCTATGGGCGTATGTATCGCCTATGGAAAGTATAGAGATACTCGGAGTTGGTCAAAATACTTTTTCGCGATAGTGAAAACCCTTAGTCGGCGGAGCTCAGGGTTTCTCTGTAATCAGCGCAAAGCCTTTGGCGGTGGGCGTTTCGGCAACCAGAAGCGGGATTCTTCGTACCACACGCCTACCAATTTCGAGACGCGCACTCGGTGTTTTCCCTGGAAACGGCAGATTTCTATTTTGTCGCCGCGGACCGACTTCTATAATGACCATACATAAACTAATGTTCCTTATATGGAACATGAGTGTCCTGGAGAAGGTGAGAAATGGCTGAAGAATGGCGCTGTGCCGGACATGCCGGCGACCTGTCCGATGACGAACCGCTCGAGTACAAACTCGACGGCACCGAAATCGGCATCTACAAGGTGGGCGACGAGCTTTATGCGCTCGAAAACGTCTGCCCTCATGCGTACGCGTTGCTGACGCAGGGCTTTATCGATGGCGACACCGTCGAATGTCCGCTGCACGAAGCCGTGTTCCATATCCCGACCGGCAAGTGTCTGAAAGAGCCGGGCGGCCGCGATCTGAAGATGTACGCGGTGCGCCTCGCCGGTGAAGAAATCCAGATCAAGGTGGAATGACATGCGAGAGGTAGCCGTGAACTTCAATCCTCATCTCAAGCCGTGGCTTGCGCCGCAGCCGAACAACGTGGCCGGCAAGGGCGTCATCGAGAAGCCGGGCGAAACCGAAAACTTCATCTGGCAAACGCGCAAAGCCGAGCCGACGCAGTACGAGAACGACTTCGGCGATGCGCTCGAAAAAGTGTTCGAAGCAGGCGCGGTGGAGCTCGACGAGGTGGTCGACGGTTTGAACCGTATCGGTTTCCGCACGCCGGAAGGCTGCCAATGGAACGCCGAGCGTCTCGCCGCCGAATTCCGTCTGCTCGCTGAATAAAGAACGACCTGCACGAACGGGATGGGCTCACGCCCGTCTCGGCCTGCCCCGGTGGTTGGTCCACTGCAAGCCGGCCCCGATCAAGTCTCAAAGAACACGTACCCGGAGTCTTTTCATGACGTCCCCCACAACTGCAAATTCCGTCGATCCGGTCCAGGCTTACCTCGACCGTGGCCTGCGCAACTACTGGTATCCCGTGGCACCGAGCTGGCAGGTCAGCAACGCCCCGGTCGGCCTCACGCGCCTCGGCGACCAGATCGTGCTGTGGCGCGATCAGGAAGGCCGCGTCCACGCACTCGAAGATCGCTGCCCGCACCGCGGCGCGCGTCTGTCGCTGGGCTGGAACCTGGGCGGCAGCGTCGCCTGCTGGTATCACGGCATCGAAATCGA
The DNA here is from genome assembly GCF_004361815.1 of Paraburkholderia sp. BL10I2N1. Taxonomy (NCBI): domain Bacteria; kingdom Pseudomonadati; phylum Pseudomonadota; class Betaproteobacteria; order Burkholderiales; family Burkholderiaceae; genus Paraburkholderia; species Paraburkholderia sp. BL10I2N1. The sequence continues at coordinate 1,854,683 of NZ_SNWA01000002.1, read as the reverse complement.
CGGTGGCGGCACGGTGGCCAAGGTGCCGGCCGTGTCGGCCTGTCCGCTTGAAGGGCAGAAGTGCGTGAAGTCGTATCCGGTCGAAGAGCACGCAGGCGCGATCTTCCTGTGGTTCGGCGACGACGCGCACAAGGAACCCACGCCGCTCGCGCTGCCGGAAGAACTGGTCGGCGAGGAATACGCGAGCTTCCTCTGCGTGTCGAACTGGAAGTGCAACTATCAGTACGCTATCGACAACGTGATGGACCCGATGCACGGCGCGTATCTGCACGCGACGTCGCACTCGATGGCCGAAGGCGACAAGCAGGCCGACATGCGCGTGCGCAAGACCGAAACCGGTCTGATGTTCGAAAAGGTCGGTCAGCGCGATGTGAACTTCGACTGGGTCGAGCTCGGCGAGACCGGTGTCCTGTGGATGCGCCTCGCGATTCCGTACAAGAAGAAGTTCGGCCCGGGCGGCAACTTCGGGATTATCGGTTTCGCCGTTCCTACCGATGGAGACAACTGCCAGGTCTACTTCTGGCGCACCCGCAAGGTATCGGGCTGGCAGCGCGACGCATGGCGCTTCATGTACCGCAACCGCCTCGAAGGACTGCACTGGGCGGTGCTCGAGCAGGACCGCTACGTCCTCGAAAGCATGGCGCCGAATGCGCGCGATCACGAATTCCTGTATCAGCACGACGTCGGCATGACGCGCGTGCGCCGCATGCTGCGTCAACGTGCCCAACAGCACTTCGTAGATCTTGATGCGCACCGCGTGCAGCTCGCAGGCGCCGCGACCGAAGCCAGCCACGCGGGACATAGCCATGCATAACGCTGCGTCCGGGGCACTGGCTGGCCGGCGCGTACTCGTCACGGGTGGCGCGCGCGGGCTCGGCGCGGCGTTCGTCGCGGCGCTCGGCGCAGCGGGAGCCCGCGTGGTGTTCGGCGACCTGCTGCACGACGAAGGCCGCGCACTCGCTGCCTCGCTGTGCGAGCAGGGGCATGACGTGTCGTACGTGCCGCTCGATCTGTCGCAACCGCAAACCATCACGGCGTTCGTCGACGAAGGTGCGAAGCGTTTGGGAGGCATCGACGGCCTCATCAACAACGCGGCGATCACCTATTCCGGCGGCAAGCTCGCAACCGAACTGAGCACGGAAACGTGGGATGCGGTGATGAATGTGAACGTGCGCGGCACCTGGCTCGCGAGCATCGCAGCGCTGCCGCATCTGCGTGATTCGGGCCGCGGCGCCATTGTGAACATCGCGTCGGACACCGCCCTGTGGGGCGCGCCGAAGCTGCTCGCCTATGTCGCGAGCAAGGGCGCGGTGATTTCGATGACGCACTCGCTCGCACGCGAATTCGGCGCTCACGGCATTACGGTCAACGCAATCGCGCCGGGGCTCACCGAAGTCGAGGCGACGGCGTATGTGCCCGCCGAGCGCCACGAATACTACAAACAAGGTCGCGCGCTGACGCGCGCGCAGGTTCCCGACGACGTCACGGGGCCGGTCCTGTTTCTGTTGTCCGACGCCGCGCGCTTTGTGACTGGCCAGTTGTTGCCGGTCAATGGCGGCTTTGTGATGAATTGACCCAGTCGAATCGAAAGGAGAAATCGATGGCCGATGCAGATATCGAACGCAAATCGTGGGACCAACCTACGGATGCGAGCTTTGCGCAGTGGATGGAAAGCCGCGTCGCGCGCCTTGAAACCCGCCGTTATGACTGGGACGCCCTGAGGTTCCAGGCCGACTACGACCCGAAGTACCGCCGTGCGCAGATGCGCTACGTCGGCACGGGCGGCACGGGCGTCGCGAAGGATGTGAACACGGTCCCGGCCGGCGGCTTCACGTTCTCGACGATGGTGATTCCGGCCGGCAACATCGGCCCGAGCCACATCCATATGGATGTCGAGGAAATCTTCTTCGTGCTGCGCGGAAAGATGAAGGTGATCTGCGAGAAGGACGGCGAAACGTGGGAATCCGTGATCGGTGAACGCGATCTGATCTCGGTGCCGCCCGGCGTGTACCGCACGGAAGTGAACATCGGTGAGGAAGACGCGCTGATGTGCGTGATGCTCGGTTCGCCGAAGCCCATCACGCCGACCTATCCGCCGGATTCGCCGCTCGCGAAGCTCAAGAGCTCAGTCACGCGCTAAGTCACGCGCCCGCCAGGTCACCCGCACCCTTCAATCGAAGTCATGTCAGAAGCCATCACCGTCACCGCTCAATCTGCTGCTTCGCTCGAAACGCGCCTCGCGCAGTTTCCCGCGCAGCAGGTCGTCACCGCACAGCGCATCGTGAGCTATCGCGAAGCGGGCGCTGCGAATACTGAAGCGTTGCCGCTCGTGCTGCTGCATGGCATCGGTTCGGGCGCGGCGTCATGGGTTCAGCAGTTCGAAGGGCTCGGTTCGACCCGGCGCGTCCTTGCGTGGGATGCGCCCGGTTATGGCGCTTCGACGCCGGTCGACGCATCGTCGCCGGTCGCTTCAGACTACGCGAACGTGCTGAAGGCGTGGCTCGACGCGCTCGGTATCGGGCGTTGCATGCTGGTCGGACATTCGCTGGGCGCGATCGTCGCGGGCGCATTCGCCGCGGCGAACGCGCATCGGGTTGCCGGTCTGCTGCTGGTTTCGCCCGCTGGCGGGTATGGTGCCGCGTCGCCCGAGGTGCGTGCGTCCAAGCGTGACGCGCGTCTTGCGATGCTCGCCGAACTCGGCCCCGCAGGCCTCGCTGAAAAGCGCAGCGCGAACATGCTGTCGGCGTATGCCGACGACACCGCACGCAGCTGGGTCCGCTGGAACATGTCGCGCGTCGTGCCGCACGGTTATGCGCAGGCGACGCATCTGCTCGCCAACGCCGACCTCGCCTCCGATCTGGCCGCATTCGACGGTCGCGTAGCCGTGGCAGTTGGCGCGGAAGACAGCATCACGCCGCCCGCTGCCTGCGAGCGTCTCGCCCAGCTTGCACGCGCGCCGTTTCAGATCGTGCCGCGTGCCGGACACGCGGGCTACATCGAAGCGCCCTCCGCGTACAACGCCATCCTCGATACCTTCTGCCGTGCGGGTGCAGCAGGTGTTGTCAACGCCGCAAACGCTGGACAACGGAGTCTCTGAATGACCCCTGATATGACGGATCCAGCCCGCGAAGCAGACGAAGACCGCAGCGATACGAACTATCGCGTGCCGGGTCTCGAACGCGGTCTGCGGATTCTCACTGAATTTTCGCCACGCGAGCCGGTGCTCGGCGCGCCCGAACTGTCGAAGCGTCTTGGCATTCCCCGTACGACGGTATTCCGTCTGCTGCAGACGCTCGAATCGCTGGGCTTTCTCGAGCGGGCCGACCGCGATCGCAACTATCGCCTGGGCGTCGCCGTGCTGCGCCTTGGTTTTGAATACCTGAGCTCGCTGGAATTGACGGATCTTGGTCTGCCGATCATCGAAGGGCTGCGCAACGAAACCGGCCTCACGAGCCACATCGTGATCCGCGATGGACGCGATGTCGTCTTCGTTGCGAAGGCGCAAAGCCATGCGCCGATTTTCAGCTCGGTGAAGGTGAACGTCGGCACGCGCCTGCCTGCTCATGCAACGACGCACGGCCAGGTGCTGATGGGCGACTTCACGCTCGACGATCTGCGCGAGCTGTATCCCGAGCCGAAGCTCGAACGCTATACGCAGCACACGCCGGAAACGATCGAAGCGCTTTATGAGCGCATCCGCGACGATGCAATTCGCGGCTTCGCGATCAGCGAGTCGTCGTTCGAGCGCGGTATTTCGGTGGTGTCGGCGCCGGTGCGCAACGACACCGGCCGCATCGTCGCGGTCATTACGACGACGATTCCGCGGCCTGAGATCGATGCGTCGCTGCTCGACAGCGGCCTCGTCGACAAGGTCCGGCGCGCGGCCGACGAACTCTCGAAGCGGCTCAACTACCGGCCGCCGGCAAGAAGCCAGTACATGAAGGCATTGGGGATCTGATGATTCAAATCGACTTGACCGGACAGGTCGCAGTGGTGACGGGCGGGTCGTCCGGCATCGGGCTCGCGACGGCCGAACTCTTTCTGCAGGCTGGCGCATCGGTGGCGATCTGCGGCCGCGACGGCGGGCGTCTCGCGTGCGCCGAAAGCGCGCTGCGCGAGCGCTTCCCGCAAGCTCAGCTGCTGGCGGCGCGCTGCGACGTGCTCGACGGCGACGACGTCAACGCGTTCGCGCAGGCGGTGCAAACGCGCTTTGGCCGCATCGACATGCTGGTGAACAACGCCGGCCAGGGCCGCGTCTCGACGTTCGCCGACACCACGGACGACGCCTGGCGCGAGGAACTCGACCTGAAGTACTTCAGCATCATTCGCCCGACGCGCGCGTTCCTGCCGATGCTGCGCGATGCCGCGGGCTCGGGCAACGCGTCGATCGTCTGCGTGAACTCGCTGCTTGCGTTGCAGCCGGAGCCGCACATGGTGGCGACTTCGTCGGCCCGCGCGGGCGTGCTGAGTCTCATCAAGTCGCTGGCTGGTGAACTCGCGCCGCAGCGGATTCGCGTGAATTCGATTTTGATCGGCATCGTCGAGTCGGGGCAATGGCGCCGCCGTTTCGAAACCCAGGCGCAGCCGGGTCAAAGCTGGGAAGACTGGACCGGCGAACTCGCGCGCAGGAAGAACATTCCGCTCGGCCGCTTCGGACGTCCCGAAGAAGCGGCGCAGGCACTCTTTTATCTGGCCACCGCTCAGTCGTCCTACACGACGGGCAGTCACATCGATGTTTCTGGAGGCAATGCACGTCATGTCTAACAAAACCACCATCGGCGAGCTGATTGCCGCCTTTCTCGAACAATGCGGCGTGCGTACGGCGTTCGGCGTGATCTCGATCCACAACATGCCGATCCTCGACGCGATCGGGCGACGCGGCAACATCCGCTATGTCGGCGCGCGCGGCGAAGCCGGCGCGGTCAACATGGCTGACGGCCTCGCGCGGGTGTCGGGCAGTCTCGGCGTGGCGTTTACGAGCACCGGCACGGCCGCAGGCAACGCGGCAGGCGCGCTGGTCGAGGCACTGACCGCCGGCACCGCGATGCTGCACATCACCGGCCAGATCGAAACCGAATACCTTGATCAGGACCTCGCATACATCCACGAAGCGCCGGATCAGCTGTCGATGCTTCAGTCGATCTCGAAGGCCGCGTTCCGCGTGCGCTCGGTGGAAACCGCCCTGCCGACGATCCGCGAAGCCGTGCGCGTCGCGCATACGGCACCGAGTGGCCCGGTTAGCGTGGAAATCCCGATCGACATCCAGGCGGCTCTCGCCGACTGGCCGGAAGACATGACGGCGCCGCACGTCACGACGCTGACGCACGACGACGCACGCGTCGAAAAACTCGCGCAGGCGCTGACGAATGCGAAGCGTCCGCTGCTGTGGCTGGGCGGCGGCACGCGCCATGCGCGTTCCGCGGTCGAACGTCTGGTGGCGCTCGGCTTTGGCGTCGTGACCAGCGTGCAGGGTCGCGGCGTGCTGCCGGAAGATCATCCGGCGACGCTCGGCGCGTTCAACGTGCATCCGGCCGTCGAAAGCTTCTACAAGACGTGCGACGCACTGGTGGTGGTCGGTTCGCGTCTGCGTGGCAACGAAACGCTGAAGTACAAGCTTGCGCTGCCGCAGCCGCTCTATCGCATCGACGCCGACGCGCTCGCCGACAACCGCGGCTATCGCAACGATCTGTTCGTGCACGGCGACGCCGCGGCGGTCCTCGATGCACTGGCGACGCGTCTCGAAGGCAAGCTGAAGGTCGATCCTTCGTTCGCCGGCGACCTCGCTGCCGCACGCGAGACGGCTGTTGCGGAAACCGCGAAGGGTCTCGGCCCGTATCGCCAGCTGGTCGAATCGCTGCAACGCCTGGTGGGCCGCGACTACAACTGGGTCCGCGACGTGACGATCTCGAACAGCACGTGGGGCAACCGCATGCTGAAGATCTTTACGCCGCGTGCGGGCGTGCACGCGCTTGGCGGCGGCATCGGCCAGGGCATGCAGATGGCGATCGGCGCGGCGCTGGCGGAATCGGCATCGAAGACCGTCTGTCTGGTTGGCGACGGCGGCCTGATGGTCAACGTCGGCGAACTCGCGACGGCCGTGCAGGAAAACGCCAACGTGATGATCGTGCTGATGAACGACCAGTGCTACGGCGTGATCCGCAACATTCAGGACGCGCAGTACGGCGGCCGTCGCTACTACGTCGATCTGCACCAACCGGACTTCTCGCAGTTCTGCGCGAGCCTGGGTCTCACTCATTACCGTCTGTCGTCGCTCAATCAGGCCGACGACATCATCCGGCAAGGTCTCGACAAGGTCGGCCCGGTGCTGGTCGAAGTCGACATGAAGTCGGTCGGCAGCTTCACGACCGCGTTCGCGGGGCCGCCGGTCAAGAAAGAGGAGCCGGAACATGCGTGATGCCCATCACGCGCGTGGTGCGAACCATGCGCCCATCGACATCGCGATGATCGGCTTCGGCGCGATCGGACAGACGGTGTACCGCGCTGTTGCGGCCGATCCGCAGGTACGTGTGTCGCATGTGATCGTGCCGGAGCGCTATACGGCATCGGTGCGTGAAGTCGTGGGATCGTCGGTCGACGTGGTGTCGTCGGTCGATGCGTTGTCGAGCCGCCCGCAGTTCGCGCTGGAATGCGCAGGGCACGGCGCGCTCGTCGACCATGTCGTGCCGCTCCTGAAGGCGGGCACCGACTGCGCGGTCGCGTCGATCGGCGCGCTGTCCGATGTCACGCTGCTCGACCTGCTGTCCGCCGCGGCGGACCAGGGCGATGCCACGCTGACGTTGCTGTCCGGCGCGATCGGCGGCATCGATGCGCTGTCGGCGGCGAAACTCGGCGGTCTCGACGAAGTGGTGTACACGGGCCGCAAGCCGCCGGTCGGCTGGCTCGGCACGCCGGCCGAAGAAGTGTGCGACCTGAACACGCTCGCCGCTGAACGCGTGATCTTCGAAGGCAGTGCACGGGACGCGGCGCGACTCTATCCGAAGAACGCGAACGTCGCGGCGACCATTGCGCTCGCCGGCCTCGGTCTCGACCAGACGCTGGTGCGCCTGATCGCGGATCCGTCGGTGACACGCAACGTGCACCGCATCGTCGCGCGGGGCGCGTTCGGTGAGATGTCGCTGGAAATGTGCGGCAAACCATTGCCTGACAACCCCAAGACGTCCGCACTGACCGCGTACAGCGCGATCCGCGCGCTGCGCAACCGCGCGGCGCACTGCGTCATTTGACGCAACTGAGCTGACGCAACTGAGCGAATGCAATTGAGCTGAAGTACCTGATCTGACGGACCCTAGACATGACTCCTTTCGATACCAGCCTGGTTCCATCCTGCGACATCCTGATTGGCGGCGAATGGCGGCGCGGCCGCGCTGCGCCTTACACGAGCATTTACCCGGCGGATCAGTCGGTGAACATGGAAATCTCCACGGCCAGCGCCGAGGACGCGAAGGAAGCTGTCGAAGCCGCCGATCTCGCCTGGCGCCAGGCGGACTGGGCGGGACTGAAGCCACATCAGCGCGCACTGGTGCTGTATCGCATCGCCGATCTGATCACGCAGCGCCACGAAGCGCTTGCGCATCTGCAACGCCGCGACAACGGCAAGCCGATTGCCGAAACGCGTGTCCTCGTGGCGAGTGCCGCGAACACGTTCCGCTATTTCGCGGCGTGCCTCGAAACGCTCGACGAAGAACTGACGCCATCGCGCGGCGACTATCTGACGATGAGCGTGCATGAGCCGATCGGCGTCATCGCGGCGATCACGCCGTGGAACTCGCCGATCGCTTCCGACGCGCAGAAGCTGGCGCCGGCGCTCGCAGCAGGTGACGCGGTCGTGCTGAAGCCGGCGGAAGTGACGCCGCTCGTCTCGCTGGCGCTCGCGCGCATCTGCGAAGAAGCGGGCGTGCCGAAAGGCGTGTTGAGCGTGCTGCCCGGCAAGGGCTCGGTGATCGGCGACGCGCTGGTGCGCCATCCGCTCGTGAAGAAAGTGTCATTTACCGGCGGCACCGACGTTGGCCGCGGCATCGCGCGTATCGCCGCTGAAAAGCTGATGCCCGTGTCGCTTGAACTGGGCGGCAAATCGCCGACCATCGTATTCGACGACGCCGATCTCGACCACGCGGTCAACGGCGTGCTGTACGGTATTTTCAGCTCTTCGGGCGAGGCATGCATCGCGGGGTCGCGGCTCTTCGTGCAGCGTCCCCTCTACGCTGAATTCATGAAGCGGCTCGCCGAAGGCGCACGCAAGCTGCGCGTCGGCGATCCGTCGCACGCTGAAACGCAGATGGGTCCGCTGATTTCCGCAAAGCATCGCGAGTCGGTCGAACGTTACGTTGCGCTCGGGCTGGAAGAGGGCGGCCGTCTGCTGTGCGGCGGCGAACGCCCGCCTGGCGAGGGACGCGAAAACGGCTTCTTCTACCAGCCGACGATCCTCGAAGGTCTGCCGAACAGCGCGCGCATCTGCCAGGAAGAAATCTTCGGGCCGGTGCTGGTCGCCATGCCGTTCGATGACGAAGCGTCGCTGATCAAGGATGCAAACGACAGCGTCTTCGGTCTCGCCGCCGGCATCTGGACGCGCGACTACAAGCGCGCATGGCGCGTCGCCCGTGCGCTGGAAGCGGGCACCGTGTGGATCAATACCTACAAGCTGTTTTCGATTTCGACGCCGTTCAGCGGCTGGAAGGAAAGCGGCATGGGTCGCGAGAAGGGCCGCCTCGGCATCCGCGAATACATGCAGCAAAAGAGCCTTTACTGGGGCTTGAACGACGCCCCGCTGCCGTGGGCTAACCAGGAACGGCGCATTGAAGAGCACTCAAGAGGTAAGCAATGAGCATTCTCGGCATCGAACAGATTACCTATGGCGTGACGGATCTCGCTACCTGTCGGCGGTTTTTCGCCGATTGGGGCCTGAAAGAGACCGCGCACGATGAAACACGCGCCCGCTTCGAAACGCTGAACGGCTGCACGATCCTCGTCGTCGACGCGAACGATCCGTCGCTGCCGCCCGCCTTCGAAGAAGGCCCGACGTTGCGCGAAGTGACCTGGGGCGTCGCCACGCGCGCCGATCTCGACGCACTGCGCGGGCGCTTCGCCGGTCAGCCGGGCCATTTCGAAACGGACGACGCCGTCGGCTGTTTCGACCCGGGCGGCATGGCGATCCGCGTTGAAGTCACGCGCAAGCGGGCGGTCGACGTGCACGGCTCCCCGTCTAACGTGTGGGGCCAGACGTTGCGCGTCGACCAGCCGTCGCCGATTTACGAGCGCGCGGAACCGGTCGAAGTGGGGCACGTCGTGTTCTTCACGAACTGCCTCGCGGAGCAGGAGAAGTTCTATCAGGAACTGCTCGGCTTCGAGATGTCGGACCGTTACCCGGGCCGCGGCGCGTTCATGCGCTGCGCCCCGCACGGCGGCCACCACGACATCTTTCTGCTTGCGCTGCCCAACGGCAAGCGCGGCCTGAATCACGTGGCGTTCACCGTGCGCGACATCCACGAAGTGTTCGGCGGCGGCATGCATATCAGCCGTTGCGGCTGGGAAACGCAGCTCGGACCGGGCCGGCATCCGGTTTCGTCGGCGTACTTCTGGTACTTCAAGAATCCGGCCGGCGGCCTGATCGAGTACTACGCCGACGAAGACATGCTCACGCCCGAATGGCAGCCGCGCGACTTCGAACCGGGCCCGACCGTGTTCGCCGAATGGGCGATCGACGGCGGCATCGACGGTAATACGCGTCGTCAGAAGAACGTGAGTGCGCCGGCAGGCAAGTTCATGACGGAGCAGAAAAAATGAGCGAAGACACGACGCAGGGCAAAGGCGCTGTCGACGAACCACAGACGATTGTCGTGATCGGCGGTGGCCAGGCCGCGGGCTGGATCGTGAAGACGCTGCGCAAGGAAGGCTTCGACGGCCGTCTCGTGATGATCGCCGACGAAATCCATCTGCCGTACGAGCGGCCGCCGCTGTCGAAAGCGGTGCTCGCCGGCGAAGCGGATATCGAAACCGTGCGCATCGTGAAGCCGGACGACTTCGCCGCGCTGAACGTCGAGGCATGGCAGCCGGATTGCGCGACGTCGGTCGACCGCGAAGCGCGCGTGGTGCATACGCGCTCGGGCCGGGAAGTGTCGTATGACCGGCTCGTGATCGCGACGGGCGGCGCGGCGCGCCGTTTGCCCGATGCGCTCGTGAAGACGTCGCACATCACCTATCTGCGCACGCTCGATGAAGCGGTCGTGCTCGGCGAGCGCCTGCGCAAGAGCCAGCGCGTGCTCGTCATCGGCGGCGGCTGGATTGGACTGGAAGTGGCGGCGACCGCGCGCAAGCTCGGCGTCGAAGCAGCGGTAGTGGAAGGCGCGCCGCGTCTGTGCGCGCGTTCGTTGCCGCCGGCTGTGTCGGATTTCCTGCTGGAACTGCATCGCGCGAATGGCGTCGATGTACGGCTCAGCGCAGCGCTCGTCACGCTCGACGATCACCCTGACGATCCGGGCCGCGTACGCGCCACACTCGCGGATGGCACAACCATCGACGCCGATTTCGCCGTCGCCGGCATTGGCCTCGCCCCGCATACGGCGATTGCCGAAGCGGCAGGCCTGCCGGTCGCGGACGGCATCGTCGTCGACGAATTCGGTGCGACGGCCGACCCGCGTATCTTCGCGTGCGGCGACGTGGCGAATCATCCGAATGCATGGCTCAAGCGCCGCGTGCGGCTCGAATCGTGGGCGAATGCGCAGAACCAGGCCATCGCTGCAGCGAAAGCGGTACTTGGCGTATCGGAAGCGTACGCGGACATCCCGTGGTTCTGGTCCGATCAGTACGACGTGAATCTACAGATTCTCGGCGACATTCCTGTGGACGCCGAACTCGCAGTACGCGGCAGCGTCCAGGAAAAACGCGCAACGCTGTTCTTCGTACGGGACGGCATCCTGCGCGGGGCAATCGCAATCAACACGCCGCGCGACCTGAAGCTCGCGCGGAAATGGATGAACCAGGGACGCACGATCGACCTCGCGACGTTGACCGACGCCGCCAAAGCACTCGCGTAACCCCAACAACGGCACGGGACACCAGGCATGAGAACCATCGACAACATCATTGAGCATCGAGGCGGCGCCGGTGTCTTCGGCCCCGTCACGCGGGGATCGATCATTGCGCGGCTCGAGCGGCTGCCGACCAACGCAATGCAGATCCGCGCGCGGATCCTGATCGGACTGGCAACGTTTTTCGATGGCTTCGACGTCATCGCGATTGCCGCGACGCTGCCGATCCTGATCCAGAAATGGCATCTGACGCCGTGGGAGATCGGCTTTCTGATCGCTTCGGGTTCGGTCGGCCAGCTATTTGGAGCGTTCCTGTTCCCCTGGCTCGCCGAGCGTCATGGCCGCGTGCGCGCCATCGCCTGGAGTTCGGGGATCATCGGTTTGACGAGTATCGCGTGCGGGTTTGCGCCGACCTTCGTTGTGTTCGTCGCGCTGCGCGTGATTCAGGGCTTCGGGCTGGGTGGTGAATTGCCGGTGGCGGCCACGTACATCAACGAAATCAGCCGTGCGCACGGCCGCGGCCGCTTCGTGCTGCTATATGAAATCGTGTTTCCGATCGGGTTGCTCGCATCGAACGCGCTCGGCGCCTGGATCGTGCCGCGTTTCGGTTGGGAAGCGATGTACTTTATCGGCGGTATGCCGTTGATCCTGTTCTTCACGCTGCGCAAGCTCGTGCCGGAATCGCCGCGCTGGCTCGCCGAGCGCGAACGGATGAACGATGCCGACGCTGCCGTGCAGGCGTTCGAACGCACCGCGAAGGGCTCGCTCGCGCCCGTTACGCAAGCGGCGGAATTCGACGCGCTGGCGAATCGCCATCCGAAGCGCCGCATGAAAGACCTGTTCGGCCCGGCTTACCTGAAGCGCACGCTGGCGGTCGCGATGCTCTGGATCACCTGCGGCTTCATCCAGTATGGTCTGTCGACCTGGTTGCCGACGATCTACCGCACCGTTTATCACGCGCCGCTGCAACTCGCGTTGAATCTGGCCGTCGCGGCTTCGGTGCTAGGCGTGCTCGGGTCGCTGACTTGCGCGCTGCTGGTCGACAAGGTGGGACGCAAGCCGATCATCAACGTGTCGTTCCTGCTGTGTGCGCTGTCACTGGTACTGGCCGGCGTGTTCCACGCGTCGTCGGTGTATGTGGTCGCGACGTTCTGCGCCCTGGCGCTCGGGTTGCTGGCTTGCGGCTTCATCACGGCGTATGTCTACACGCCTGAGCTTTACCCGACCAGCATCCGTGCGTTCGGCTGTGGCGTCGGCGGCGCGTGGCTGAAGGTGGCGGCGATCTTCGCGCCGGCCATCGTGTCGAAGACGATGATCGGCGGCAATCTCGACGTCGCGTTCTATATCCTCGCGGCCGTGCCGTTCCTTGCGGCGATCACCGTGCACTTCCTCGGGATCGAGACGAAGGGCAAGGTGCTGGAGCAACTGGAGGCCTGATTCAGGCTTTAGCGTAGAAGAAAGCAGAAAGGGCGCGCCGTAAGGCGTGCCCTTTCTGCTTGTGGGTCGTCGTGCGACTTCTACAAGGCCTTGCGATAGACCACAAAGCCTGAACGGTCGGCGACGTCATCGTATAGGCGCATCGCCGTGTGATTCGTTTCATGCGTCTGCCAGTAGACGCGCTGCGAGTTCGCCGCTTTCGCCTGCGCGTACACGGCGTTGATCAACGCCCGGCCGATGCCTTTTCCACGAGCCGTTTCCACCGTGTACAGATCCTGCAGATAGCAGATCGGGCCGGCCATCGTCGTGTGTCGATGGAACAGGTAGTGCACGAGGCCCAGCAGCTTGCCGTCGCTTTCGGCGACCAGCGCATGCATGGGCTCGTAACCGTCGAAGAAGCGCGACCAGGTGAGATCGGTAATGTCGCGCGGCAATGCGGTTTCGCCGGAGCGTCCGTAGAACGCGTTGTACGCGTCCCAGAGCGGCAGCCAGTTGTCGAAGTCGTCGCGTGTGACGGGGCGAACGTGGGTGGGGGCGGTCAAGTTGGTGGCTCCTTTGGCGTGTGCGGCCGGCAATCTGCGATTTTCGATCCCGGTCGATCCACGCAAGGATAGGAAATTTGTGGTGCTATTGTTAGGCCCACAATGAGACGGGAATCTGGAGCCACGCTACGTTTTATCGATTCACGCGCGGACCGTCAGTCTCCGTCACCACCCTCTACTTCTTTGCGCTCCCGGCGTTCTTCGTTGCCGCGGCGAGCGCGCAGGCGCTGGCGCGACAGTACGGTAATGACCTCGCCGGTGGATGCGCCAGCGGGAATCTCATTGCGGATGACGTTCGGCACCATCGGCAGCCCCGCGCGCCGGCGCCGCAGAGCCTTGGCGATGGCTCTCCGGCATTCGGGCCCGTGGCAATCCAGCTCGTCACGGACTTTTTCGCAGTAACGGCATTTGTCCATGATGAATAGTCTAACTGCAATCGCAGAAAGCCTATGGCTCCCGCATCTGGCGGCAGCCGGCCAGCAACGAAGCAGGGCGATTCGTTCGTCCACGTCCTTTCCAAAAAGAGTAGCGGATATTGCGGCCACGATCTTCTTCGACGGGCGTCGCGCGAACGCGGATTCCGCGATCCGGTCTGCGGGTGGCTAGCAGCCTCTTTCGGAGTCTTTGCGGGCACCTCGTCGTGCGCACCTGACAGCGCGCGGAAATCCCTTACTCCGCGTTGCCCCAGGAGACGAGCACGGCGTGTATGTCCCGTGCGTACTGGTCGCGGAGCTTGGGCGTCTCCGAATGGAAAGCGCCGATTGCTCGCCAGGTGTTGCCATAGCGCAGCATCTTCTGCTTCAGCATCCATGCCGCGACATAGATGTTGACGCACGCGTTCCTGAGCGCGCCCGGAGGCACGCCGTTGCGGCGCAGTTCACCGAAATGCACGGAGTTGATCTGCGCCTGGCCGACGTCCACGCTACCGTCGGCGTTGCGATGCACGGCTTCCGGATCGCCTTTCGACTCGAACCAGGCGATGGCCTTCAGGATGACGGGGTTCACACCTTGATAGACGCCCGCTTCCTCGAAGCAGTTTTCATCCGCGTGAGCGACGCCCGGCAATGCGGCAGCTGCCACAGCCAGAAGCAAAACGAGGGCGATCCGCAGCCAGCGCAACGGCACAAAGAGCAACATGTTGATCATCAAGCTTGCCTCCGGCGGCTGGCTATCGCGACAAGGCGACTGCCTGCGCGGCGGGTGAAGGGCGTCGGTCGGATGGACCGGCTTGCAGCATTGCATCGAGTTGCCGTTCCACATCTGTGAGATATAGACGCGACTTGTCGGTCACCACCAGGCGCACGGAGGCTTCGGGCGCTTTCCGGCCAGGAGGGCGCTTCGACTTCTTCGCAGACGGGCTGCCCGGCGTGGGTGGCGCCTCGTCGACGCTCGCTGCGACAGCGGCAGGCAGGGAAGCCAGCGGCGGGAGCGGCGGAAGGAGCTGGTTCGGGCTGGCTGCCGCTGCGACCGGCTTTGCCGCTGCGGAGCCCGCAGCATGCGACGAAGCATCGTCCGCCGGTGAGCCGGCAAGCGCGGTCGTGGACGCGAATGTCGCGACGAGGAGGGTGAATCGAAACATGGCGAGTGACCCCGGGTTATTCGGTCGGTCTGACCTGAATGCTGTACGGCTGGCAGCTTCCAACGGCCAGGTTCTCCAGCTGGATCGAGTTCGTCCGCTGAGGCGCAATCCCTCGCCGGATCGACTGGTTCAGCCAGGCAAAGTCCTGCGGAAGAGCGGCGACGACTATGGTCGTTGACTGTGACTGCTTTGAGGCTACGCTCCCCACCTTGGTGAGGATTTCGGTCAGCTTGGGATCCCGGGCGCCGAGCGCGTCCGCCGGTATGACGAAGTCGACGAGGTTGACCGGCGCGGCATGGGCGTCGGCGTGCGCATCGGAGTTCGCGTCGGTGCGGCCGGCTTGCAACTGAGCGCACCCGGCGAGCACGGACACAACGAGGAGGCTGGCTAGCAGTTTCAAGTTTGTCCCCTTCGAATGGAAATTGCCTTATCGGCAGGGACGGCGAATGGTTTACCCCTCAATGCGCAAACGATTGCCAGGCAAGGCACACGGCGTGAAACATTCCCAAATGATTGTATTAAGCGTTTCCTGTATTGACGGGATTCACACGGCCAACCGCTACAAGCTGGGTGCGGCAACAGGCGGTTAAATACCGTGGCCTGACATCGGAAGGCGGCGGCCTAGGCGGCGGGCGCAGGACCCGCCGCGTGTGCGGTGGGCTACGCCGGGCGCTTCGTGACGCGTGCGCCAAACATCCGGCGCGTCAGGTCGAAGGCGACAAGATTTCCCGCGACCACCAGCACCAGCCCGACCACGGCCAGAATCGACCACTGGTAGCCTTCAAACACAGTCGAAACCGCCAGCGCGACAATCGGAAACAGCACCGTGCAATACGCGGCGCGTTCCGGCCCGATCCGACCGACGAGCGTCAGATAAGCCGTAAAGCCAATCACCGATCCCGGAATCGCGAGATACAGCAGCGCGCCCAGGTAGCGCGGCTCCGGCTCCAACGCGAACGGCAGGCCGGCGGCGAGGCTGCCGACTGTCAACACGCTCGCGCCGATCAGCATCGCCCAGCCGTTGGTGACGAGCGGATGCAGACCCATCCCCTGCATCCGGCTGGACAGCAGGTTGCCCGCCGAAAAACACATCGTCCCCAGAAATGCGATTGCGAGTCCGCGCCACATGACGAGGTCGCCCGCATGGCCAGCCATCTGCTGCTCGAACAGGCAGGCAATCCCGATCAGACCCAGCAACGCCCCGACGATCACCGATGGCTGCAGTTTGCGGCCCATGAAGAGGCGGCCGTTGATCGAGTTCAGCAACGGCGCGGTCGAAAACACCACGGCGACGAGTCCGCTCGGCACGACCTGCTCGGCATAGTAGAAGCAGAGGAAGTTCACGCAGAAGAGCGCGAGCCCTTGCGCCGCGAGGTAGGGCCAGGCGGCGCGCGCCGGCCATATCGGGCGGCGCATGATGCGCAGCAATGCGAACAGCACCAGCGCCGCGATCCAGAAACGCCACGCAATCGAAACCGGGGGCGGCGTCACGCCGAGCTGCCACTTGATGGCGATCCAGGTCGTGCCCCAGATCAGCACGGTCAGGGCGTAGAGCGAAAGATTCATGGCAGGCGAGGCGCAGGCGGCAATTTCGGGAGCCCGACTATGCGCCGCAACGCGTCTTTGCATTTGTCCAGGATTGCGCTCTTTTGCCGGGTGAACGAAGTGCCGCGCACGCGTTCACCCGGCGTTCACCCTATACTCGAACCCTCCAGCCCGTCATACCACCTACGCCCCGTGAACCCCCGTCCGCCCGATTCGCTGATCGATCTCGCTGAGCCACCCTTCGGCATGCATTCGGTGTGTCGGACGCTGGGCGAGTCGAACGCGACGCTCGAGCGTTTCGCGTGGCTGGGCGATCAGCTGGCGATCGCGATCTGGCGGCGCTATACGCTGGAAGTCGAGACAGTCTACGAGCAGCCGGGCCATCACACGCTGTCGTGCTATCTGAACGGCGGCTACCGAACCGAGCGGCATAAGCTGCCCGGACTGTACGGCGCACCCAGCCGCCTTTGCGCGCTGCCTGGCGATCACGAATCGCGCTGGTGGGTGCGCGGTCATATGCACTTCATGCATCTGTATTTTCTGCCCGAACACTTCACGCGCCGCGCCGTGCTGGAACTCGACCGCGAGCCGCGCGAACTGACGCTGGCCGATCGCACCTATTTCGAACACGCGCAGATTGCGCAGCTTTGCCAGTCGCTGGCGAACGAGACCTGGGAAGATCCTGACGGACGCCTTCGCGCCAACGAGACCTCGCACGAAGTGCTGAGCCTCCTGCTGCGGGCGCAATCAGTGCATCGGCCACATGCGGGGCTGAAGGGCGGGCTGTCGGCGGCGACGCGGCGCCGGTTGCGCGACTTCATCGACGCGAACCTGACCGGGTCGCTAACACTAGGCGCGCTGGCTGATGTCGCGTGTCTGTCGGAATTTCACCTTGCGCGGATGTTCCGCACGTCGTTCGGTCTGCCGCCGCATGCGTGGATCGCGCAGCAGCGGCTCGACCACGCCCGCTCCCTGCTGCGCGCCACGGACCTTCCGCTCGAACAGGTCGCCATCCGTTGCGGCTACGCCGATTCGAGCCACCTGAGCCATCGCTTCCGCGGTGCTGTCGGGGCGACGCCGTCCGCATTCCGGCGCGCGATGCGTTCGATCTGATCGTTCACGCTGCAGTCAACGAAAACGGGACGCCGTCGGCGTCCCGTCAGAGCGTTACAACTCTTCTAACGTCTAGCTGCGGTGGATCGCGAACTTGCCCGGACCCGTGACGGCGAGCAGAAGCAGGCCGCCCATGATGCTGATGTTCTTGTAGAAGTTGATCATGTTCATCATCCGTTCAGCACCGTCGAGCGTCCAGTAATGGTGGCCGATCAGTGCTGTGCCGAACGTGTACAGCACGAACACCAGCGCCAGCGGCCGGGTGAACACGCCGAGGATCAGCGCAATCGCGACGAAGAACTCCATCGCCACCGCAATGGCGGCCGATACGGCCGGCATCGGTGCGCCGAGCGATCCCATGTAGCCGACCGTTCCGCCGAAGTTCGTGAGCTTCGCCCAGCCGAACAGCACGAACAGCACCATTAGCAGTACACGCGCCACGAGAATCAGGGCGTCCTTGTTGCGTTCAATCATTGCGTTCATCTTGTGTTTCTCCTTTCGATCCATCTATAGGGTATGAGGACTTCAGTCCATCAGGACCAGAGGGCGGAAACTTCGATCGGCCGGAGGTCGAATACGAGCACTTCTGCACCGTCGCCTTCCGAGAAGGTCAGCGCGGATTCGTTGCGAACACGTGCGCCATCGCCTTCATTCAGGCGTGTGCCGTTCACCGACACGCTGCCGCGGGCCACATGAATGTAGGCAAAGCGGTCGGCTGGCAGTTCGAGGCGCGCCTGTTCGTCGCCATCGAAAAGCCCGGCGTAGACACGCGCATCCTGACGCACCTCGAGCGAATCATTCGCGCCATCCGGCGAGATGATGAGACGCAGGGCGCCGCGCTTGTCGGCCTCCGAAAAGTGCTTTTGCTGATAACGCGGCTCAGCGCCATTTGTCGACGGTGCGATCCAGATCTGCATGAAATGCACCGGTTCGCGCTTCGAGTGGTTGTACTCGCTGTGGGCGACGCCCGTGCCTGCGCTCATGAGCTGCACGTCGCCGGGACGGATGACCGAGCCCGTGCCCATCGTGTCCGCGTGTTCCAGCGCGCCTTCCAGAACATACGAAAAGATCTCCATGTCACGGTGCGGATGCTTGCCGAAACCGCGGGCGGGAGCGACGCGGTCGTCATTGATCACGAGCAGGTCGGAGAAGCCGACTTGCTGCGGGTCGAAATACTGCGCGAATGAAAAGCTGTGACGCGAGCTGAGCCAGCCGTGCTCGCCCCGACCGCGTTGATCTGCTTTGCGAATGTCTAGCATGATGGTTCTCCAGTTAGGCGTTGCGCGTCGATGGCTGGTGCTACGGGTGGCCGTCGGTGTCGCGATGTGATGCAAGTTTAGGTCAATTCAGGGCGTTATAATCACGCCTGAAAATGACAGATCGTCTCATTAGGGTGGACAATCAGCGGCCAGGTTGTACTGCAAACGAGGCGGCAGATGAGGGTGGGCAGCGATGCAACTGGATGACCTGAGAATTTTTCTCGCCACGGTCGACGCACAGAGCTTCACGGCGGCTTCCCGCAAGCTGTCACTGTCGAAGCAGTTCGTAAGCCGACGCGTGATGGCGCTCGAAGCCGAACTCGGTGTGCGCCTGCTGGTGCGCAATACGCGCAAGCTGGCAGTGACCGACCTCGGCCGCGAACTGTACGATCGCGCGCGCCGCATCGTCGCCGAAGTGGAAGACGCGGAGCAGGCGATGTCGTCGCAACACGCGGAGCCGCGTGGGCTGCTGCGCGTGAGTGCGCCGATGTCGTTCGGCATGACACATCTGTCGCCGCTTGTCACTGAGTTCCTGAAGCGTAACGACGCGGTGCGCTTCGATATCGTGCTGAGCGACCGCTCGGTGGACGTGATCGGCGAAGGTTTCGACATGGCGATCCGCATCGGCATGCTGGCCGATTCGACGCTGATCGCACAGAAGATCGCCGACCTCCACGTCGTGGCGTGCTGCAGCCCGGGTTACCGCAGACGGCGCGGTGAACCGTCGAGTCCGCTAGAACTCGATGCGCATGAATGTCTGTTGTATGGGCACGAGCGTCCCGTGACGTGGGAGTTCGTGATCGGCGGCGCGCGCAAGGCGGTCGAAGTGGATGGCCGGCTGCATGTGAACAATGGCGAACTGATCCGCGATGCTGCCGCCGCCGGCCTCGGCATCGCGGTGTTACCTGAGTTCATCGTCGCGCATGCATTGAAGGTCGGTACGCTCGTCGCCGTGTTGCAGGCATTCGAGCCGCCGCCGTTCGGGCTATACGCGGTTTACCCGCAGCATCGGCAGCGCTCCAGCACGATTCGAGCGTTCACATCGTTCCTGCGTGAGGAGTTGGCCGGGAAGACCGCCATCTGACTGCCGCGCTGGTGTTGTGGTGCGATTGCCCCGTGGCAGCCGCGTCGGGGACCTGCACGGTTGTGCGGATTGGTGCGCCGGCCCAGCTTCGGATGCTGGATGCCGGTCTGCATGTCGATGACGATCAGCGTGGCATTCGCGTCAACGGTTGCCATGCCTCTGCCCTGGTTTCATGACTCGCGCCGCGTGGCGTCAATTCCAGCACACCGCGCTCACGCAGCAGATCCCGCAGTTCGAGGATCACAGGAAACACCTCGTGATTCCAGTCCGAGCCCTGTTTGTCGTGCGCTTCCTGTTCCGCTTCGACGATCTCGCGATCTTCCTTGAAGATGCGTTCCGTGAACCACACGAGCAACGGCCACGCCAGGTCGAGCGCGCCGGGAATGCCCGGCTTCTTGATCGACAGCAGGCCGAACGTGCGGTTGGTGCGCTGTTCCGCATCGAGCGGCACATACACGATCCACAGGTTCATCACGAGATTCTGCGCGGCGGTGCGGATCTGCAGCGTCTGGTACGGATAGCAGGTACGGATCGTCATGACGTCCTTGTCGTTCTGCCCTCCGTCCGTACGGCTCTGACCGAACACGAGCGCCTCGCCGACCGGCTGCTTGCCCTCCATCCGCGCGAACGTATAGTTCACTTCGACCCAGTCGTCACCGCGACGGCGTCCCAGTGAACGCGCGCGCATCTGACCCATCTGCCTGCGATGCAGGAACTGATGGTTCATGTCCATCAGGTTCTCGTGCATGAACGAATAGTGACACTTCACCTCGCGGCCAAAGCGACGGGTCTTGTACGTCTTGTCGGCCACCGAACCCAGTTCGGGTAACGGCCGTTCTTCAGCAATCGCAGCGTCGCCGGGGAATACGAAGATCAGGCCTTCCTTTTCGCGGCACGGATACGAACGCACGCCATTGGGCAGCCGCTCCCGGCCCAGATACGGCACGTCGATGCAGCGGCCGGTGCAATCGTAGGTCCAGCCGTGATAGCAGCAGCGGATCGATTCGCCCTTGACCACGCCTGCGTGCAGCGGCACCTGTCGATGCGCGCAGCGATCCTCCAGCGCGAACACAGTGCCGGATTCCGTGCGCACGATCACGATCGGCTGGCCGGCGAAGCGCACGCCATGGGCCTTGCCGCGCTTGACTTCGTGCGACCACGCCAGGGGATACCAGTGGTCGGGATGAATAGGGACGCGGCGCAGGTCGCGCACGGGCGCCTCCGCGCTTGCTCCGGAAGCAGCATCGTTGCGGGTGCCGCTTTCGAGCGTGGGGACTGCATGCATGGGTAACGCCTCCTTGCGCGACCGAGCCAGCCCGGTGAGTTGACTCTAAAGAACATGAAGACAACGTCGGTCAGTCTACTCGAACAAGGGTCACGCCGGAGTTTTGATCGGACGTGATCGCATGCGTTTCGTGGTCACGGGAGTGAGCTGCACGGCTGCTTGTCAGGCGCCATCCGGTTTCCACCTGGTTGTTAGCCGGTTGTTATCTGCTTATGCGTTCGCTATCCGGTCACCGGACGTTCTGTCATGCGTAGACGTTGTTCTCGCCCGCGACCTTGAACGATGCGGTCAGCTCGCTCAGCTTGCGCGCCTGCTCCGCGAGTGACGCGGCCGTCGCCGCGCTTTCCTCGACGAGCGCCGCGTTCTGCTGCGTGACCTCATCCATCTGCGTGACGGCGAGGCTGACCTGCTGGATGCCGTCGCTCTGTTCCTGCGAAGCCTGGGCAATTTCGCCGACGAGGCGCGCGACGCGCGTAGTCGCGGTTTCGATTTCCTGCATCGTGTTGCCCGCTTCGTTGACGAGACCCGCGCCGGTTTCCACGCGCCCCGTCGACTCGGCGATCAGCGTGCCGATCTCCTTCGCCGCCGCGGACGAGCGCTGTGCGAGGCTGCGCACTTCGCCCGCGACGACGGCAAAGCCGCGTCCTTCTTCACCGGCGCGCGCGGCTTCGACAGCGGCGTTCAGCGCAAGAATGTTGGTCTGGAACGCGATGCCTTCGATCGCGGTGATGATGCCTGTCATCTTCGACGAGCCGGCGTGAATCGCCCGCATCGTCTCGACCATGCTGCCGACGGCGTGACGTCCGCGCGCCGCCATGTCCGATGCGCCGAGCGCGAGTTCGCTCGCATGCTGCGCATTGGCGGCGTTCAGTTGCACTGTTGCGGTGAGCTGCTCCATCGCCGACGCGGTCTCTTCGAGCGAGGCGGCCTGCTCTTCCGTCCGTTGCGACAGGTCGAGATTGCCGGCGGCGATCTGCTGCGTCGAGGTCGCGATCGAATGCGAACCCGTGCGCACGTTGGTCACTGTTGCACCGAGCTTGTCCTGCATGGCCGCGAGACCATGTAGCAAGGCGCCCATTTCGTCGTCGGAGCGGATCGCCACGCGGGTCGTCAGTTCGCCGGCGGCGATGGCGTCGAACTGGCGCATCGCGTCGCGCAGCGGCGACATGATCGCGCTGCGCAGCGTTCTCCAGCTAAAGAACGCAACCGTCAGACCGAGCACGACGCTAGCGGCACAAGCCGCCAGCAACGTGTGAAAGAGCGTGGCGGAGTGGTCGCTTGCGTCCTGGGCCTGGTCGTTCAGATACTGCTCGAGCGCGCTCTGGCTTGCGTTCATCGCGGTGTACAGACCGATCAGATGATTCGCGCGGCTTTCGTCCATCCAGCTTGCGTCGCCAGTATGGATGGCTTCGATCAGCTGGTCGATGCCGTCGCGCAGCACCGCGGTGCGCTTCGCGCCGAGATCCTCGGTGAGCGTTTGCAGCTGCGGTGTTTTCGGCAGATCGCGAAACGTTGCCCACCACTTGTCCGATTCACCGAGCAGCATCTTCGCGCGGTCGAGCTGCGTGGACAGTTGCGGCGAGTGGGGATTCGCCATCGCCCAGTCGAGACCGAAACGCGCGCGGGACATCGCAGTGGCGGACTTGCCGAGCGCCACCACCGAAGCAAAGTGAACCGAATACGCTTCGCGCTGCGCCTCATTGCTTTCGGCCATGCCGAGAATGCCGAGGACACCCGTCGCAATCAGGAGCACGCCGAGGAAGGCGATCGTGAGCGCGATCCGCGTATTGATCGTCAGATTTTTCATGGTTTTGATGGGTCGGTCAGGTGGCGAGGATGTCTCGTTATGTTTCATATAAGGAACGACGTGCCTTGTATGGAAAGTATAACGGCTCAAATGCGTGGAAAATTAAGTCCAAAAGGGTCGGTGAAGCAGGGTAAGGGGCCGGCCGACGTATCGGACGCACGTCTTGCGCGGTACGATGGTTCTCTCTTTCCCATGAGGCTCGCGCATGTCAATGTCACTGCCCGGTCTGGCTGCATTGATGGAGCCGCTGCGAGGCTTCGTCGCGGTCGGGCGTCGGATGAGCATCACCGTCGCGGCCGGTGACCTGTGTCTGACGCAATCCGCCCTCAGCCGCCAGGTGCAGGCGCTCGAAGAGCGGCTTGGCGTGAAGTTGCTGATTCGCGGTCATCGCTCGATCGCGTTCACCCCGGAAGGCGAGCGGCTTTTTCGCAGCGCGAACGGCGCGCTCCAGCAATTGCAGGATGCCGTCGGCGCGGTCAGCGCGCGCAGTCGCAGGCCGCCCGTCACGCTGAGTGCGAGCATTGGCGTAACGGGCCTGTGGGTTTTGCCGCGGCTCGGGCGCTTCCAGCAACTGCACCCGGATATCGACGTGCGGGTAGCGGCCAGCAACCGGCTGCTGGATCTGGCGAGCGAAGGCATCGATCTGGCGATCCGTTATGGTCCGAGGTCGTCGGCTCACCCTGGCGCCACGCTGCTGTTCCGCGAGACGGTTGCACCGGTGGCGCATCCATCGCTGGCTGGCGGTGGTATCCGTTCGCCGGAAGACCTCGCGGCCCAGGTGCTGCTGGAATTCGACGACCCCGGCCGGCCCTGGCTGCACTGGGACGACTGGCTGGCCGCAGCAGGCTGGAGCGGCGTGAAGCCCAGGGGTGTCCTGCGCTTCAACCAGTACGATCAGGTCGTGCAGTCGGCGATGGCCGGGCAGGGTGTCGCTCTGGGACGGGTCGAACTGATCCGCCCAATGCTGGCCGACCAGCGTCTGATGCTACTGCCGACGTCGTTACAGGGGCCGCATGGCGATCACGCTTACTGGCTGATCCAGGCAGAGGACGCGCCGCGGCCAGACGTCGCCGCCGTAATTAAGTGGGTTACGTCGGAAGCGCGAGGCAACAGTTAGCGTTCGCATGCATACGGCGCATGTGAACAGTGCGCGTTCTGCGCTTGAGCGTGGTGATGTCCGCGAGGCTTAATGGGTGACGGGCCACCGCACCAGCGGCGGCATTCCAGGAGCCACACGATGAACGTCAATCAGTCCGCCGGCATGGCGGAACCGCACTACTCGCAGCGCCCTGACACCCACACCGAAGGCGAGGTTGCATCCGCGTTCCGGTTCAGGCCGGCAGCCATCCAGTCCCCATCTGTTCAAGCGACATTTGGCTATCTGCGGCCGACAGGCGAGCGTCCTTACAACTATGCGTTCGATCCGCCCGAAGGCGCGCCATGGGAAAACTACACACGGGACGAACGCCTGATGCGCGCCGTCGATGGACGTCTGGCATCGGCGCCAGGATCCATTCACAGCGAAGGCTTCGAACTCTGGGACGCGCCATCAGCGCTGCGTGATTTCGACGACCATGACGAGATTTTCCGGTCGTACTATCCGGAGGTCGCAGAACTGGCGTGTGCTGTCACAGGCGCCACACGCGGGTATGTCTTCGATCACCTTGTGCGTCGACGCGAAGCGGACCGGCGGCCGCTCGGATTTGGACGGGCCGGCATCGGCGCGCCGGCCGCCGCGAACGGCGTGGTCCACAACGACTACACCGAGGCATCCGGCCGCCGCCGGCTTTCACTCGTGCTGGGCGACGCAATGGCTTGTAGAGGAGTGGGGCGCTACAGCATCGTCAATGTGTGGCGCTCGATCAAGGGTCCGGTTCTCGATACGCCGCTCGCGGTCTGCGATGCGCGGTCCGTCGATGTGACTGATCTTGTCGTCGCGGACGTGCGCTATCCGCGACGCACCGGAGAGATCTATCTGGCGCAGTACGCGCCCCGGCACCGCTGGTCGTATTTTTCGGCGATGAACCGGCATGAAGCGCTCGTATTCAAGCAGTACGATTCGCAGATCAGCGGCGTCGCCCGCTACACGCCGCACGCGGCTTTCGATCATCCCGACGCACCCGCGGATGCGCCGCTGCGCGAAAGTATCGAGGCGCGATGCCTCGTTGTCTACGACTGACTGACTCTGGAGACCGCGATGAATCAAGCCCAACCCGCAATGCTCGAGTTCTGGTTCGAGTGCGGCAGTCCTTATAGCTATCTGAGTGCGATGCGCATCGAGACGCTGGCAGCGCGGCATGGCGTGAGGGTCGCATGGAAGCCTTTCCTGCTCGGCCCGATTTTCCGGTCGTTCGGTTGGGACAGTTCGCCGTTCGTGCTGCAGAAGGAAAAAGGCGCTTACGCACTGCGCGACCTTGCACGCGAATGCATGAAATACGGCGTGCCCTGGCAACGGCCGACAACCTTCCCGCGTCGCGCGCTGCTGCCGATGCGCGTCGCGATGCTGGGCGCGGAGGAGCCGTGGATCGGCGAATACACGCGACGGATGATGCAACTCAATTTCGCCGACGATCGCGACATTGACACACCCGACGCCGTGACCGAAGTTCTCGTCGCGATGAACCTGCCCGCAGTGCAGATCATCGAGGCGGCGATATCGGATGCGAACAAACAGCGCCTGCGCGAGCAGACGGAAACGGCACAGCGGCGCGGCGTCTTCGGCGCACCGATGTTCTTCGCTGGCGATGACATGTTCTGGGGCAACGATCGCCTCGAAGATGCATTGAGGGAGGTAGCGAGCGCGACGGCGGAGAGTCCGCGCGACGGATAACGGCCGACTCATGACACCTGACGCCGGATAAAGTGTCGCCGCTCAAAGGTGTCCGTGTTCCGGCATTTCGGCGCGAGGCCGATGGATGTCCTGCTGAAGGGGCTGATTACCGGCTCCGCTTCGACTGTACAATCATTGTCCTTACCCGTTCAGGAGCCACGCATGAACCCGTCCACCGCGATTGCCGCGATCCTTGCCGCGCTGCTGGTCGGCGCGATGAGCCCCGGGCCCAGCTTCGTGATCGTCGCGCGTAACTCGATCGGTCTATCGCGCCGCGATGGCCTCGCAACCGCACTGGGCATGGGCTTCGGCGGCGTGTTCTTCAGTGGCATTGCGCTCGCGGGGCTCTATACGCTGCTGGCGGCGGTCGAATGGCTTTATGTCGGTCTCAAGGTGGCGGGCGGCCTGTATCTGGTCTACATCGCTTCGAAAATCTGGCGCGGCGCGAAAACTTCGCTGACGGTCGACGCGGCGTCGTCCGGTCCCGGACGCAATCCGCGCAAGTCATTCTGGATCGGTCTCAGCACGCAACTGAGCAACCCGAAGACGGCGATCTACTACGGCAGTATCTTCGCTGCGCTGTTGCCGCAGCATCCGCCAACGTGGTGTTACTTCCTGCTGCCGCCGATGGTGTTTGCGATCGAAGCCGGCTGGTACACCGTCGTCGCGGTCGGCTTTTCGAGCCGTCGTCCGCGCGAGCTTTATCTGAGGGCGAAGGTTTGGGTCGACCGCATTGCGGCCGGAGCAGTCGGGGCGCTCGGACTACGGCTGGTTTTCACCGCGCATAAGGTGGGCATCTGACGGCGACGTGACGGATAACCCGAACGGACCCTTCACGCCGCAGCACGCCGGTGCCGATGTCAGCGACGAAGCCACAAACCTGTGCATCGTTACATATGAGAATGCATGCTGGGGCATCAAGCAGCGCTCTTACTGACTAGAATACGTCGACACTTCCCTGACCCGCGTGACCCGGCGCGTGTATGCCCATGCTCGTCATATCCATCACAGTCGTCGTAACGCTTATCGTCGTGTTGATCGTCGCGAATTTCACGAGCGGCGAGAAGAAGGTCGAGCACAACATCAAGCGACAGTACGCGAGCGACGATCCACAGTTCGTCCGCTCGATGAGCCTGCTGCTCGGGCCGCCTGTCGTAGCGGGAAACCGCTTCAAGGTGTTGCTGAACGGCGACCAGATTTTCCCGTCGATGCTGGAGGGCATCCACTCTGCCACGCAAACCATTACGTTCGAAACGTTCATCTACTGGTCGGGCGAGATTGGCGAAAAGTTTGCGAGGGCGCTATCGGACAAGGCACGCGCAGGCGTCT
Source organism: Paraburkholderia sp. BL10I2N1 (assembly GCF_004361815.1). NCBI lineage: Bacteria > Pseudomonadati > Pseudomonadota > Betaproteobacteria > Burkholderiales > Burkholderiaceae > Paraburkholderia > Paraburkholderia sp. BL10I2N1. The sequence goes on along the minus strand of NZ_SNWA01000002.1, from coordinate 1,827,828 downwards.
CGGTTCACGTGCTGCTTGACTGGGTGGGATCGTCGAAGATGGATCACGGCTACCTCGACATGCTCAGGGAGGCCGGCGCTGAAGTCATCCAGTATCACAAGCCGCACTGGACCGGTCTTGGCCGCATGAACAACCGGACGCACCGCAAGCTGCTGGTGATCGACGGCCACACCGGCTTTACCGGCGGCGTCGGCATCGCCGAGCAATGGACCGGCAACGCGCAGGGCCCGAAACACTGGCGCGATACCCACTTTCGTGTCGAAGGGCCGGTGGTGGGGCACATGCAGGCCGTCTTCATGGACAACTGGATCAAGGCGAGCGGCAACGTGCTGCACGGCCCCAGTTACTTCCCGGAGATTCCTGACGCGGGCGGCGGTGTCGCGCACATGTTCAGCAGCTCGCCCACCAACGGCGCCGACGACATGGAGTTGATGTACCTGATGGCGATCACCGCCGCGACGTTTTCGATTCATCTGGCGAACGCCTATTTCGTTCCCGATGGCCTCGCGATCAACGCGCTTGTCGAGGCGGCGCGGCGCGGCGTGAAGATCCAGATCGTGACGCCCGGTCAGCGCATTGACACGCACACGGTGCGTGAAGCCTCGCGCGGACGCTGGGGCGATCTGCTGAAGGCGGGCGCGGAAATCTACGAGTATCAGCCTACGATGTTCCACTGCAAGCTGCTGGTGGTCGACGAATATCTGGTGTCGGTGGGCTCCACGAACTTCGACAGCCGCTCGTTCAAGCTGAACGATGAGGCCAACCTCAACATCTACGACCGCGATTTCGCGCGGCAGCAGACGGCGATTTTCGCCAGGGACATCGCGATGTCGAAGCGCGTGACGCTCGAAGACTGGCTGCATCGGCCGATGCTGGAAAAGGCGATCGACAAGGCGTTGCCGCTGATCGACTGGCAGTTGTAGCAGTCAGATCGGAAATTTCGTCGTCGACAGGATTTCCTTGAGCACCATGAACGTTCGTATCTGCCGCACGCCGGGCAGATACAGCAACTGTTCCGCGTGAAGCCGGTTGAAGCTGTCGCTGTCTTTCGTGCGGACCAGCATGAAATAGTCGAACTCGCCCGTCACCACGTGGCATTCCATACAGCCGACCACTTTCTGCGCGGCCTTCTCGAACGCAGCGAACGACTCGGGCGTCGACCGGTCGAGCACGACGCCGATCACGACCAGCATCCCCGCACCCACCGCCTTCGGATCGAGCAGTGCGACAAGCCCCCGTATCAGTCCCATCTCCTTGAGCCGTTCGACCCGTCGCAGGCAGGCCGGTGCGCTCAGATTCACCTTTGCCGCGAGACTCACGTTCGAGATCGACGCGTCGCTCTGTAGCTGCCGCAGGATCGCACGGTCGATGCGGTCGAGTTGCTGTAGCGCGCTTTCGTCCCGCGTCGCTTCGCTGCGAAATTTTGTTGCGTTCATGTTTTGACCTATGCAATTCGGAAGCGGAAGTGTTTTGTCGCACCTACTAAACGTAGGCCTCAGCAATTTTTTTCGCAAGCTCATTTCGGCGGCTCTTGCCTAACATTTCATTCATCGCCGCTTCGTCCTGCCGATGAATAGCTCCGGCTCGTCGAGGCCCGTAACCCCTCAACCGCATCTCGACCATCCGGAGCCAGACCATGAACCTGCAACGTTTCCCCCGTTATCCGCTGACGTTCGGCCCGACGCCGATCCAGCCATTGAAGCGGCTCAGCGATCACCTTGGCGGCAAGGTGCATCTCTACGCCAAGCGCGAGGACTGCAACAGCGGTCTCGCGTTCGGCGGCAACAAGACGCGCAAGCTCGAGTACCTGATTCCGGAAGCGCTGGAGCAGGGCTGCGACACGCTCGTATCGATCGGCGGCATCCAGTCGAACCAGACGCGTCAGGTGGCGGCCGTCGCCGCGCATCTCGGCATGAAGTGCGTGCTCGTGCAGGAAAACTGGGTCAACTACTCCGACGCGGTGTACGACCGTGTCGGCAACATTCAGATGTCGCGGATCATGGGGGCGGATGTGCGCCTCGTGGCGGACGGTTTCGACATCGGCATCCGCAAGAGCTGGGAAGACGCACTCGAAAGCGTGCGCGCAGCAGGCGGCAAGCCTTACGCGATTCCCGCAGGGTGTTCGGAACACCGGCTCGGTGGCCTGGGGTTCGTCGGCTTCGCCGAAGAAGTTCGGCAGCAGGAAGCGGAACTGGGCTTCAAATTCAACTACATCGTCGTGTGTTCGGTGACGGGGAGCACGCAGGCGGGGATGGTCGTCGGCTTTGCGGCGGACGGGCGCGCGGATCGCGTGATCGGTATCGATGCTTCAGCGAAACCCGAGAAGACGCACGAGCAGATCACCCGCATCGCGAAGCACACCGCAGGGCTCGTCGGGCTGGAGCGTGACATCACCGACAAGGACGTCGTTCTGGATACACGTTACGGCGGTCCCGAGTATGGGCTACCGAATGAAGGCACGCTCGAGGCGATCCGTCTATGCGCGCGTCTCGAAGGCGTGCTGACGGATCCCGTCTACGAGGGAAAGTCGATGCACGGGATGATCGACAAGGTACGGCGTGGCGAATTTCCAGAAGGATCGAGAGTCCTGTATGCGCATCTCGGCGGTGTGCCGGCGTTGAACGGCTATAGCTTCATCTTCCGCAACGGCTGAAGCCTGTTGGCGAGCGCGCCCTGATCGAACGACGGAGGCACTGATGGACCCGCTGACTGAAACTTCAGATGAGCACGGTTACGACCATGAGCCTGGAGCAGGGATCTGGGTTCAGCCGCCGTCGCCGCTTACGCAGGTGTGCGCGGTGACGGATAACACCACACCGCGCGCGGTTCGCGCCGCGTTGATCGAGCGCTTTGGCGATGTGCCGCAGTTCGCTTTGCTCCATCTCGACGCACCCGAGCAGCAGAGGCTCGCCTGGATGTCTTCATGCCTGGGTGCAGTCCGGGCCGAGCGCCGAGGACAGCGGCGAATTGACGGCCTGCTCGCGCTGCTGTCGGCATCGTGCCGGCTTCTGCTTTGCACGCAGTCGGCGAGATCGCTCGACTGGCTTGGTTCAGTCTGCGGTCATCGATGCGCCTTCGCGTCGCTTCATGCGATCACCAGCGATGACAGGCAGAACGAAGTTGCCGTCGAGACGGTGCGCGCGCTGTTGCATGAGACGCTCGCCGAGCGTTGGGGGAGTGCGCTTTAGCGCTTTGTCGTCTCAGTCCCTGTCGCTACTGCGTGTACCTGCCGCTTCCTGCGCGGCCTGCTGCGCCGGCGGTGCGTCGATGAACTGGACGATCGCCGGAATCGTCTGCTCTGGCGCTTCCTCCATCAGCCAGTGCCCCGATCCCTTGATGATCACGCCCTGCACGTTGTTGTCGACCAGACGTGCCTGGTCGATCAGGAAACTGCCGGACGCCTTTCACCGGCAAGAACCAGCATAGGCATCGGCAGGGGCGTTTTCGCGAAGCCGGCGAAGTCTTCAGCGTCCTGCGGGAACGCGTGGAAGTATTCGAAACCCGCGCGCATCCGGCACGGTCGAGCGTATTCGGCGGCGTAGCGCCGGCGATCGGCTTCCGACAGCCCGTGCGACGGATCGGCGGCGATGTCGTTCCAGAAGTGCTCGAAGTAGGTCCGCTCGCGACCCTGCACCAGCTTCAGCGGCGTTTCGCCGTAGAAGTTGAAGTGCCATTTGTCGCGCAGCAGCCAGACCTTCTGCCAGTCGCCGACGCCCGGCAGGAACGCATCCATCAGCGTGATGCTTTCGACTTCGTCCGGAAATTGCGCCGCGTACGCATAGGCGACCATCAGGCCGATGTCGTGGCCGACAATCTTCACCTTGCGGTAGCCGAGTTGCCGAACCATCGCATGGATGTCCTGCGCCATGGCTTTCTTGTCATAGCCGGTTTCCGGCATCGACGATTGACCCGCGGGCCGGGCAGGTCCGGCGCGAGCACGACGCGGCGGTCGTCCAGCGCTTTGATCAGCGGCGGCCACATGTGGCTCGATTCGGCGTAGCCGTGCAGCAGCACGACGGGCGTTTCGCCGCCCTTTCCGGCTTCGAGATAGTGCAGCTCGATACCGTTCGCGTTGATCGAATGACTCTCGATGGGCGGATTCGTCGCCGCGTGCGAGGTGGACAAGTAGTGCGCCGGCAAGCAAAGCAGCGGCGCCCACACGCTGTGTGACTTGAGTGAACAGGCTCATAACAGGTTTCTCCGATGACGGGCCAGCGTTTTGCTGGAGGACATTCTGTTGACGTGATGTCATGGTGGACTGGCGCCCACCTTTTGCCGTACGATTTTCCCGACCAACTCGTTCGACGGAGTTGAACATGTTGTCTGAGGAAGAACTGGCCTTACTGGAGGCGATCCGGGAAAGCGGCAGCCTGTCGCGAGCGGCGGCGCGGCTCGGCAAGGCGCCTTCGACGGTGTCGCATGCGGTCCGGCAGCTCGAAACCCGCTTCGACGCGTTGCTGTTCGACCGCCGGCGCTACCGTCTGCAGCTCACGCCGGCTGGCCACATGTTGGCGGAAGAGGCGGCACGGCTGATGCAGGACGTGTCGCGGATGACGCAGCGCGTCCGCCAGATCGCGAGCGGCTGGGAGGACCGGCTGTGGATCGTGACCGACGAAATTCTCGAATTCGAGTTCTTGATGCCGGTCGTGAAGGCCTTCGACGCCCTGCAATCCGGCGTCATGCTGCGTTTTAAGCACGAGGTGCTCGCCGGCACGTGGGAAGCGCTGCGCGACGGGCGCGCGGACCTGATCGTCGGTGCAACCAACGAGCCGCCGGCGATTCCCGGGCTGCGCTGGTTCGAACTCGGCGTAATGGACTGGGTGTTTGCGGTGTCGCCGCGCCACCCGCTGGCGGCCGTCGAGGGGCCACTGAAGCGCGAGCAGATCGTCGCGCATCGGGCCGTCGTGGTGGCGGATTCGTCGCGCAGAACGGCAGGCCGGGCCTACGGCGTGGTCGGCGGGCAGCCGGCGCTAGCCGTGCCGGCCATGCGCGCGAAGGTGCTGGCGCAGCGCGACGGGCTTGGCGTCGGCTGGCTGCCGCGCCATCGCGTTGCATCACTGCTCAAACGCGGTGAACTGGTGGAGAAGCCGACCGCCGACCCGCGCGAACCGAACGTGTTGTACGTTGCCTGGCGTGGCGACCACGAAGGACGCGCGCTGCAATGGTGGCTCGAACAGTTGCGCCAGCCGCGGCTCTCGGAGCGGCTGGTCAAGGGTATCGACATGTTCGCGTGAGCCGGCGCGCGTGTCTGTCAGGTCAGGTCACGTTGCTGGTGCCGCGCGACGTGTCTCTTTCGCTGGCCTCGGCGGAGCTGATTGCGTCGGTCAGCGCCTCGGGCGGTTGTGGCCTGCTCAGGAGGTAACCCTGCACATAGTCGCATTGCACCTGCCGCAGAATGTCAAGTTGCTCCTGCTCCTCGACGCCTTCGGCGACGACCTTGATACCCAGTTTGCGCGACAGGCCAATGATGCCTTCGACGATGGTCTGGGTCGCGGCGTCGTGGGCGATCTTCGAGGTGAAATGGCGGTCGATTTTCAGCGTCTCAGGCGCGAAGTCGGCCAGGTAGATCAGGCTTGAATAGCCGGTGCCGAAATCGTCAATGGCGATCCGCACGCCGAGCCGCTTCAGCGCGTTGACCGTCTTTTGCGCCTTGGACGGGTTTTGCATCAGCGCCGTTTCGGTCAGCTCGATTTCGAGTTGATCAGCGGGCACGCCGTATTGCTTCAGCGCGCGCTCGACCTCTCTCACGATGACATCGTCGGCGAGCTGCCTCGCCGACACGTTCACCGACATGCAAAGACCCGTAGCGCCCGCACGTCGCCACGCGGCCAGCTGGCTCAGCGCGCTGTCGAGCACCCACACGCCGACATCGGCGATAAATCCCGTTTCTTCGAGGATCGGAATGAATACGCCCGGCGGGATCAGGCCGCGCGTGGGATGCCGCCAGCGGATCAAGGCCTCGACACCGCACACGGCGAGCGTGGCCGGCTCATGGATAGTCTGGAAGTGAAGCAGGAACTGGCTGGACACCAGCGCTTCGGGCAAATCGCGCTCGAGTTCGAAATCGTCGATGGTCGCCGCGGCTTCCTTGCCGGCGAACTGGAAGCTGTTGCGGCCGGCCTTTTTGGCGGCGTACATCGCGACGTCCGCGCTGCTCAGCAGCGTTTCGGGATTGGCGCCGTGATCCGGAAACTGCGAGATGCCGATGGACGCCGTCGTGAACACGCCGACGCGGTGTTCGAGGTGGCTGCGCGACAGGTCGGCCAGCAAAGACCCGGCCAGCCGCCCGAGCCCCGCTTTGTCCGGCACGCTGCCGATCAGCACAGCGAATTCGTCGCCGCCCAGCCGGGCGACGAAGGCATCGCCGGGAAGCGCCTTCCTGATTACGCAGCCGACGCTATGCAGCAGGTGGTCAGCCGCCACATGGCCGAGCGTGTCGTTGAGCACCTTGAAGCGGTCGAGGTCGACGAACATGAGGCCGAACGGCTTGCCTGCCGTGCAGCGCGCCTCTAGCTCCCGCAGCAGCGCCGCCCGATTGGCGAGCCCGGTGAGCGAGTCGGTGTAGGCGAGCCGGTCGAGGGCCATGATCCGCTCCTGCTCGGCGGTGATGTCCTCGGTGATGCCGACGATGCGCAATACCCTGCCGTTCTCATCGCTGACCGGATAACCGGTGCTGCGCAACCAGCGCAAGGATCCGTCGGCCTTCCGGATGCGGTATTGCGCCCGTCCGTCCGTCGATTCCCTGACGATGCGGTTCATTTCGGCAAGCAGCGGCTCGAGATCGGCGGCGACAATCAGCTTCATCCAGGCGGATGGATCCTTGACGAAAACCGCCGGTTCCAGACCGAACACCTTTGTGCAGCCTGCCGTGATGTAGTGAAAATAGTCGAAGTTCGCACTGTACGAATAGAACACGATGGGCATGTGCGCTTCCATCTCCGACATCAGCGCATTTTTCGCCTGCAACTGCGTCAGCAGTTCGGCTTCGTCGGTGATGTCGGACGATGCGCATACCACGGCAACAACTTTGCCGCCGCTGTCGCGAACCGGCGTCAAGCGGCTGTCCCACCATTTCGGCCGCCCGGTCGTCGTGTGACAAAGCGCGCGAAACGACGCGTCCCGGCCCGCCAGCACGTCGTCGAAGGCGGCCCTGGCCGCCACGCTGTCGGCGCCTTTCCAGAAGCTGAGCCAGTCGGCCCCCGCCAGTTCGAGCGGTGAGGGCGCGTCCATCAGCGTCGCGCCGTATTCGGAAATGCGCAGCATGCGTCCATTGACGTCGAGCAGCTTCATGCATTCCCGGTTCGTGTCGAGCAGCGCGGAGGCCAGCTTGCCTGTCGCCATCTGCCGGGAGCGCTTGCTGGCCTGGGTCCGATAGGCGGCAATGAAGACGACGGTGCCCACTGCGATGGCGCTTGCCAGACTCGCGCTTCGTGGCAGGCTCTCGGGAAACAGCGACCACACGGGGGCGTACAGGCTCAGTGCGCCCGCACCGAACGCAGCGGCAGCGCTGATCAGCGTCTCCGCTGCACCGGTTCCCTGGTAGCGCGCGTGCCAGCCGACGAAGTACGACAGAAAAAGCTGGTTCTGCGGCGGCGTGGCGCCGTCGCTCAAAGGGACGCTTGGCGTGCCGCTCCCGGGAATCGAACGGCTTAAACGCGACAGTTTCAATTTGATGCCTGTTCTGCCAGGTGTTTCGTTAATACGTACATGGCGCACACGATCGCGATACGGGCCGTTAGCCGATCATGCTCCAGTTCGGACGCGTGCAAAAACATTTCTACAGCGCACCGAGGTCCCGGCTCGATGAATCGGTCGTCGCGAACCGGAACGTATGGTTTTCCGTGGCCTTCGCAATATGCAATGCCCCAGATTGGCGCGCTTGATCAGAAATTCGGAAGGCTTGCGGTTCAAGGCGAATGCAATGTCGTTGTTCCGCATGAGCCGTAGCGCGGCCCATGCTCTTTGCATAGGCGCGCGAACCGGTGGGGATATGCGCGCAAGCCATATCATCAGCAAACGACGACCGTTCGCGGCTGCATGGAGCCTCCAGCATAGGCGAGCGGGCACGCGTCGTCGTGCGGCCGCTGTCTCCTGTGAGCGTCGAGGGAATCCAGTCGTGAAGGAGCATCTTGCCTGTCATGGTGTCGCTCTGGCGGGGATTGTGGATCGGTTCAGACACCGCCGCTTTCCGTATTAACGGACAAGAAGTTCATTTTTTTAGTGTAGGGTTTTTCCTATCCCGCAGGATGCTGCCGTAGGACGCCAGAGTACGTGAGACTGGCGCCACAGTTTTGCGACTGGGCGACGGAGTTGGTGCGACTGGCCTAAGTTGTTACGAATGCTCGCCCCTGCGATCCCTGAGGCCGGTATGCCAGCGAACCGGGGGCGTTAGCCGATGGTCGATGTCCGCACTTCCGTGCATCGGGTTGGTGCCTGAACAGACCCGCATCATCGGTCCGAGTGCGGCCATAAACAGTCTTTCGCAGTCGCATGGCGAATGTCTCCTGATAAGCGACGAGTCACCATTTGGTAAAGCGACGGCGGCCTTCGATTCATCGGCCGAGCCAACATCGTTTTCGCGCGCTTTGTACGGCGGCTTAGATTCAAATGGAGATTCTCGCGGACGACGCCTTCAGCTCGAGCAATCCGTCCCTGCACCTCGGGCTATCAGGATGGAAACGCTGCGCGACCCGCAGTACGCAGGGACGATTTATCTCGGCGTACTCAACGCTCAGGTCTCGATCAGATGAAGGAACTGCTTTGCGCGTGGACTGCAGCCCTCACCAAAGAAGGCTTGCGGTGTCGTGTCTTCGGCAACCACGCCGCCGTCCATGAAAACGACCCGATCCGCAACATCTCGCGCAAACCGCACTTCGTGCGTGACGATCAGCATCGTCATGCCCAGTTTTGCGACATCGCGCATTACGTTTAGGACATCCTCTCGTAGCGCTGGATCGAGAGCGGACGTCGGCTCGTCGAAGAGTATGACTTCCGGATCCATCGCGAGCGCACGCGCGATCGCTACGCGCTGCTTCTGCCCCCCGGACAGCCGTCCCGGATACTCGTTGGCTTTTGCCGCCAGGCCAACCTGTGTCAGCAGGTGCATTGCACGCTCCGATGCCTGCGCGCGGGGAACGCCCTTGACGCTGACCGGACCTTCCATCACGTTTTCCAGTGCTGTCCTGTGCGGAAACAGGTTGAACGACTGGAACACCATTGCCGTGCGCTGGCGGATTGCGCGGATCTTCTTTTGATGCTCGCGTGACGGTTTCGATGAACCGGCGCAATCGACATCAATGCCGCACACAGTCACGGTGCCGGCATCCGGCATTTCGAGGAAATTCAGTGAGCGCAGCAGCGTGGTCTTGCCCGACCCGGACGGCCCCATCACCACGACAACTTCGCCTTTCGATACGCTGAAGTCGACGCCGCGCAACACCTGGTTGTCGCCGAAGGCCTTCGAAAGCCCACGAACTTCGATTGTCCTGCTATCCGTATTCATACAAAACGCCTCGACAAGCGATTCTCGAGCACCGTCTGGACTATCGTGAGAATCTGGTTGATGCCCCAGTAGATGATGCCGACCATCAGGAACATTTCCATGTAGCGGAAGGTGGATGCGCCGACCTGGTCGGCCACGCGGGTCAGTTCCACCACCGTGATGGTCGAAGCGAGCGACGTATCTTTGATTAGTGCAATCAGGCGGCTGCCTACGGGCGGAATGGCGACGCGCAGACCCTGCGGGAGGATAACCCGCGACATGGCTTTCCAATAACCCATGCCCAGCGACATCGCAGCTTCCCACTGGCCTTTGTCCACTGCGTTGATGCCGGAACGGAAGTTCTCGCTCAGATACGCTGCCGAGAACAGCGTTAGCGCGAGGAGCGCGGCAGGAACCGGGTCAAGTGTCAGACCGTACCGGGGCAAGCCGAAATAGATAAGCAGTATCTGCACGAGCAGCGGCGTGCCACGGAAGATGGATACGTATGCGAATGCAAACGCGCGCAGTACGCCTATGCTCGAGACACGGGCTAGCGCGACGAGCAACCCCAGCGTCGAGCCCAGCACGAACGACGTTAAGCCGAGAAAGATCGTCATCAGCACCGCGCTCCTCAACAGCGGCAGCGAGCGCATGAAAAGTTCGGTCATGATTAATCCTTTTGCGCCTTGGCTTTCGCGATCATGCCTGCCATATCGTAATCGCTCCCAACCCACTTCTTCGCAATGGCCTCAATCGTCCCGTCAGCCATCATTTCCGAGATCGCCTTATTGACTGCTACGCGCAGGGCCGGTTGGCCTTTTACGATAGCCGGCGCTGACAGCTGATAGATCAAGGGGTCGCCCACTTCCTTCACGGGTAAGTGGTTGACGTTGGCATACTTCATACCGCCGAAGTGAGAAATAATTACCGCGTCGATCCGTCCACTGCCCAGATCGTTGAAGATGAGCGCCCCATTGTCGTAGGAACGAATATCGGAGTCTTTCAGGTGTGCTCGTGCCCATGTTTCATTGCTCGAGCCGGTGACCACGCCCACCCGCTTGCCTTTAAGCGTGTCTTTGCCCTTGATGTCCGTGTTGCCGGCAGGTACGAAAATACGGAAATCCTCCACGCCGTATGGATCGCCGAAATCAACCTGTTGCTCGCGTTCAGGCGTAGGCGTGAGATCGTTCATGACGAGGTCATACTTGCCCGTCTTTAACCCCTCCACAAAGTTCTTGAACGAATCGGCGACGAATACTACATTCGGCACGCCAATGCGCTTGCCGACTTCCTTTGCAATCGCGACGTCATAGCCAACAGGATTATTGCTGTCGTCAAGCATGCTCCACGGCGGACTGCTCTGAGTGTTGGCCACGCGCAGTGTGCCGCTCGCCTTCGCCTGCGCAAGCAGGTCTGCCGCTTGCACAGCAGCGGGAAAGCTGAACGCCGTGCAAAGTGCCACGAAACTCACTGCCGTGAGAGCGCGTCTCCATCCATTGATTGCTTTCATCTCGTACTCACTAATCCAGGTAAGTTGAACGGAAAAATACTAGGTACCGGCTACGCGGGTTCGTTTGAATGCGTCGAGACCGGCAAACAGGTCTTCAAGTAGCATCGCCGGATCCTCCAACCCGATCGAAAGGCGCACAACAGGCTGGTCGGTCAGCGGGAATGCGCGCTCGGCCTGCAACGGGGCCGGATAGAAGGCAGCGAGGCTATGCACGCCCCCCCAGCTCGCACCGATGGCGAAATGCTGGAGCGCATCGAAGAACGCGCTGAACGCGGCCGCTGGCGCGGGCTGGAGAATCAGGGAGAAGAGACACCCGCTGCTCAAAAAGTCCCGCTTCCAGATGGCGTGGCCGGTGTCGGACTGTAGCGCCGGGAACAGCACCTTGCTCACTTCCGGGTGGCGTTCGAGTTTCCTCGCAATCTGCAGCGTCGAGGCGCTCTGGGCGGCGAAGCGGAGCTTCAGGGTTGCCAGACCGCGCATCACGAGGAAGCAATCGTCGGGACTAGTCTGCTGGCCGAGAATGCTCTGCGTCTCGCGCACGCTCGCGTAGTAATCCGCGTCGTTCATGCTGATGCAGCCCATCAGCAGATCAGAATGGCCGCCGAAAAATTTCGTCGCGGCTTCGATGCTGAAGTCCACACCGTGTTCGAGCGGCTTGAAAGCGAGCGGGCTTGCCCAGGTGTTGTCCATCATCGTCAATACCCCATGACGTTTCGCGACTTCGACGATCGCCGGGATGTCGGGCATCTCCATTGTCACCGTGCCCGGCGACTCCAGGCAGATCATGCGCGTGTTGGGCTTGATGTACTGACTAATCTCAGTCCCGATCGCAGGCGGATACATTTCGACCTCGACGTTGAAGTGCGCCAGCCACTTCTCCGCGAACGTCTTCAGCGCGCCGTAGCAGGCAGCAGACACGAGCAGGTGATCACCACCGCGCACGAAACCCATGACGGTCGTCATCAGCGCGGACTGACCGGAGGGCGTCACCACGCAATGCGCACCGCCTTCAAGTTCGGCGATGCGATGCTCCAGTTCGCGAGCCGTTGGCGTCCCGGTGATGCCATAGCTGTAACCGTCCGGTTGCCGCTCCTTACGGCGCGTAAATTCGGCCAGAGAATCGAATACGACCGTGGATGCCCGCATGACGGCGGGCGAGAGGCTGCGGAACGGCTGCGGCGCTTTCTGGGTATGACTTGTCATCATGCTCTCGGTGATTGCGTGGTGGTGTATCGACGACTGCAGTTTACTTTCGCCCGGCTTTGCATCAACATCGGAAATAATTAAGTCAATAAGCGCAGGTTATGAGAATCCGGGATATTGAGGTGTTCAGGGCGGTCATGAACGCGGGAAGCACGAGCAAAGCGGCGGCCCTGCTCGGCATTTCGCAACCGGCTGTGAGCCAGGCCATCAGGCGTCTGGAGACCATGGCGGATTTCGGGCTGTTCGAGCGCGTACGCAGTCGGCTCGTTCCCACCCAGGAAGCCGTCGCGCTGATGCGGGAGGTAGACCAGTACTTCCGAGGTTTCGAGGTCATCGAGCATCGAATCCGTAGTTTGCGATCCTACGGATTGGGGCGGCTGGCGATCGCCTGTCAGCCGGCACTCGGCACAGGCTTTCTGCCTCGCGTCATCGCGGCGTTCGATGCTCCGTCCAGAAACGTCCAAATATCGCTGCAGGTGATGAGCTCGCGCGAAGTGCATGAGAAGGTCGCGGCGGGCCAGGCGGATTTCGGCCTGATGTCCGACGAGATGTCGATGGCTGGCCTGGAGCACTCGGTATTCGTGCGTATGCCGGCTGTAGCCGTGATGAACCGGCATCACCCTTTAGCCGCGCGCCCTTTCATCGCCGTCGCGGATCTGCCTGAATTTCCCTTCATCGCACTGAATCCCGAAGACAGCACGAGGCTGCGCCTGGAAACACAGCTCACAGCACGCGAGATCCGCCTCAAGCCGGTCGTAGAGACGCCGTATTCGCACACCGTATGCGCACTGGCGCTCGCGGGAGTGGGCATAGGCATCGCTCATCCGCTCGTGACGCTGGACTTCGAGGAGCGAGGTCTTGTCGTGAAGCCGATTGACGTCGAGGTCATGTTCACAGGAGTACTGGTGTTTCGCCCCGGCACCCCACTCACGGAAACTGCGAGGCAGTTCATGCGGCACATGAGAATGCAGCTTGAACGGGACCAGAAGGCGCTCAAACTTGCGCTAAGCGCAGCGGCGGCAGAGGAGGACGAAGCCGCCGTTCGCAAGCGCAGTCGCCGTCCGGCAGGGGGGCGTGTGTCCCAAAGCCGCTAGTGCTCTGCTTCTCGGACTTTCGGCGGTCACTATGCACTGCTATCCAACGCAACCAGTCTTCACATTACACAAACGACAGCGTGCATCCATTGCGCACCGTCGACAGGTGTGCGTCGGACACGCGAACGATCTTTCAATCGGGGAAAACCTAGCGTCGCCAAAAGCCTCGATGAGTCGCGGATGCGTCGACGACCTGCCAGTGCAACGTGTGCCGAATAGTCCCTCGTGAGCGTGGATGAGGGCGAACGCGAACCGGCGGTCTCCAGTTACGTCCAACATCGGCGGCGTACGGCAAACGGCCGCTTTGGAACTCGGTGGTGACATTCGCAGAAGCTAACCGAGAGGCAGGAATGGGTCGGCTACGGCCAATCGCGTCAGGAAAAATGCTATAGCTTTGGCGCGGACATAGGCCGTCGCACGAGCTTTGTCGCACCCGCCCTGGTACACGTGGCGCGGTTACGCGTAGGCACTTGATTTTTTAATGTGCGCCGTTGCAATAAACGTGGCGCCCTACGGATGCTGCGCCGAAGGTCGGCGTTTGCGATCTGTTTATGCGCAGTGAATTATCGAAGGTCGTCTAACGGTTATGCATTTTGCAAGCGTGTGCACATCTGGGCGCTCTCTGCGGGTGCCTTGTTGTCGGCCTTCACGGCCTGGTTATCGTGCCGGCGGGTTTGGGCCATGCAGAGGGCGAGCCATCCACGGCTCGTCTGCTCCGGCCAGCTTTTCCGCGGTAATGATGACGCGGTCGAGGCGGCGCGGCGTTCATGCGCGCGATGTCATTGGGACCGCCGCCGCCGTTGCAGACGCGTTTGCGCCCTGATGGTTACGTCTCGCTCCAGAGTCGCAGAAGGTTGTGATAGCAGCCAATCAATGTGCGTTTCGCCGCCTCATCGCCGTTTGTTGCATTGAGACGCTGGACAGCGTTGTCCATATCGAACAGCAGCGAGCGGCGCGTGTCGTCGCGCACGAGGCTTTGTGCCCAGAAGAAGCTCGACACTCGCGTGCCGCGCGTGACAGGGCGGACCTGATGCAGGCTCGTGCCGGGATAGACAATCGCGTGGCCAGCGGGCAGCTTGACTTCCTGTACGCCGTAGGTGTCTTCGATCAATAGTTCGCCGCCGTCGTATTCGTCGGGTGGTGTGAGAAACAGTGTGATCGACAGGTCGGTGCGTACCCGCGCACCATGCCCAGGGACGAGCCGGATCGCGCCGTCCACGTGACTGCCGAAATGCATGCCGCCTTCATAGCGGTTGAAAAGCGGCGGGTAGACACGGTTCGGCAACGCGGCGCTGATGAAGAGCGGATGCCGTTCCAGCGCGCCGACGATGATATCTCCCATTTCCTGTGCAATCGGCGAACCTTCCGCGATCTGCTGGTTGCGCTTGACGGGCGCACCCTGATAACCGGCAGTCGCACGGCCGTCGACCCAGGAATCGGTGGCGGCTTCGAGACGCGCGCGCATCGTGGCGGCGTCAGTGGGACTGAGTACGTCCGGAATGGAGACAATCATGACTGGATACTTCCTGCGTCAGACCGCCCGCTTCCCCGGCGGAGAGACGGGCGGCGTTTCGTGGGTCGTCGCTTGGCGCGATCAGAAGAAGCGGTAGTTTACCGTCGCGAGGAAGGTACGGCCGAGACCCGGCACCGCGCGCCCGCCATCCGACGGAATCAGCGCATCGTAGTATTTCTTGTCCGTCATGTTGAGCACGTTGAACTGGACGTCATACTTCTTCGCGTGATATGCGGCCATGGCATCCCAGCGCGTATAGCCGCCAACCTTCACGTAGTTGGTGTTCGCTGCATAGCGCGACGACGTGTAGACCGGGCCGCCGCCGGCTTCCCAGTGCGGCGTGAACGCGTACGTGGTCCAGAGCGTGAGCATGTTGCGTGGCGTGTTCGCGGGTGTCTTGCCGGCAGTGCCGTCGAGCGCCTTCAACACGGTGCCGTCCATGTACGTATAACCGCCGAACACCTGCCACTTGTTCGTGATGTGGCCGGCAACGCCAAGCTGATAACCGCGCACGCGAATATCGCCATCGAGCTGATAGGCGCCGGTCGAATCCAGTGTGCGAGCGTTGGTCTTCTCGATGTTGAAGAGCGACTGCGAAATTGACAGGCCACCGCCCAGCAGGTCCCACTTCGAACCCACTTCGTACGAGCGGTTCTTTTCCGGCGGCAGATTCTGCTGTCCGTTGGTCAGCGTCAGTGCTTCCAGCGACGGATCGAACGACGTGCCATACGACACGTAGTACGACTGCCAGTCGGTTGGTTGCCAGATGATGCCGCCGCGCACGCTGGTGTAGAAGTTCGTTTGCGTGGCGTACGAAGGCGCGTTGATCGAATTGCTGATCGAGGCTTCATAGCGGTCCCAGCGCACGCCGCCAACTACCTTCCAGTGCTCGCCGATCGAAATCGTATCGTTCGCGAAGAGGCCGATGCCGTTCGCGCTCGACTCGGCCAGGTTGGTCGCCACCGTCTTCGTGCTGGACGGGCGGGTGGTGTAGGTCGGATCGATCAGCGGCACGATCGCGAGGGTATTGGACGGCAAGCCTGCTGCGGTCGACGTGTAGGTCTGGTTGCTGTACGTCTCATGACTCAGGTCGACGCCGGTGATCACCTCATGCTTGAGCGGCCCGGTCGTGAATTTCGCGTCGAAATCGGTCGTGTTATAGACCGAGTGATCGTTGATGATGCGGTCCTTGCCCTGCAGCTTGACGTACAGCTGCGATAGCGGCAGCGACGTGAAATTCCCGTTCGTCAGCGCGGTCGAGGTGGCCAACGGTCCTCTCAGCACTGCCGCCGCATTGGTTGCGCGCGCGTCGGTGCTGTAGTGGCTGAACTGCGTCTGGTTGCGCAACGTCAGGTTTTCGTTGAAGCGGTGCTGGATGCGTGCAGAGAACGTCTGCACGTCCTGGATCGTGCGGTCGTCGGTGAAGCCGTAGAAGGTGCCCCGGCCGACCGGCGCCGGCTGTCCATTGAGCGACGGCACGCCGTAGTCAGGCTGGTCGCGGTTGTGCTGGATCAGCGCGGACAGGGTGATTTCAGTCGGCGTGCCGATGCCAAAGCGCACTTCAGGGGCGACGCCGAAGTCCTTGTTCTTCATGACGTCACGCGTCGAACCCATGTCCTGACCGAACGCGTTGACGCGAATCGCGGCGGTGTCGCTGATCGGCTGGTTCACGTCGACGGTGGTGCGGTAGCGGTCGTGTGTCCCGGCCATCACCGAAACGTCGGCGCGGCGCTTGAGGTCCGGTTGCTTGCTGACCTGGTTGATCACGCCGCCCGTCGACCCGCGCCCGAAATACAGCGACGACGGGCCATACAGCACGTCGATGGATTCAAGGTTGAAAGTGTCCCGATAGTACTGGCCGCGGTCGCGGAATCCATCGAGATAGATATCGGTGCGCGCCGTGAAACCGCGCAGGTTGATGTTGTTGCCGATCTGGCCGCCTTCCGCTGCGCCAATCGTGACGCCCGGAACGTTGCGCAATGCGTCGCTGAACGATGTCGCGGCCTGCGACTGCAAGACGGCTTTCGGTACGACCACCACAGCCTGCGGGATGTCGCGCAGTGCGGTAGGAACCTTGGCGCCGACGCTCGATGTCTCCGGCTGGAAGTCGCGGCTGTTGTCGGCCTGGCCCGTTACCTTGACTGCAGGCAGTGTGGCGTTGCCGTCGGCCGCGGTGTTTGTTGCGGGTGGGGTCTGTGTCGCTTGCGCTGCCTGTGCGACGGGTGCGGTGGGTTGCGTTGCAGTTTGAGCGTAAAGCGGCGCCGCGAAAACAGTCATGATGGCCGCGGCGAGCGGCGTTGTTCCAGGCATCTCGATTCCTGTTGTTGTTACTGTCATTTTTCTGGCTCGGCGCAACGCGGACGTCGTGCCGCAACCCGGCGCGTGTCATGGCGCACGCGCGAGTTCATCCCCCCGGGATCTTTGCTGAAAGTCCCGGTATGCGTTAGTAAATGCGAATCATTATCATTTCATAGATGGTAAGCGCCCGCAACAAACCCCGTACGTTTTGTGGGTTTTTTGTAATTATTTGACGGATGCCTTTGCGCGAAAACGACATTCCGCGCGGACGATGGGCAACAGCGCCATCGCTAGAGAGGGGGAAAACATGCCCGGCGCGCGGTGATGGTGCGGCCGGTTCTCACAAACTCAGATGGAAGGCAGTCGAGCGGCGCTCATCTGCGGCGGCGAATGGAGGCAACGGGCAACAGATAGAAGCGAGTGGCGACGAAGCGCCCAGGGCTCAGCTCCGCGCGGCCCGCTTGATTGCCTGCGGCGGCTGCCCGAACGCGCGCAGGAAGGCGCGCCGCATCCGCTCCGGATCGACGAATCCGGTTTCGGCAGCGACCACGTCCAGCGAATGACGCCCGGTTTCGATCATCGAACGGGCCGCTTCCACGCGCAGGTTTTCGATCGCCTTGGCCGGGGATTGCCGGGTCTCATCACGAAACGCGCGGCTGAACTGCCGCGGGCTCAGATGGGCGACCTTCGCCAGTTCTTCGACCGACAGACGCTCGTGCAGATGATTTTTTGCATAAGTCAGCGCGGTCTGGATCCGGTCGGAACGCGGCTCGAGATCGAGCATCGCCGAAAACTGCGACTGGCCACCTGTGCGCCGGTGATAAACCACCAGCTTCTTCGCAACCGCGCGCGATACCTCGACGGCAAGATCCGCTTCCACCAGCGCGAGACACAGGTCGATACAGGCGGTCATGCCGGCTGACGTCCAGACTGACCCGTCGACGATGAAGATCCGGTCTTCGTCTACCTGGGTCAGCGGAAAACGGTGTTGGAGTTCGCGCGCAAAGCGCCAGTGCGTCGTGACGCGGCGGCCATCCAGAATGCCCGCCTCGGCGAGCACGAACGCGCCGGTACAGATGCTGGTGGTGCGCCGCGACGCGGCCAGCGCCCGACCGAGAAACGCGCACAGCCCTGGCGTAGACGGTGCGATATCCATCGCACCGCTGACGATGACCGTATCGAATGCCGGATCGTCGAAGGCCTGCGTGTCGATCTGCACACCCGACGAACTGCGCACTTGGCCACCGTGTTCCGAGATGACTTCGATTGCGTACGCGGGACGCTCCGCCTCCTTGTTGGCCAGTTCGAATACCGACACGGCCACCAGATCGAGGATCTGGAATCCGGGAAAGACCACCACGCCGATACGCTTCATCGCTGTGTCCTAAAACGAGGTAAATACGTCATTTGAGACATAAGCGTACGCGCCTAGACTCGCTCATGTCAATTCCAGATGCGTTTCCCCAAGGCGGCGTGTCCGGAGCGATAAGGGTTCGTTTTTCACATTGATTTGGGCGCGCGGCACTCAGGTCCGGCGTTCACAAGGAGAGCTTCAAATGGCAACTAAAGAACACGCGGAAGCAGGTGCCAAGAAGGGCACCGCGCTGATCACGGGCGCATCGACGGGCATTGGCGCGGTCTATGCCGACCGCCTGGCGCGACGCGGTTACGATCTGATTCTGGTGGCGCGTGACGCGAAGCGTCTTGCCGGTCTGGCGGAACGCATGGCGCGTGACACAGGACGCAATATCGACGTCGTCGCCGCCGATCTGACCGCGAAGCCGGATCTGCATCGCATCGAGGAGCGTCTGCGTTCCGACACGAGCATCACGATGCTGGTCAATAACGCCGGCGTGGGCGCGACGGCCACGCTGGTCGATTCGGACCCGGACAGTCTCGAAAGCATGATCCAGCTGAACGTCATCGCGTTGACGCGCCTCACTTCGGCGGCCGTGCCGGGTTTCGTGGCGCGACGCCATGGCGTGGTCGTCAACATCTCGTCCATCGTCGCGGTGGCGCCGGAATTGCTGAACGGCACATACAGCGGCACGAAGGCGTACGTGCTCAATCTGACGCAGTCGCTGCATCGCGAAGTGAGTGCGCAAGGTGTGCAGGTTCAGGCCGTTTTGCCCGGCGCGACCAGCACGGAGTTCTGGGACCGCGCGGGAACACCGGTTTCTGCGTTGCCCGAGCAGATCGTGATGTCGGCGGCCGAGATGGTCGACGCAGCGCTCGCGGGACTCGACCAGCAGGAACTCGTCACGATTCCATCGTTGCCCGACGCGCGCGACTGGAAAACGTTCAACGACGCGCGGCTCGCGCTCGGGCCGAATCTGTCGCACAAGCATGCAGCCGCCCGCTACGGGGTTGCGGCCCACGTCACAGCCTAAGCCCGCTGCGCTGAAACTCCGGCTGGGTGATCCAGCCGGAATTGTTCTCGCTTCGCAATCACGCGGCGTCCAGAACGCCTTTGGCGCATCGGCGGATTCGCGCCGCCGGCGCGCGCAGGTCCCTGACGGGACGTTTGCACCTCCCCACATCCGCTTGCTAGACTGCCATCGCACACATCGCCCGCCGCGCTTCGATGCGGCCGCGATGGCAGTCAACGCTCGCGCCTCGCGCGCCCCACCGCTTCGACGCATGACGCGTCGCGCCATTCATGGGAGACCCCATGTCCTACATGTTGCTCATCATCGAACCCACCGACCAGCGCGATCAGCGGACCAGGGAGGAAGGGCAGGAGATCTACGACCAGATGGTCCGCTTCGGCGAAGGGCTGCAGTCGCGCGGCGTGCTGCGCGCGGTGGAATCGCTCGCATCGCAGGATAAGGCCGCGCGCGTCGAGGTGCGCGACGGTCGCAGCAAAGTGATCGACGGCCCGTTCGCCGAAGCGAAAGAAATGATCGGCGGCTTCTTCCTGCTCAATTGCGAAACGCTCGAAGAGGCGGTCGCGATTGCCAAGGAGTGCCCGGCGGCGTCATGGTGCACGGTTGAAGTCCGCAAGATCGGACCCTGCTGGGAGTGATTCCGCGGCGCGGTCGCTGTTCCGCTGCCTGCCGATTCCTGCGATCGCCACCCAGATTGGCCACATGAGAATCGATGCCTGACATCGCCCAGGGATATCCCTGGCGTCGCATTTTTCATGTCGATCCGCTCGCGGGTGGTTCGTCGTGTAAGCAGAAGCCAGCAAAACAAACGGCTTTCCTCCCCAAACCACAGGAGAAACTGCGATGCGATTCATGATCATGGTGCGGGCGAACGCAACGTCCGAAGCCGGCGTGATGCCCGACGACGATACCGTGTTCGCGGCGATGGCGACCTACCACGAAGAACTGGCGAAGGCGGGCGTGCTGCTCGACGCCACCGGCCTGCAGCCGAGTTCGAAAGGCTGGCGGATCCGCTATAGCGGCGGCAAGCGCACGGTCGTAGACGGCCCGTTCTCCGAGACGAAAGAACTGATTGCCGGCTATACGCTGATCCAGGTCCGCTCGCGCGAAGAGGCGATGGAATGGGCGCGCCGCTTCCCGGCACCGTTCGGTGAAACCGCCGACGGCGAGATCGAAGTACGCCAGCTCTACGAGATGGACGACTTCGAGCCGAGCGAGCCGGTTGAGCGGTTCCGCGAACTGCAGGCTGGCAAGCGGTAGTGCGCACAGGCATCGGAGGCTCACATGCTCAAGACCATCCTGCTGGCCGGCGTCGCCGTCGTGGCGCTACTGCTGGCCTATGCCGCGACGCGGCCCGACACGTTCCGCGTCGAACGCAGCGCGACTGTCAAGGCTGCGCCCGAGCGGATTTTCGCGCTCATCAACGACCTGCACCTGTTCAACACATGGAATCCGTACGAAAAGAAGGACACTGCGATCAAGGGTGAATACACCGGCAATGCCAGCGGACCCGGCGCGGCCTACGCCTGGCAGAGCAACAAGGTCGGTGTCGGGCAGATGGAAATCGTCGACGCCTCATCGCCCGAACGCATCACGATGAAGCTCGATTTCGTCAAACCGTTCGAGGCGCACAACGTCGCCGAATTCATGCTGAAGCCGCAAGGCGGCGCGACTGAAGTCACGTGGTCGATGCACGGCCCCGTGCCGTACGTTTCGAAGCTCATCGGCGTGTTCTTCAACATGGATCGCATGATCGGCAAGGATTTCGAAGACGGCCTCGGCAACCTGAAGAACATCGCCGAAGCAGGCTGACGCGACGTAGTCTGCCATCAGCACGCAATTGACAAGGGAACATCATGCACAAGCAGATCTATGTGAATCTCCCGGTGAACGACCTGCCGAAGTCGATGGCTTTCTTCAAGGCGCTGGGTTTCGGCTTCAACGCGCAGTTCACCAACGACTCCGCAGCCTGCCTCGAGATCGGCGAAAACATCTATGCGATGCTGCTCGTGAAGGACTTCTTCAAGGGCTTCACTGGCAAGCCGGTAGCCGACGCGAAAGAGAGCACGGAAGTCCTCGTGTGCCTTTCGTGCGCGAGCCGCGCGGAAGTCGACGGACTGGTCGCGAAGGCCGTGGCCGCGGGCGGCACCGCGCCGCGTGCGCCGCAGGATCACGGCTTCATGTACGGCCACGGTTTCGAGGACGTCGACGGCCATATCTGGGAACTGGTCTATATGGAGGACCCCGCCGCGGCGGGCGCTCGTTGAGGTCCGCGATGATTCCGGCCGACACCCATCGAGCCATCGAGGTAGTCTGGCGGATCGAATCCGCCAGGGTCATCGCCCACGTTGCGCGGATCGTGCGCGATGTGGGGCTTGCCGAGGAGCTAGCGCAGGATGCGCTCGTCGCCGCACTCGAACACTGGCCCGAAGCGGGCGTGCCGGACAACCCGGGAGCCTGGCTGATGGCGACAGCGAAGAACCGCGCGCTCGACCGCTTGCGTCAGGAAGCGCTGCACGCGCGCAAGCATGAAGAACTCGGACGCGAAATGGACGCGCTGGAGAGTCACGTGGTGCCGGATTTCGTCGATAGCCTCGACGCGGCGCGCGAGGACGATATCGGCGACGACCTGCTGCGGCTCGTCTTCACAGCGTGCCATCCGGTGCTGTCGACCGAGGCGCGGGTCGCGCTGACGCTGCGCCTCATCGGCGGCCTCACGACCGGCGAAATCGCGCGTGCTTTCCTTGCGCCCGAAGCGACGATCGCACAGCGCATCGTGCGCGCGAAGCGCACGCTCAAGGCGGCCCACGTGCCCTTCGAGGTGCCGCAGGCTGACGCGCGGGCGGCGCGCCTCGCATCGGTACTCGAAGTGATCTATCTGATCTTCAACGAAGGCTATTCGGCCACTGCCGGCGACGACTGGATGCGACCGGCGCTCTGCGACGAAGCGCTGCGGCTGGGACGCGTTCTAGAGCGGTTGATGCCTGATGAAAGCGAAGTGCACGGGCTGGTCGCGCTGATGGAAATCCAGGCGTCGCGCACGCATGCCCGCACCGATGCGCAAGGCCGCCCGGTGCTGCTGCTCGATCAGGACCGCAGCCGTTGGGACCCGTTGCTGATCCGCCGAGGGCTGGCCGCGCTTGAGCGTTCAGTGGCCCTTGGCGGCGCGAGCGGGCCCTATACGCTGCAATCGGCGCTGGCCGCTTGTCACGCCCGCGCCAGAACGGCGGAGGAAACCGACTGGGTGCAGATCGTCGCGCTTTACGACGCGCTCGCCCAGGTTGCGCCGTCACCGGTGATCGAACTGAATCGCGCGGTGGCGATCGGCATGGCCTTCGGGCCGGCCGCAGCGCTGGAGATCGTCGATGCGTTGGGCGACGAACAGTCGCTCGTGAGCTATCACTGGTTGCCGAGCGTACGCGGCGATCTGCTCGCGAAGCTCGGCCGCACCGGCGAAGCGCGCGCCGAGTTCGAACGCGCCGCCGCGATGACCCGCAACCTGCGCGAGCGCGAATTGCTGCTGGAGCGTGCGAGCCAGATGGGGCAGCGCAGCTGATTGCTTCTGCGTTCGTTGCACGGACGGTCAGTGTCCGTGCGACAGCTCGCCCAGCCGGCCTTCGATACCCAGATGTTCCCTTAGCGCGTCCCAGCCCTTCGGCGTGACCTGCACGACACGCGATGCCTTCGCGCGCCGCAGCCAGCCCTCTGCGCATAGCAGGGTCATGAACTGCGCGCCGAGCGGCCCAGCCAGATGATGCTGCCGCTCGGTCCAGTCGAGACATTGGCGCGCGAGGCCGCGTCGGGTGGGCCGCACGGCGGCGAGGTCGAGCCCCACGCTGCCGAACCACGCGACGCCCGCGAGCGTGACTTCGAACTGCTTGTCGGCGCAGGCGACGATGAAGCCGCGCTGCTGCAACGCCTGCGTCACCGCCACGCCGACTGCGCCCGCCAGATGGTCGTAGCAGCAGCGCGCGAAACGCAGGTTTCGCGCTTCCGGCGTGAGGGGCTTACGCCGCACGTCGTTGACCGGATGAATCGCCGCGAGATTCTCCAGCACCTGCGCGACGTGTGAGCCGCTAAGCCGGTAATAACGATGCCGCCCTTCGGTTTCGACGGCCAGCAAGCCGCCCGCGAGCAGTTTTGCGAGGTGGGTGCTCGCGGTCTGCGCGGTGACGCCAGCCGCATAGGCAAGTTCGCCGGCGGGCAGGGCACGTCCGTCGGCGAGCGCCATCAGGATTTTTGCGCGGGCGGGCTCGGCAATCAGGAACGCGGTGGACGCGATGTTCGGCTGGACAGGCATACAGGATCTCCGGCGACGTTCCCATGATAGTCGGCTGCGCGAATCCGATGCTTCGATACGCGTCGAAGCATCCGCGTGGCGTTGCGGGCCACACTGAACCTGTGATTCCCCACAGGACAAGCCTGCCATGTCAGACCGTGCTCTTCAGCGCCGCGTGCTTGCGGCGACGAGCGTCAGTTACGTCGTGGTCATTCTCGACACGTCGATCGTCAACGTCGCACTCGAACGTATCGCACAGTCCCTCGCGACCGACATCGCCGGCCTGCAGTGGATCGTGAACGCGTACACGCTCACGTTCGCGGCCTTGCTGCCGACGGGCGGTGCCCTCGGCGACCGGTGGGGCGCACGCAATACCTATCTCGCCGGGCTCGTGGTTTTCACGCTGGCTTCGGCACTGTGCGGCGTCGCCCCTGGTCTGACGGTGCTGACAGTCGCGCGCGTCTTGCAGGGCATCGGCGCGGCGTTGCTTGTGCCGTGTTCGCTGACGCTGCTCAACCACGCATGGCCTGACCCGGGAGAACGGGCGCGTGCGATCGGCGTGTGGGCCGGAGGGGGTGGCGCCGCGCTCGCAGCCGGTCCACTGGTGGGCGGTGTGCTGATCCATCTGTTCGGCTGGCGCAGCATCTTTCTTGCCAACGTGCCGATTGGCCTCGCAGGCGTATGGCTGACATCGCGGATCGCCCGCGACCCACAGACCGCCACGAGCCGGCCGCTCGATCTCGGCGGACAGTTGACCGCGATCGTGGCGCTCGGCTCGCTGGTCGGCGTATTGATCGAAGGCAGCGCCGCAGGTTGGCGCTCGCCGCCGGTCGTTGCGGGCATCCTGCTTTGTGTGGCGGCGTGGATACTGTTCGTAGCGATCGAAACGCGACACTCACAGCCGATGCTGCCGCTGTCGTTTTTCGCGGACCGCGTGTTCGTCGGTTCAGCGATCGCAGCCATGACGACGGCGCTGACGTCGTTCGGCATCATCTTCGTGCTCAGCCTGTATTTCCAGCAGGTGCGCGGCTACGCTCCGTTGTGGGCGGGCGTCGCGTTTCTGCCGCTGACTATTGTGGTGACCGGTGGCAACATGCTTGCCGGCAGACTGGTCAAGTCATACGGCGCCCGTTGGCCGGTGCTCACCGGTTTGCTGCTGCAGGCCGCCGGCTTTCTTGGTCTGCTACTTTCCACGCCCGCATCACCTTACTGGCTTGTTGCATTGCCATTGCCGGCGATTGGTCTCGGCGGCGGCTTCATCACGCCAGCGGCAACGGCAGCGCTGATGGGCAGCGTCGAAAAGAGCCGTGCCGGCATGGCGGCCGGGGTGCTCAACTCGGCGCGTCAAACGGGTGCGGCGTTGGGCGTCGCTATCTTCGGCATGCTGCTTGCCGCGCGTGACCCGTTCGACGCCGGCATGCGGGCCGTACTGTGGACGGCTGCGGGGATGTCGCTGGCGGCGGCGCTGGTGTGGTGGCGGGCAGTGGCCACGACGCGTCGCAAGGCGCATCCGCATCACGTCTAAGGTCTGCGCTGCGGCGCCACGCGCCGGACGCCAGCGCGAAGAGGACGTATTGCGTGACCGGATGAGTCATACGCCAGGCCGAGCGTGTTGACGTGAACGCATATTGTGTCCGCGGTGGTGCGGACGTGACAGGCGCAGTTGGCCGGTATTTTGTCGGGCCACAATAGTGCTGCCCCCGTCACGGGCTTCAAGGTTTGCCTGGCGGAAGTCGCCGCATAAGGTTCCCTTCAGGAGAATCTGATAACGTCGCCCGAGGCGGTCGTTGGGTGAGGTCGCGGCCCTGCATCGCATGGTCCTTTGCATGCCAAGAGGACACGAGGCCGGATGCGGTCGTAATCGTTCACACGCATGACGGTTCGGGCCACGATGCCGCCCGCAACCGCAGATTATCGGACTCGCGGTTTCGCGCAGGAACGAACTTGTCGGACAAGCACACTTCGAGCACATTCGATGGCGACCTCAAGCGGCTCACCAGCCGCTTGCTGGAGATGGGCGGTCTCGTGGAACTGCAGATCGCCTCGGCAATGGATGCCCTGCAGACCTTCGATTTGCCGCTCGTCGAGCAGATTCTCGAGGGTGAGCATCGACTCAACACGATGGAAGTCGAAGTCGACGAAGAAGTGAGCAACGTCATTGCGCGTCGGCAACCGGCTGCTCGCGACCTGCGCTTTCTGATGGCGACTTCCCGATGCGTCACGAACCTGGAGCGCGCGGGCGATGAGGCCGGCAAGATCGCCAAGCGGATTCGCAGCCTTGCGATGAATCGGGCAGGACGCAGCGTCGATATCGCTGAAATCAAGATCTCGGGTGAGATGGCGTTGCAGATTCTTCGCAGGGCGCTGGACGCATTCGCACGCATGGACACGGAGTCGGCAAGACAGATCATTCGTGACGACGTGTCTATCGATAACGAGTTTCGTGCCTTCATGCGCAAGCTGGTCACCTGCATGACGGAAGATCCCCGGTCCATCTCTACCGGCCTGGATTATCTCTTCATCGCGAAGGCCATCGAGCGCATCGGCGACCACGCGACCAACCTCGCCGAGTCCGTCGTCTACGTGGTGCACGGCACCGACGTTCGCCACCAGCCGTTACGACGCATCGAGGGCATGGCGTCCGATAGTTGAAGCGGAGTGGTTGCCTCTAATCAAAACCGCACCGCATCGACCAGGATCAGCCTCGCATCGGAATCTATCCAGCGGCGGCGTCGACGTTTCCACTCTCGTCGAACTCACATGTAACCAGCGCATCGCTGGCTGCACAGGTGCGCCCGGAATACATTACGGTGAGTTGTTTCAAAGTACACGTTTGGATACACACAAACACAACGGTAATTTGCTCACCCGATATAGTTGACTCAACACTAACGAGCGGGGCACCGTATGAAACGAACCTTGGCGCTGCTGCTGCTGGCTGTGTCGCTTGGAAGCGCACTCAGCGGTTGTATTGTCGTGCCGGGAGGCGGCTACGCCTATCACGACCACGACCACTATCGCGACCGCTACTAAAAACCAGGCGGGCCGCCGGTGGTCTTTGTGACCGGACGGTCCCTTCAATATCAATCCGGAGAAGCGGTTATGAGAATCTCAAGCACTCGCTGGTTTGCGATGGCATTGATTGCCGGCGTGGGCGGCAGCGTGTCGTCGCTTGCCCTCGCACACGTGGACGTCGGTGTAAACATCGGCATCCCTGGCGTGGTATATGCACCAGAGCCAGTCTATGCGGCACCTCCCCCCGTTGTGTATGCGCCGCCACCTCCTGCTGTCGTCATCGCGCCGGGATGGTACGGCGAGCGGTACTACGATGGACACCGTTACTGGGCGCGTCG
Source organism: Paraburkholderia sp. BL10I2N1 (assembly GCF_004361815.1). Classification (NCBI taxonomy): domain Bacteria; kingdom Pseudomonadati; phylum Pseudomonadota; class Betaproteobacteria; order Burkholderiales; family Burkholderiaceae; genus Paraburkholderia; species Paraburkholderia sp. BL10I2N1. The sequence goes on along the minus strand of NZ_SNWA01000002.1, from coordinate 1,800,710 downwards.
CGACTGGGAAGAGCGCCACCACGATGACCGGGACTGGCGTGAAGCTCGCTACGACCACCGCGGTGGTTGGGGACACGACCATGGCGGCGACGGCCCGCGAAACGACTGGAATCATGGTCACGATGAAGGCGGACGCGGCAATCACGGCGATCACTGACAGCCACGCTGCCGCCCGCGCCACCCGCGCGCCGTGCCTGTTGCAGGCGCGTTATCTCCTGTGAGCCGTGTTGGTCAGAGGTCCTTGATCTGCCTCGCGGTGTATTTGCCACGCAGCCGCGACGGCCGGGGATGATCCGCCGGCCTGAGGCTGATGACCCTGGAGAGGCACCATGTCACGAAACAGCTTTCAATCGGTTACGGCTCAACTTGGCGGCAAGCAGATGTCCGCTGAATTTAGCGAACAGACGGGCCAGCTACTCGTTCGACAGGACGGCGTTCTGATTCGCGAGTGGTTCCCGCCGCACTCATGGTTTGCCATTGCTTCCGTAGCAGGCGCGCGCAACTGGGGTACCCGCCCAAGCGAGGACGACCTGCTGGCGCTACTGGAAAATCACGTATAACGTCATGGGCCACCGGCGCGCATATCGTCACTTCGCGCCGGTGGCGGGGTGAATGGTCGTCAGCGGGCTGCCGGGGCGCCGATAGAAGACAGGGCTGCGTCGACGGCATCCGTCAACCGGCCGACGATGGTTTCGATCTGCTGCTCCGTGCAGATGAACGGGGGGGCGACAAGAATATGGTCGCCCTGATTGCCGTCGACGGTGCCGCCCATCGGATAGACCATCAGCCCGCGCTTCATCGCCTCGCTCTTGACGACTGAATTCAGCTTTTTCTGCGGGTCGAAGGGTGCCTTGGTGTCGCGATTCTGGACGAGTTCGACGCCGACAAAAAGACCTCGCCCCCGTACGTCCCCTACAAAAGGATGATCCGCATAATGGCCGCGGAGCAGCGAACGCAGCTGTTCGCCGCGCGCCTTCACGTTGTCGAGCAACCGGTCTTCCGCAATGACACGCTGCACTTCGAGTGCTGCTGCACATGCCGTGGCGTGGCCGATGTACGTGTGGCCGTGCTGGAAGAAGCCGGAGCCGGCGACGATGGTGTTATAGATTTCGTCGCTGACGAGCGTGGCACCGATGGCCTGGTAGCCGGCGCCCAGCCCCTTGGCGATGGTGAGAATGTCGGGCGAGATGCCGTCTTCCTCGCACGCGAAGAGATAGCCCGTGCGCCCCATGCCTGACATGATTTCATCGAGAATCAGCAGAACGCCATACTTATCGCAGACTGCACGAATCTTGCGGAAGTACTCACGCACCGGCGGCACGGCGCCAGCCGTCGCGCCGACGACAGTCTCCGCGACAAAGGCCGCAACCGACTCCGGTCCGAGTTCGAGAATCTTTGCTTCGAGTTCGTCTGCGAGACGTTGCGCGAACGCTTCTTCCGTCTCGCCCGCGCGTTGTTCGCGATACGCGTAGCAAGGGCTGACGTGGTGTGCCTCGATCAGGATCGGCAGAAATGGTTCACGACGCCATGCGTTGCCGCCGATCGCCAGCGCACCCAGCGTGTTGCCGTGATAGCTCTGGCGGCGCGCGATGAAATGGCGCCGCTCGGGCTGCCCCTTCTCCACAAAGTACTGACGTGCAAGTTTCAGCGCGGCCTCGATAGCCTCGGAACCGCCGGAGACGAAGTACACATGTCCCAGTCCTTTCGGCGCTGCGTTGACGAGGCGATCCGCGAGTTCTTCGGCAATGTCTGTCGTGAAGAACGATGTATGTGCAAACGGGAGTTTCTGGACCTGACGCTTGATGGCGTCGATGACCCGCTGATTGCTGTGACCCAGGCAGGAAACCGCAGCGCCGCCGCACGCGTCGATGTAGCGCCTGCCGTTGGAATCGATGATCTCGATGCCGTCGCCAGCCACGGCGACGGGAAGTGTTGCGCGGGGCGCGCGGTGAAATACGGTCGTCATTCTTTGCCTCAGTGTTCAGGACGCGGCGGCTGGCCGCGGCTCTTGCGTAACGAATTGCTTGAACCGAAGCTCGCCTTGCTGGCGAACTTCAAACTCTACTCCGTCGTCCCTGATGACGAAGAGCGCGGTTGCCAGTGTGTTTTCGTCGTCGGGATCGGCCGGATCGTCGCGGTAAATGGGTAAGCCCTGTGGCGCGCGATCGGACAGCACCTGAAGCAGCGGCACGCGACCGACTTCGCCAAGGGCAGGGAGCAGCTGGCCGAGTCTCGCCTGCCGGTCGCCGGACGAGGCGGTGACAATCTGTGCCTCGCGTTCGCAACCCGGATGAATCAGATGATTCGTGTGGCCCGAAAGCTTCTCGATAGTCTGTACTGAGCAGCGCTTCACGGTTGCTTCAATGCTGAGCAGACGATCGTCTCCGACGCACCCCAAGGTATGGTGAAAGCCGCTTGAACGCGGCGCAACGCCTAGCGTGTTGACGGCCTCATCGAGCGAACTGGCGTCCAGCACCGCACGCGACAAGATCATGCGAGGGACGCCGGTCGCGGGCGTCTTGATGCGGATGTTGTTGATCGCCTGCACGAGCCCCGCGCGGTTCACCGCGAACGTGTGCCCGGGCAGCGAACCCGGGTAGTAGAAGCTCAGGAAACCCGGCTTGCCGGTCGGGCGAACATCGACAAGCGCGCACCTGTCGCGTAGGTACGGGTCGCCGTCCTCGTTGTGCGCGATGAAGCGCGCATCGTTTGATCCCGCCGCCAGCGTAGTGCATCCGTCGGGCGCGTTGTGAATCAACTCCCCCCGGCAGTTCCACAGAAATACATCTTCCGCGGCCCATCCGAGGCCGGCCGCCATGCCGTCAAGCTCGGCGACATGGTCCGGGAACATGGCTTCTGCGGCTTGCCGCAGCCCTTGGACAAACGCGCGGCCGCGCCACTGGCTGACCGCCCGCCATGCACTGCTTTGCGCCATGTATGCGTCCATGGACGGCCGGGCCAGCATGCCGAGGCCGTAGCCGATGTCGTACGGAGAGCCGGAGATGACGGCGGGAGTGAGTACCTGCATGTGAAGCATGACCTCTGTCAAGACACGTGTTTCAGGAAATCCTTGAGTCGCTGCGTGGGCGGCTGATCGATCAGTGCGGCAGGCTCGCCGTCCTCAGCGATACCACCCTGGTCCATGAACAGCAGTCGCGTTCCAACCCGCTTCGCGAATCCAATCTCGTGCGTCACGACGATCATCGTCATGCCTTCCGTCGCGAGGTCCTGCATGACTTTCAGCACTTCGTGACGCAACTCGGGGTCGAGCGCGGACGTAGGCTCGTCGAAGAGCATCAGCTTCGGCCGGATGGCGAGGGCACGCGCAATGGCAACCCGTTGCTGCTGTCCACCGGATAGCTCGGACGGGTAGTGATTGGCTCTCGATTCGAGCCCGACCTTGTCGAGCAACGCCATCGCCTGATCGCGTGCCTCGGCACGCGACGCGCTGCGCACCTGGACAGGGCCGAACATCACGTTTTCGAGCGCGGTCATCTGCGGAAACAGGTTGAACTGCTGAAAGACCATACCCGCTTCCAGCCGGATCGTACGGATGACCGAAGCGTTGCCTTTGACACTCTGACCGTCCACGAGCAACTCGCCGCCAGTGATTTTCTCGAGCGCATTGATACAACGAAGCATCGTTGATTTGCCTGAGCCCGATGGACCTACGACGACAACCACCTCACCGCTGTCGATTCGAAGATTGATGTCCTTGAGCACGGGAACGTGGCCAAAACTCTTCGAGACGTTTTGAAATTCGACCATTCTCATAATATGCGCATCCTCTTTTCAACGACCCGCAGCGAAAGCGTCATGACGCCAGTCAGCACAAGGTAGATGATCGCCACGACGGACCATATCTCGACCGCACGGAAATTGCCGGCGATGATTTCCTGGCCCTTGCGTGTCAATTCGCCCACGCCGATGACGATGAAGAGCGACGTATCCTTCAGGCTGACGATGCACTGATTGCCCAATGGCGGAATCAGGCGACGAAATGCAAGCGGCCCAATGATTTTCCCCAGCACGCGCGGCATCGAAAGCCCCATCGCAAGGCCTGCTTCCATCAGGCCTTTAGGAATCGACAGCAACGCACCGCGCACCACCTCCGCAAGGTAGGCACCCGAATTCACAGTGATTGCGATGATGGCGGCTGTGAGGCCATCGATACGGATATGCGCGAGCAGGGGAAGCGCGAAGTAGAGAAACATGACCTGCACGACAATCGGCGTGCCACGGATCAGCTCGACGTAGACCTGAGCGACGACGTTCAGCGCCGTGGGTCCGTACGCGCGGAACATACCGGCAACGATGCCGACAATGAACCCGCCGACGAGCCCGAAAAACGCGATAAAGATGGTGAGCTTCACGCCCTCCAGCAGGTCTGGCAACGCTGTCCAGATAACTGACCAATCGAATTCCACAAACCGCTCCTGGTTGGTTCGTCGCAGCGCGGCGGCTTGCGCCGCGCCCCCTCGATGACGATTACGACTTGGGTGGTTCGGAGCCGAACCACTTCTTGTACAGCTTCGCGTAGCGGCCATCCGCCTTGATCTTCACGAGTTCCTCGTTGACCTTCGGCACGAGCGGGCTGCCCTTCGGGAAGCCGATGCCGTATTTGTCGCCGCTAACCGGATCGCCCGCGACCTTGACCTTGCCCTTGCCCGCAGTGTTGACGAAATACAGCACATTCGGCGTGTCATGCATGGCCGCGTCCACGCGGCCAGCTTCGAGTGCAAGGTACGCCTCGTCGATGTTCGGGAACTGGCGGATTTCCTTCGGCTTCAGGTGCGCCTTGATCCAGTCGATGGTTGCCGTGCCGGTCTTCGCCGCGATGACCTTGCCGTTGAGGTCGTCGATCGACTTGATGCTGGTGTTGCCCGTCTGCACCATCGCGGCGAGGCCGCTATCGTAGTACGGCGTGGAAAAGTCGATGGCTTTCTTGCGCTCTTCCTTGATGGTCATGCCCGACAGCGCCACGTCGATGTTCTGCGTCTGAAGCGCCGGAATCAGGCCGCTGAAGTCCATCGGCTGGATCTTGTACGTCCAGCCCTGGTCTTTGGCGATTTCGGCCCACAGGTCGAGATCGAAACCGACATACTTGTCACCCTGCTTGAACTCGAACGGCATGAACGAGGTGTCGGTGCCGACGACCAGTTCTTTGCTCTCGGCATGAGCGAGGCTCGTGCCGAGCATCGCAACGGCAACGACAGACATCAGGAAGGAACGGCGTCCCATGGATTTTCTCCGCAATCATTGGCGATACCCCCACCGGGATGCGGGGGACTGGCGACAACACGCTAGGCCGCAACATGCGGTGTTGCAGTTATACGTGCAGCAACATGTGTTGTCAAGGCGGATACTATTACGCCAAAAAAGACGTCAACAGGAATTTGCATGACGGGAAACCCTGGCTCGCGCGTGGCGGGCCTAAGCGCGCTGGCTGGACGATCACAGACCGGGAATCCGGTCAGCTGACGTACGACCCCTTCTCGTGCAGGGCTTTCTCTGCGTCGGACAATTGCCTGACGGCGTCCTCGCCCTCAAGGGCGAGCAGGTGCGCGACAAGCGATTCGGCGATCGCAGATGCCGCGACGAGCGACGGAAAGAAGGATGGGCTCTCGTGCGAAAAGAGCAGCAGCTGGTCCGCATTCAGCGCAATCGGCGAGACGGCGCTGTCAGTGATGGCGATGAGGCGGCTGCCTTGCTCTTTCGCTGCCAAAGCCAAGCGTCTGTGACAGCCGGACGAGCGCCGCCGGCTGCACCTTCGCGCCTTGAGCTACCTTGCGCATCGACGATACCGCGACCTCGTCTGGGAAATTCAACAGGTAGGCGGCGCCTGCCTGGAATTGAGGGCTGAAATCCGGGAATCTGGCGCGAATGAGCGTTGGCCAGTTCGTCAAAGGTCGGTGGCACGGAAAGAGACTCGTTTGGGCGACAACAAATGTTACGTAGCGGCCGTCGTGCCGGCAAGGCCTATGTAGGGGCGCGTCGTGAGCAAAAGTGAAGACGAAAGGAATACGATATAGCTGCTTCGGATGCCCCATCGCGCGGCATCAACCTGAAACCTCGCTGGCACCAGCTGGAGTTTCCGACATGACGCACGCCCTTTGTGAACCTTCGCGCATCACCGAACCGGATCTGGTTGCCATTCGTGACGAACTGGCGAGCCGCGAACCAGTCTTTCATCGTCCGGAGTGGGGCACGATGCGCGCCGACTTCGAGAGGATGACGGCTGCGGACTTCTGGGAAACGGGCGCGTCCGGCAGGCGTTATAGCCGGGAGTTTGTCCTCGACGAACTCGAACGGCGCTACGCGTCACCGCCGCTCGACGACGACTGGGAAAGCTGCGACTTCCACTGCCAGCGGCTCGCCCCCGACGTCTATCTGTTGACCTACTCCCTGCGCCAGGGCGCGCGGGAAACGCGCCGCTCGACGATCTGGGAACGCGTCGGCGCCGACTGGAAGATCGTCTTTCATCAGGGAACGATCGTGCAGGATGCCTGACACGAAAGTGTCCTGCCTGGAAACCTGGCAATAGGGACGGCGCGTAACCCCATGCGCCGGTCAAGCCGGGCAAGATGAGCTAAACGAGCACTGGCTGCGCTTCAAAACTCGACATCTAGTTCGTCGATTTCCTCCACTTCCTTCTGCGCGTCCGCAATCCACTGCTGCATGTCCGGGAGCGCGAGAATGCGCTGTCCGTAGGCGACGATTTCCGGTTCGAGCTTGACGTCATACGTCACGAAGCGCGTGACGACGGGCGCGTACATCGCGTCGCCGGCATTCGGCCGCTCGCCGAACAGAAACGGCCCACCGTACTGCGCGAGACACTCGCTCCAGATTGCAACGATCCGCTCGATATCGGATTGCGCACGCGCCCACACCTTGAAGTCGGGGAAGTGCGCTTTCAGGTTCATCGGCAGCGCCGAGCGCAGCGAAGCGAAGCCCGAATGCATCTCGCCGCAGATCGAGCGGCAGTGCGCGCGTTCGCGCCGGTCGGCGGGCAGGAGGCCAGCCTCGGGGCGGACCTCGTTTAGGTATTCAGCTATGGCCAGCGTGTCCCATACCCTGATATCGTCGTGAAGCAGACACGGTACGAGTATCGACGGCGACAGCAGCAGCAGTTCCGCGCGCGCGGCGGGATCGTCGATCGGCATGACGATCTCTTCGAAAGGCAGTCCGCTGAGTCTCGTGAGCAGCCAGCCGCGCAGCGACCAGGACGAATAGTTCTTGCTGCTGATGGTAAGCGTGGTATTCGCCATACGAATCTCCTGATCGTGCGCTGCACACAGGCGTGCACTGTGTTGTGCGAAGGGCGCACCAAATAACAGCAAAGCGCGCGCTCCGGGCGGAATCGTGCAAGTGCCATGCCAGGGCGATGTGGCTGGCTGGCCGGGCGTGAGCCGTGCCTGGCATACGTATTGCCTGTTGTTGGCTTCACTCCTTTAGGGCATTCGTGCGAAGGCTATGAATCTGTTTGCCTATCCTGCCTACCAGGCCTTCGCCGACGCGACGCTGCCTTTCCGGCACGGCGCTTCGCTGATGAACCGGTCCCTCGCAATGTGGCCGGACCTGGCCGATACCCCGCAAGGCCGTTCGCTGCGTGCGACCTGTGAACTGATCACGCTTGCGGGCCTGACGCACCATCGTCCTCCATTTGACATCGGCTCGGTTGAAGTCGACGGTAAAAAAGTTGGGGTCGTCGAAGAAATCAGTGCTACGACGCCGTTCTGCTCGCTGCTTCATTTCCGCAAGGACCATGCGCCAACGCAACCTCAGCCGCGTGTACTGGTGATTGCGCCGATGTCGGGACACTTTGCGACGCTGCTGCGCGGCACGGTCCGCACCATGCTGCCGGAACACGACGTCTACATCACAGACTGGCACAATCCGCGCGATGTTCCCCTGGCCGAAGGGCGCTTCGGCTTCGATGAATTCGTGCAGCACGTGATCGACTTCACGGACCAGATCGGCCCCGGTGCGCACCTGCTCGCGGTGTGTCAACCAACGGTGGCCGCGCTGGCCGCCGTCTCGCTGATGGCCGCCGACAACCATCCGGCGCAGCCTGCGAGCATGACGTTGATGGCCGGACCGATCGACACGCGGGTCAATCCGACGCGCGTGAATGAACTCGCGAAGAGCAAGCCGATCGAGTGGTTCGAACAGAATCTGATCAGCGCCGTGCCGTTTGGTTTTGCGGGGGCGACGCGCCGGGTATATCCGGGTTTTGTGCAACTGGCCGCATTCATGGCGATGAATCTTGGGCGCCATTTCGACTCGTTCGAAACCATGCACGACGAACGCGCGAGGGGCGACCACCAGAAGGCCGACGCGATTCTCGTGTTCTACGAAGAATATTTCGCGACGATGGATCTCACCGCCGATTTCTACCTGGAAACGGTGGATACGGTATTCCAGCGTCACGCGCTGCCGTTGCATGCGCTCGAGGTGCGCGGACGGCGCGTCGATCCGTCGGCGATCCGGCGCACGGCGCTGCTGACGGTCGAAGGCGAAAAGGACGATATCTGCGCGGTCGGCCAGACGCTGGCGGCGCAGGATCTGTGCGACAAGCTGCGACCGTATCTGAAGACGCATCATGTGCAGACCGGCGTGGGTCACTACGGTGTGTTCAACGGGCGGCGCTGGGACCGGCACATCTACCCGCGTGTGCGCAGTGTGATTCACGACAACGAGCCGCGGGCGGTTGTCGTCAGCGCGCATGCGGCGCCGATTCAGCTTGCTGCTGCGTCGCTGGTCAGTCCGCCGCCGGGTTCCGCGCCCGCGGCGCCCGCGGCGAGCGGCGTTACCCAGGCCGATGGGCCCGGCGGCGATGAGCCGGTTGCGACCAACGTGTTTCCGTTACGGCGTAACAGCGTGTCGGGGTAGGTCACCGCCGCTTGCGGGAAGCAGGGCGAGAGCGGTCGCGTGACCGCTCCGCCTCCACCACGGCCCGCTCAAGCCGCTTCGCTGTTCCAGGGCGTGACCGGTGGCACCGCGCAGGGTCCCTCGACGCCCACGGTCTTGAAGTCGGCGGGAGAGACGATCTCCAGATACTCCATATCTTCGGAGTAGTCGAACAGGTAGTGGACGATGCCGGGCGCCTGATGCACGCAATCCCCGGCGGCGACCAGCGTTTCCTTGTCGCCGTACATGAAGCGCGCCCAGCCCTTCAGCATGATCACGATATGGAAATCGGCCTCATGACGGTGCCAGCCGGTGCCTTCCTGTGGTGCAATGTTTGCCTTGACGAGTTGCGCCAGCACCTTGCCGCCGGTCGCCTGAGCGATACCGAGATCGCGATACAGGAAGAAGTCGCGCAGCCCCTGATCCTCCCAGGGCGTATCTTGTGGATGGACGTGTGAAAACTCAGTGGCGAATCCGGAAGTCATGATCGCGCTCCAGAATGATGAACGGTCAGGGGAAAGACATAGGGGCCGTTCTCTCAAGCATCAAACATTCCATCCGGGCGCGCAAGGGCGGGTGATGGATCAGGCGTCCCGGTTGCCGCGCAGACGCGCACGACCGACGGCAAACAGCATCGGCGCGCGGCGTCTGGATGCGTCGCTGACTTCAACGCCACTTCGCGATGTACTCGGGCGTCTGTTCGTAAGCGCCATCGGGCACGGCGCTGCGCGGTGCCAGTTCCAGCGGCAGCACGCCGGCCCAGACCGGCAGGTCCAGGTCGTCCTCGTCGTCTTTCGGGCCGCCTGCGCGAGTCTTGCAGGCGAATTCGTCGAGCGGCAGGCGTAGCACTGTGGTTGCGGCCAGTTCCTTTGCGTTGCCCGGCCGAACCTCGCGGGATCGTCCGCGGGCGATGGTTTCCATGAAGGCGTCGAGTGCGGCGGCCTTGTCTTCGTCGGCGACGCGCTCGCAGACGCCATAGATCACTGCGCAGCGGTAATTCATCGAGTGATGGAACGCCGAGCGCGCCAGCACCAGCCCGTCGAGGTGGGTGATCGTCACACAGACCTGCGCGCCCGATGCCGCCTGCCTGATCAAGCGGCTGCCGTTCGAGCCGTGCAGATAAAGATGATCGCCTTCGCGCCAGCAGGCCATCGGAATGCAGTGCACGCCGCGTTCGTCGGCGAAGGCGAGATGGCAAAGGTGCGCGGCGTCGACGATCGCATCCAGCGTCGCGCGTTCGTAATCGCCGCGCTCCGGCACGCGGCGCACGCGCGTACGGTCAGTCGGTGCTCTTGCCTTCATATCCATGAGTGTGGTTCCCCTGGTTGGTTGTGTGCTGGCAGAATAGGGTTTTCGTGGCACTACGAGTAGACCCACGGCAGACACTATTTCTGGAGCCACGACGCATATGGATTTTGGCTTGCTGCTTTCCACACATGCGAAAGAAAGCGCGGCCCAGTCGAACGGTCGTCGATTGCCGCGTCAGCGGATGTTGTACGAAGCGTTGCGCAGGGCGATTCTCGACGGCAAGATCGCGCAGGGTTCGCGTTTACCGGCCACGCGCGTGCTGGCGGAAGAACTCGGCATCGCGCGCAATTCCGTGCTGTACGCGTACGAGCGTCTCGCCGCGGAAGGCTTTCTCGAAGCCGATCGGCATGGCTCCGTCGTGGCGCATCTTGGGCTGCACGCGCAACCGCCAGCGGCGCTCGACAGGCAGCTGTCAGTGGGGTTGTCGCGGCGCGTGGGCGGCCTGCGCAACGATCGGGAGGCACTGGAAGCGCACGTCGCGTTTCGCCCTGGCCTGCCTGCGCTCGACGAGTTCCCGCTTGCCCAGTGGCGCGCGGCGATGGAGCGCGCATGGCGCAGGGTCGGCGTCACCGATCTTGGTTATGGCGGCAGCCAGGGGCATCCTTCGCTCCGGCGGGCGGTTGCCGGGTATCTGAAGGTGTCGCGCGGCGTGCGTTGCGATATCGAACAGGTGTTCATCACCGACGGCACGCAGACCGGCCTCGACGCAGCCGCGCGCATGCTGGCCGATAGCGGCGATACGGCGTGGATCGAAAACCCCGGTTACAACGGCGCGCGTGCCGCGTTTCAGTCGGCAGGGCTCCGTATCGTGCCGATTCCGGTCGATGCGCAGGGAATTGCGCCGACACCGGCGCATTGGCAGGATGCGCCGCCCAAGCTGATCTACATCACGCCGTCTCATCAATACCCGCTTGGCAGCGTGCTTGGCCTGGAGCGGCGCGTTGCGCTGATCGACGAGGCGCGCGCGCACGGCGCCTGGATCATCGAAGACGACTACGACAGCGAATTTCGCCACGAAGGGCCGCCACTGTCCGCCGTCCAGGGGCTCGCGCCCGATGCGCCGGTGTTCTATGTCGGGACCTTCAGCAAGACGCTGTTTCCTGCGTTGCGGCTGGGCTTCATGGTCGTGCCGGCGCAACTTGCGAACGCGATCGCGCTGACGATGGGCGAGATCACGCGTCGCGGTCGCGTCGCGGACCAGATCGCGCTCGCGGATTTCATCGATAGCGGCATGTATAGCCGTCATCTGCGTCGCATGCGGCGGCTTTATTCGGAAAGACGCCGCGCGCTGCTCGAGGCGCTTGAACGCCATCTGCATGGTGTTGTGACGGTATCGGGCGGCGCGGGCGGCATGCACCTGACGGTGCGGCTCGATGTGCCGCTCCCGGACGTAGAGATCAGTGACTTCGCGTTGACGAAGGGCATCGTCGTACCGCCCGTCAGCCGGTATTGCCTGCCTGTAGAAGATGCGAGCCGTTATAACGGCTTTGTGCTCGGCTATGCGGGCGTGCCGGCCAATGAGATCGACGGGCTTGTGGCGCGGCTGGCGGATGTGATTGATGCGTTGCTAGCTGCGCGTGGCCGGTGAATGGGGATCACGCGGTGCGACTTACGGTGAGGCGACGTCCTGCACGATCCTGTTGCGCAGTAGCGATGCGCAAGCCACCCTTCACACCTTGAGCGGAATCCAAAGCTCGAACCCACCCATACCCGTCATCGGATTGAACTGCTCGCCATAGCGCTCGAAAACAGGCGCGTCTGCGACCTCATGTTCCGACTCGGGCAGCCACTTGTTCCAGATCGTATTCCATGTTTGCCGGATCGTCGAAATGTGCTCGCGGTGCGCAAACACCGCATAGCGCTGTTCGCCGATACGCACGCGCGCAAAGTCTGCCGGCAGCGCCGAGAAGTCGGTTACTTCGACACCGCATAGATAGTCGAAATTTCCCGCATCGTCCTGGTTGAAGCAGACGCCATAGGCGATCTGTCCAACCTGTCCCGGCACCTTGCCGAAATGCGGCCCGAAGCGTTGCCACTGCGCGGCTATGCCGGCGCTCTGCTCACACGGATAGCGTTCGCAAAGGCCTGCGATGAGCAGGGCTTTGCCGTCTTCGATGCGCGGTGGCGCGAGGTCTTCGAGAAATGACTGGTCCATGATGATCGGCTCCACGAGTTCGATGTTGCATACGGATCCTTGCGCGCGGACCGCTTCGGGCGTGATCCCGAATTGATCGCGAAACGCACGGGTGAATGCCTCGTGAGAGCCGTATACCGCCTCGACTGCGACCGCCAGAATATCCGGCGCGCCGTCCGCGAGCGAGCGGGCCGCTTCCGACAGTCGCCGGCCGCGCACATAGCGCATCACCGAACGGCCGGTCGCGGCTTCGAACGCCCGCGACAGGTGGAAGCGGGACACACAACTACCGCTGGCGATGTCATCGAGCGTGATATCGCGCGCGAAGTGGCTTTCGATAAACCAGAGTGCTTTTCCAACGGGGTTCATGCCAGCTCTCATATCAGCATGAAACCAGCATAGCGGTGCGCCGCGCGGGCCATTTGATCGCTATTGCGCAACTTGCGCCGTCGGACCATCGGTCGCGCAAAGGGCGCTCATGCTGGCGATACGTCGTCCGACGGCGACCCGAAGTACACCTCGACTGCCGTCACTTTGCCGTCCCTGGTCTTGAAGAACTCCGTGTTACGGAACGGTTTGCCCTCTTTCGGCTTGCATTCATAGAGCACGAAGGCTTCATCGCCCTGTACGAAGAGCTTTTCGATGTGAAACGAGTGGACGTGCTCGCTGAATGGCCAGCATCGCTCAAAGTAACGGGTCTTGCCGATGTGATCGTCGCGCGGGCTGCTGAACGTGAAGTCGTCGCTCAGCAGGCCTTCGAGTGTCTGCCTGTCTTTGGTCTCGTACGTGGAGTAGCAACGGCGGATCAGACCGGCAACGTCGCTGTCACCTTGATGGCTCATGATTCTGTCTCCTTGAGTTTCAGCCGCTGCGTGCGGCGGTATCGCCGCCGGCCCGGCCAGATGCGGCTCGTTGGACATGTCCTTCCCCTTGATCCGTGACGCCGCCACGCCCTGCACCGGCCTTCGCACCCCGCCGCAGCAATAGTCCGCCAAGCACGCCTGCCGTGGCCGCAAAGACCGCGCCCGACATGAAGGCGACGTGATAGCCGCCGGTCAGCGCGGCGCGCGGCTGCGCGCCGCTGCCGAGCAGGTTGCCGGTCCGTGCGGCGGCGAGGCTCGCGAGAATCGCGAGACCGAGCGCACCGCCCATCATGAAAGCCGTGTTGACGAGGCCCGACGCAAGCCCGGAATCCTCCGGCTTCACGTCGCTCATTGCGGCGAGCAGCAACGGGTTGAACGCGATGCCCGCACCGAAGCCGAGCAGGATCATGCCGGGCAGCACGTCGATGGCAAAGTGGCCGTCGAGCGGCGCGCGCGCGAACAGCGCCAGCCCGCACGCCGCAATCAGCAGGCCAACAGCGAGCGGCAGCCGCAGACCGAAGCGCATCACCAGCCGCGCCGACAAGCCGAGCGAGAAGAACGCCATGATCACGTTCGCCGGCAGGAACGCGAGGCCGACCTGAAATGGCGGATAACCCAGCACGCGTTGCAGATAGAGCGCCGAAATGAAGAACCACGCGAACATTGCCGCTGCCCACAACACCGCGACGACGTTTGCCGTCGCGGTGTTGCGCAACGTGAAGAGACCGAGCGGCATCAACGGGTGACGCACGCGTGACTCGATGCCGAGAAAGAGCGCAAGCAGCGCTGCGGCGATGACGAGCAAGCCGATCGTTTCCAGCGACGTCCAGCCGGCTTCGTTGCCATTCACGATTGCATAGACCGCGAGCATCAGCGATGCGGTGACGGTTGCCGCACCCGCGACGTCGAGCCTGCCCGCCTCTGCAAGGCCGCGCCCGGCCGGCAGCAATGTAAGACACAGGGCATAGACGGCGACGCCGATCGGTAGATTGACGAGAAAGATCCAGTGCCAGCTCAGCACGTTCGTCAGCAGGCCGCCGAGCAGCACGCCAATGCTTCCGCCTCCGGCACACACGAAGCCATAGACGCCCATCGCTTTCGCGCGCTCATCCGTTTCGGTGAACAGGTTCATGATCAACGACAACGAGACCGCCGACACCACGGCGCCGCCCAACCCCTGCACAGCGCGCGCGAAGACCAGCAGCCCCTGGGCGTTCGCGAGTCCGCATGCGAGGGACGCGAGCGTGAAGAGCGCGATACCGGCGAGGAACAGCCGCCGATGTCCGAACAGATCGCCCAGCCGCCCACCGAGCAACAGGAAGCCGCCGAAGGTCAGCATGTACGCGTTGACGACCCATACCAGCGCGGTTTCGGAGAATCCGAGATCGGCCGCAATCGACGGGAGCGCGACGTTCACGATCGTCGTGTCCAGGACGATCATCAACACGCCCATGCAGAGGACGATGAGTGCCAGCCAGCGCTTCTTGCCGTCGATGTTATGCGTCATGCCCGAGTCTCCATGTTCTGCCTCGTCGCTTCGAAGGGGTGCCATCTGGTCGCAGCTCCAGCGCCCGCTGATACGCGGGCCGCGCGTGCGGCCGCCACCCCATGCTTACGCCTTGTCTCCCATCAAGGCGTTCGAGGGCAACGTCTCGTCCAGCAGTTTCTTCGCGCTTTCGATGCCAGCCACTGGCAGGTCAGCCGGGTTCAGCAGCCCGATCTGCACGAGCACCGATGCCTGATCCCAATAGATGTGCTCGTTATACAGCTTGTCACCCCGGAAGCACACGACGGCCAGCATCGGCACCTCGAAATACTTGCCGGTCGGCGCGACGCCGGGCAGCATCCAGTCGATTTCGCGCGAATGGGTACAGCTGAAAATAAACTCATCGACGATGCGATCCGCGCCTATGGTGCGCGAAATCGGAATCAGCTTTGTATCGTCGGGGTTCGAGTTGACGAAGTGCTTCGTATAGAAACGCTTCAGGTTGTCGTAACCGACACCGCCCGTCATTGTCGGCACGTGATTGACGTAAGGGTCGGCGACCATCGTCGGCATTACCGAATCGACATCACGCGTCGCGAACTCGTAGTAGCAGTGCTGCTCCCAGAGTGCGTTGAGGTCGTACACCGGGCCGAGCACCTTGCGCAGCAACGCGAGCGTGCGCGAATACGCCATCATCGTCGCGGGTTTGTTGTACTGTGGGCGCGCCGGCGTGGCGAACGCGTGATCGCAGCCGGGATAGACGTACTGTTCGATCTGCGGCCGCTGGCGCAACGCGGCGCTGATGTGCTCACGTACATCCGGCGGGCAGAGTGCGTCGTTCTCGGGAAAGTGGAACACCATCGGGCAGCGGATGGCCTGCACCTCGTCCAGATACGCTTCGCAACCGACGCCGTAATAGCTCACCGCGCAATCCACATCGGTTCGCGCTGCGGTCAGCATTGCGAGCCTGCCGCCCAGGCAGTAACCAATCGCGCCGACCTTGCCGACCTGCTCGGGCAGCGCGCGCAATGCGGCGAGCGTGGCCGCGATGTCGTCGATCGAGCGGTCGATGTCGAAGCCTTCCAGATACCCCATCGCCTGCTTGACATCCGCCTCGCCATAACCGAGGACGATGCCCGGTTTCATGCGCCAGAACAGGTCGGGCACCAGCACGACGTAGCCCTCTTCGGCGTAGCGGTCGGCCATCGACCTCATATAGCCGTTGATGCCGAAGATTTCCTGCAGCAGCACGAGGCCCGGGCCCGAACCTTGCTCCGGACGGGCCAGGTATGCATTGAAACGGCCGCCATCCTGGGCGGCGACTTCGATGAAAGATCCGGCCATGAGCGCTCTCCTGCAGGAATGACGGTGTCGGGATGATCTACATCGTGCGCAACGCAAACCGTTTGAGCTTGCCAGTTTCCGTGCGCGGCAACGCGTCGATGAACTCGATGACGCGCGGATACTTGTACGGCGCAACCGTATTTTTCACGAAATCCTGCAGTTCCGCGACCAGTTTGTCATCGGGCTGATACGGCGCGCGCAGCACCACGAACGCCTTGACGATCTGGCCGCGCATATCGTCGGCGACGCCGATCACCCCGCACTCGGCCACCGCCTCGTGCTGCATGAGCGCACTTTCCACTTCCGGACCGGAGATGTTGTAGCCCGCGGAGACGATCATGTCGTCGGCGCGCGCCTGGTAGAAGACGTAGCCGTCGTCGTCCATATAGACGCTGTCGCCAGGCAGGTTCCAGCCGTCGCGCACGAACTTCTCCTGGCGCGGGTCGGCCAGATAGTGACAGCCGGTTGGACCGCGCACGGCGAGTTTGCCGATGGTGCCGCGTGGCACGGGCTTCATTTCATCGTCGACCACCTGCACCACGTAACCCGGCACCGCGCGGCCGATCGCGTGCTGGCGCACCTCGTTGCCAGCCGCTGAAATGAAAATATGGATCAGCTCCGTGCCGCCGATGCCATCGATCATTTCGATGCCGCTCGCGTTGCGCCACAGCGTGCGTGTGGAATCGGGCAGCGTTTCGCCGGCGGAGACGGTCTTCTTCAGGCTCGTGATATCGAAGCGCGGCAGCAGCGGCGCCATCTGCCTGTAGAAGGTCGGGGCGGTGAACATGATCGTCGTGCGATAGCGTTCGACCGTCTGGAGCAGCGTTTCCGGCGTGAGCCGCTCGATCAGGACCGTCGACGCGCCGACGCGCAGAGGAAAGCACAACATGCCGCCAAGACCGAACGTGAATGCCAGCGGAGGCGTGCCGCAAAACACATCCTGAGCCGTTGGCTTCAGCACATGGCGGGGGAACAGGTCGCACATCGCCAGGACGTCGCGATGAAAATGCATGCAGCCTTTCGGCGCGCCGGTTGTGCCGCTCGTGAAGGCGATCAGGCACACATCGTCGCTTGCAGTGTCGCAGGCCGTAAATTCGGCGGGCTTGTTGGCCGCCAGTGTTTCAAGCGAACCGGCTGAGTCGTCGTGAAAGACGCAGATCTGTTTGAGGTCCGGGCAGAAGAACTCATCTTCCGCATCGCTGCAGCGCCGGAGTTCGTCGGTCAGGCGCCCATCGCACAGGGCGGCGCTCACGCGCGCCTTGTCGATGACCTGCTTGAGTTCTTTTTCGCGCAGCAGTGGCATTGTCGGCACCACAACGAGCCCGGCTTTCAGCGCGGCGAGAAAGGCCACGGCCATCTGCAACGTATTCGGTCCGCGCAGCAGCACGCGGTTGCCGGGTTTCAGGCCCAGGTTCTCGACGAGGACGTGGGCGCTGCGATTGACCAGCGTCAGCAGTTCGCCGTACGTGGTGGCGTGAGGCTGCCCGTCGACTTCAGACCAGATCGCCGGACGGTCGCGATGACCCGCAACGACCGTCCGGTCCAGCAGTTCCGTTGCGCAGTTCAAACGCGCCGGATAGGTCACGTCGGGATTGTCGAGCAGAAACACCGGCCATTGTTCCTGTGGCGGGAGGTTGTCCCGTGCAAAGGTATCGACGTGTGCTGACGGTTCCATCCTGGTCTCCCGGAGCGAAAAAGAGGTTTAGCGGGCTTCGTGGGGGATCACTGCTGTGGCTTCGATTTCCACTTTCGCTTCGTCTTCGATGAGCGCGACGACCTGCACCGCGCTCATCGCGATGTCGTAGTCGCCGATCAGCTCGCGAAACGCACCGCCGATTTCCTTCAGCGAGGCGAGGTATTCGCGCTTGTCCGTGACATACCACGTGAGGCGCACCAGATGCTCGGGCTTGCCGTCCGCTTCACGCAGTACGGCCACCACGTTGCGCAGCGCCTGGATGGCCTGCGCCGCGAATTCGGTGCTCTGAAAGCGGGCCTGTTCGTCCCAGCCGATCTGGCCGGCGATGAACACCTGCGTGCCGGTCGCGGCGACGCCGTTTGCGTAGCCGCGCGGCTTGATCCAGCCTGGCGGCAGGAGAGATTTTTTCATGAGCGAAGCTCCTGCAAGGATTGATGCTGCGGGGCGAACATCGCGAGTGCGGTGGCGATGTCGTCGGGAATATCGATGGAGTTGCCCGTTTCGAGCGACGTGGTCACCAGTACCTGGTGCGCGCGAAAACGGACTTCATCACCACACTGGCCGACGATGTCGAGCCGTATCGAACGCCGGCCGATCGACGCGACGGATAGCGACAGCGTGACCGTTTCGCCCATCCGGCTCGGGCGCGAGAACTCGCACTCGAGCTTGACGATCGGCAGGCCGATCCGGCGCTGTCCGATCATGTGCGCATAGTCGATGTTCAGGCGATCGGTGAACCAGTCTTCGACGAGCGCGTTGGTGAGCACCAGATACTGCGGAAAGAACACCATGCCGGCGGGATCGCAATGCGAGAAGCGGATGCGTACCGGTACCTCGAAGATCGCGCTCATTGGCTCTGCCCCCGCTCTTGCGCGGCGGCATGCGCCTTCAGAAGATCGCGTCCGACGATCAGTTGCTGCACTTCGGTTGCGCCTTCGTAGATGCGCAGCGCGCGAATCTCGCGATACAGCATTTCGACGGCGGTACCGCTTTGCACGCCCATGCCGCCCCAAAGCTGCACGGCCGCATCGATCACCTGCTGCGCACCTTCGCTTGCGTGCCACTTCGCCATGGCTGCCTCGCGTGTGACGCTTTCGCCCTGATCGCGCAGCCACGCAGCGCGATAGACGAGCAGCGCGCTGCTGTCGATCGTCAGCGCCATCTGCGCGAGCTTTGCCTGTGTCAACTGGAAGTCGCCGAGCGTCTGGCCGAACATCTTGCGCGAGGCGGCACGTTCGAGACCCGCCTGCATCGCATGCCGCGCGAAACCGAGCGACGCGGCCGCAACCGAGGTGCGGAAGATATCGAGCGTGCGCATCGCGATCTTGAAGCCTTCGCCCGGCACGCCGAGCATCTGGCTCCGGGGGATGCGTGCGCCTGCGAAGTGCAGGCGCGCAAGCGGGTGCGGCGCGATGACATCGATGCGCTCGGCGATCTGCAGTCCCGGCGTATCCGCATCGACGATGAACGCGGTGATGCCGCGCGCCCCGGGCGCTTCGCCCGTTCTCGCGAAGACGACGTAGAAGTCGGCGATGCCGCCGTTCGAGATCCACGTCTTGTCGCCGTCGAGTACGTACGTATCGCCTTCTGCGCGTGCAGACAGCGCCATCGCCGCGACGTCCGAGCCGGCTTCGGGTTCGGACAGCGCAAACGCAGCCAGCGCCTCGCCACGTGCGACACGCGGCAGATAACGCGATTTCTGTTCGTGCGTGCCGGCGAGCGAGATTGCGCCGGATCCAAGTCCCTGCATCGCAAGGGCGAAATCGGCAAGGCCGGAGTGCTTCGCGAGCGTTTCGCGCAGCAGGCAGACTGCGCGTGTGTCGATGGTGTCGCCGTGCCCGCCGTAGGCGAGCCCGCCGACGCCATATTTCAGCCAGCCGGCTTCGCCCAGCTTGCGCACGAGCTGCCGGCAGGTCGCATCGACGTCGTCGTGCGGCTCATGTCCGAGGTTGGCCGCGGCCCACGCTTCGACACAGGCGGCAAGCTCCCGATGATGGTTTTCGAAGAACGGCCACGCGAGCGCGCCGTGCATGTCTGTTGTCTGGGACGTGCTCAATTCAGTCTCCTTCGAACACCGGTCGCGTTTTTGCCGCAAATGCGCGATACGCCCGATCGAAGTCGCGCGTGCTCATGCAGATCGCCTGAGCCTGCGCTTCGGATTCGATCGCCTCGTCGATGCTCATGCTCCATTCCTGATGCAGCATCTTCTTCGTGACGCCGTGCGCGAAAGTCGGACCGGCGACGAGATCGGCCGCGAGTTGCGTGGCTTCGGCGAGGAGCGCATCCGGATCGCAAAGACGGTTGTAGAAGCCCCACGCGTGGCCTTCCTCGCCGCTTGCCGAGCGACCCGTCAGCAGCAGTTCGGTCGCTCGACCCTGGCCGATGATGCGCGGCAGGATCGAGCACGCGCCCATGTCGCAGCCGGCGAGCCCCACACGCGAGAACAGGAAGGCGAGCTTGCTGCGTGCGGTGCCGAGACGCAGATCGGACGCCATCGCGAGGATCGCGCCCGCGCCGGCGCACACGCCATCGACGGCCGCGACGACCGGTTGCGGGCAATGGCGGATTGCTTTCACCAGATCGCCGGTCATGCGGGTGAACATCAGCAGTTCGGGCATCGGCAGGTCGATCAGCGGCCCGATGATTTCATGCACATCGCCACCGGAGCAGAAATTGCCGCCCGCGCCGTGGATCACGACGGCCTTCACATCGGTTGCATAGGCGAGCTGGCGAAACAGGTCGCGCAGTTCGGCATACGATTCGAACGTCAGCGGATTCTTGCGCTCCGGACGGTTCAGCGTGACTGTGGCGACGCCGGCATTGACGGACCAGCCGAAATGCCGTGCTTCGTAGTTTGCAAGTTTGACGCGATTGCCGGCGAGCAGTGCGTCGGCGTTGTGCTGTGTCATGAATATCTCCTGTGTCGACCAGAGTTGGCGCTTTAGCGCTTACTCTGGTCCCATGCAAGTTGCAGTCTGGTATCAATCAATCGCCAAGGGTGTCGAGCAGATGTTGTTTCAGCTTGCCGAGGCGCTGATGCATCCGCGATTTGTCGTCGAGGCCGAGGCCGCCGAACATTTCGACGACCCACTGCTCATGCGCGACAGCCATCCTGTCGAACAATGCGCGGCCATTCGGTGTGAGCTTGACGCTGATCGAGCGACGGTCGTTCGGATCGACGTCGCGAGTGACGAGGCCTTCTTTCTCCAACTGGTCGGTGATGCCGGTCACGTTGCCGCCGGTCACCATCAGGCGACGCGACAGCTCGGTCATCTTCAGGCCATCGGGATGGCGCTCGAGCTGCGCCATCATGTCGAAACGCGGTAACGTCGTGTCGAATTCGTTGCGCAGACGCTTGCGCAACTCAGCTTGCACGAGGTTGGTGGTGGTGAGCATCCGCAGCCACAGACGCAAGCCCATATGGCTATCCGCACCGGTGCTCATCTCCATGTCGACGACATTCTCCGCGGGCTTGGCAACGCCTTTGCGCGTGCTTTTTGCTTCGGCGGCAGCGTTTTTCTTCACTTTGGCAGCGTTAGTCACATTACTTCTCCACCAGAGATGGAAATCGATTGGCCCGTGATCGCGTCGGAACCTGGCGCACACAGCCAGAGCACGGAGTTCGCGACTTCTTCCGGCGCGACGAAACGGTGTTGGGGGTTCTGACGCAGCAAGGCTTCGCGCGCCTCCTGTTCGCTGCGCGAGGTTTTCGCTGTGATCTGCTCAAGCGATGCGCGCAGCAGTTCGGTTTCGGTATAGCCGGGGCACACGGCATTGACGGTGATGCCCCTTGTCGCGACCTCGAGCGCGAGCGAACGCGTGAGGCCGATCACGCCATGTTTCGCCGCGCAGTACGCCGCGACGTAGGCATAGCCGGTTTGCCCCGCGGTGCTTGCGACGTTGACGATCCGGCCGCCGCCGCGCTGGAGCATCGAAGGCAACACGGCGCGGGTGCAAAGGAAGACGCCTGTCAGGTTGACGTCGAGCATGCGTTGCCAGAGCGTCATGTCGGTGTGCGCGAACGGCGCGGCCTGGGCCTGGCCCGCGTTATTGACGAGCACGTCGACCGGACCGAAGCGCTCCGCAGCCTGCGCGAACGCGGTGGCGACGGCAGCTTCCTGCGTGACGTCGACGCTGAGCGCATCCACTTGTCCCGCTGCTTTGAGTGCCTCGCGTTGTGCAGCGAGCTTCGCCGGATCGCGGCCCATCAAGGTCACGCGCGCGCCAGCGCCAATCAGCGCCTGCGCGGTGGCCGCACCGATGCCGCTACCGCCGCCGGTCACGACGGCGTGCCGCCCTTCAAGTCCCTGCCACGCGTTGTTCACGTTGTTCCCTCCGCGCGCTGGGCGCGCTCCTGCGGCGAGAGCCGCGCGTTCTCGATGGCCTGCGCACGTTCACGTTCCAGATTGCGTTCGAGCTGCGACTTTGCCGCGGTGTACTGCCTTGGCCACATCACATCGAAATAGCCGATGCGGGCGGCTTCGTTGAGCGTCCACGAAGGATTGGCCAGATGCGGACGCGCAACCGCGCACAGATCGGCGCGTCCGGCTGCGATGATGCTATTCACGTGATCGGCTTCGGAAATCGCGCCAACGGCGATCGTCGCGATGCCCGCTTCATTGCGGATGCGGTCGGCGAAGGGCGTCTGGAACATGCGGCCGTACACGGGCTTCTCTTCCTTGCTGACCTGTCCCGACGAGACGTCGATCATGTCCGCACCGGCTGCCTTGAACGCGCGCGCGATTTCGACGGCGTCGTCCGGCGTGGTGCCGCCCTCGACCCAGTCGTTGGCGGAAATGCGCACAGAAATCGGCTTGTCCTGCGGCCAGACCTTGCGGATCGCAGCGAAGACCTGCAGCGGATAGCGCAGACGGTTCGCAAGCGAGCCGCCGTATTCATCCGTACGTTGGTTGGTGAGCGGCGACAGGAAGCTCGACAGGAAATACCCGTGTGCACAGTGCAGTTCGAGCCAGTCGAAGCCGGCAGCCTCCGCCATTTCGGTGGCACGCACGAATTCGGCTTCGATCGAGCGCAGGTCCTCATGCGTGGCCTCGCGCGACCACTGGCTCACGCCGCGCAGATACTGCTGCGGCGAGGCGGACACGAGTCGCCAGTTGCCGTCAGGCAAGGGCTGGTCGATGCCTTCCCACGCGACACGCGTCGATGCCTTCGCTCCGGCGTGCCCGATCTGCATGCCGATCTTCGCGTCCGATTGCGCGTGCACGAAATCGACGATGCGGTGCCATGCAACGAGATGCTCGGGCGCATACATGCCGGGACATCCCGGCGTGATGCGCGCTTCCGGCGATACACAGGTCATCTCGGTCATCACCAGCGCGGCCCCGCCCATTGCGCGGGCGCCGAGATGCATCAGGTGGTAGTCGCCGGCAATGCCGTCGACCGCCGAGTACTGCGCCATTGGCGATACGACGACGCGATTCTTCAACGTCACGCCGCGCAGCCTGAATGGCGTGAACATCGGCGGGATCGGGCGCTTGTCGTCGGCGCGCGTGACACCGGCTTCAGAGGCGAGCCAGTCTTCGAACTGGGACAGATACCGTGCATCGCGGGCACGCAGGTTTTCGTGCGAGATGCGCTGCGAGCGCGTCAGCAGCGAATACGCAAACTGCTCCGGCTTGAACGACGTGTAGCGGTCGACGTGTTCGAACCATTCCGTCGAATTGCGCGCCGCGTTCTGGATGCGCAGGACGTCGACGCTGCGCACTTCCGTGTAGTGCGCAAGCGCGGCCGGAAGGTCGCCGGGATGGGCGCCGATGCTGTTGGCGAGTTCGATGGAATCTTCAAGTGCGAGCTTGGTGCCGGAGCCGATTGAGAAATGCGCGGTATGGGCGGCGTCGCCCATCAGGACAACCGGCGTTTTGCCGCCGCCGGCGCGCGGTTTCCAGTGCACCCATTCCTTGTTGACGACGCGCGGGAAGCGGATCCATTGCGACGAGCCGCGCAGATGGCTTGCATTGGAGAGCAGCGCATTGCCGTCGAGGTATTTGGCAAAAAGGCGCTCGCAGAACGCGATGCTGTCTTCCTTGCTCATTTCGTCGAGACCGGCGGCGCGCCAGACGTGCTCGGGCGTTTCCACGATGAAGGTCGATGTGCTGTCGTCGAAGCGGTACGCGTGGGCCTGGAACCAGCCCCATTCGGTTTCTTCGAACGCGAATGTGAAGGCGTCGAAGAGCTTCTTCGTGCCGAGCCAGACGAAGCGGCAATGGCGCACGTCGATGTCGGGCTGGTAGGTCGCCTCATACTTCTGGCGGATCGCGCTGTTCAGGCCGTCGGAGGCGACGATCAGGTCGGCGTCGTAAAGGTCGTCATCCGTGACCTGGGTTTCGAAGACCAGCTTGACGCCCAGTTCCTCGCAGCGCGCCTGCAGGATGTTAAGCAGACGCTTGCGTCCGATTCCGCAGAAGCCGTGGCCCGACGAACGGACCTTCTCGCCGCGGAAGTTGATCTCGATGTCGTCCCAGTGATTGAAGGCGTCGAGGATCATGTCGGCGCTGGGCGCATCGGCTGCACGCAGGTTGCCGAGCGTCTGGTCCGAGAACACGACGCCCCAGCCGAACGTGTCGTAAGGGCGGTTGCGTTCGATTACGGTGACTTCGTTCTCCGGGTTCCGTCCCTTCATCAACAGGCCGAAGTACAAACCGGCGGGGCCTCCCCCGATACAGACGATGCGCATACCCGCTCCTTACGTGGTTTACGGGATTTAATTTAGTCCTAGATAGTTTAGATGTCAAGTAAATGGAAACCCGGGGGGAGGCGTGGTACCTGGTGCTCTGAAAGCCGCTCACGAGCCAACCGGCCAGGCGCTATCACGATGCAACTGTCGTTCGAGCAGTCGGGGCGGCTGCCAGGTGCCCGGCCGTTGCGGGCAGTCTTTTCAAAACAGGTCACGATCATCGACAGGCGACTAAAGCGACGCGTGCATGTAAAAGACTCCCGCGTTTTGAATCCGCCGAACATGCAACCGTCTTTCATAAGACGAAGACGCGCAGTCTGGCGCCTGAGCATCGCGGAAGCAAGAGGATTCCGGCCGGCATCTGCTCCAAAAGCTGGCGGATGTCGTGGACAATTGCGTGCTCCGCGACTACGGTCCTTTCAGTTCTATCCGGCCTAGGTGTCGAATTCGAAGGAGGCGATGATGAGCTACCAGCAAAGAGACGAAGACTTGCTCAAAAGCCAGGCCACCGGAACACGAGAGTGCTGGATGTTTCGGCGGAGACTGGCAAAAAGGATCGCCGATGCCGAAAAGATGATCTCGTACGCCATGGATAACGGCATCGACGTCAATGCTGACGATCTGTCAACAGTGCGACGTGCCCGCCATGCGTTGTGGCATTTCAGCGGCTCAGAGGCGCTCGAGGCCGCCCTTTACAATGTCGCCACCCGTCTGGCGAAGCTCGTCCATTACCCAAACTCTCAAGTTGCCGAGGATCTGCGACGCGCTGAAGAACTGGTGTCGTATGCAGCATTTTCGGGAAACGACGTGGCACCAGGCGACATCCAGGCCTTGTCACAGGCGCGGACGGCGCAGACGAATCGAGCGTGGGATTCTGCCATCGAATCTGCCTTCTACTCTGCACTGGATCGGCTCGCGCATCGCGCTATACCCGTTGTCGCGGAGACCGCCGGCGCGGAAGCCCGACGCGGTGCACGACGGGCCATCAGGATCTATACCTCATCCGCAGTTGTTCTCACATTCGCGGTCGTTTCTCTCTCGTGTCTTCTCTTTACGGTTAACCAGATTTCCGAGGACGTAGAGCAGACTATTCGACAAAATGATGCGGGTGCGATGTCCTTGCATAACCAGCTCGTCAGTCACGGGGACGATATTTTACGAGCCAAACAAAAGAGCGAACGGGAACTTCGTGCACTGCTGGCGTCTTCTTACAGTCAACACTATCAGTTGCAAAACGACACCCCAGAAGTGATTGACGCCAGAGAGAAGGCAGGTAACGATCTCCAGGCGCTCAGTAACTCCCAGCCAGCCCTACAGATCAAGGAAAGCCTTCAAAAGTTCGCAACCAACAACAGACAACTGTTCAACGACGTACATCGCATACGGGTAATTGGAAGACTCCTCAACGTGTCCGTCACCAATCGCTATACAGACCGTGACCCAGACTGCGCCGAGGCTTCGAGCAAGCCCGCAATGGCAGCCGGAATCGCGGCATCTGCTCCTGCTGTTACGGATTGGATCTGCGATCAAGCCAGAATCCGCGACAGCCTGGAGATCAAAGTCCCGATGCTACAAGCCACATCCGAAATGGCAGACGCAAGCGGCAACGCCGTTCGCCCAGAAAGCGTGATTGCGGATGGATTCGTCAAAATAGCAGCGTATCAGGACATCCGCGCAATGGCGCTGTACGGGCGAGAGATCATCCTTTCATTTGTCGGTGCGATAACGGGTTTTGTGCTGCCGGTGCTGTATGCCTGGTTGGGCGCATGCGCCGCCATTCTTCGGAAAATAAAGATTGAGTGCGAGACAAGCCGGTTTCATCCGGAATATTCAAAGGTGGCCAATCGCTCTCATGTGACCTGTGCCATTATCGTCGGTATAGCGATAGGCCTGTTCAGTGATCTTGTCCACGGCGGCCAGAATATCTCCCCGCTAGGCGTGGCCTTTGTAGCGGGTTACGCTTCCGACAAGTTTTTCTACTTTGTAGACCGGCTCGTCGACGTCATCTTCCCCGCGCGATCAGTCAGTACCAGAGGTATTCAGGCGAGCGATCGAAATTCCGCACAAACGGGAACGTCTTCTGGAACACGAATGCACGACCCTTCTACCGCTGGACTGGTGAACGCGGCAAGACCCGCTTAGTCTGCGGCCATTTTTTCGCAAGCTTTGCACGAGTACTCGACGGTCGCCTCCCCATAGACAACGCCCCTATGTGCATCGGTCTCGCCTGTCGTGTTGGCGGCCATTCCATGAGTGAGGTGCCGCTGAGGCAGCAATTTCAGGTGATCAAGCTTCAAGTTCGCCGCCCAGGCTTGGTTTTCGTGGAGAAATCTGGCGCATGGATACGTAGCCGTTCAGAATAGCGATAGTTCACCACTCAAGTTCGCGGAATTCGAGCTGAAACCGATTGGGCTAAAAATATATAACCGGAAAGAGATATCGGCTGCGGATGAACATCTACTTCGTCTGCGAAGATTCCATTAATGAAATCTGGAACCGGACATCCAACGTGGATCGTTTCGGTGAGACTTGAATGACCCTCATGGCCGAACTGGAGTCACGCGCCGTCGTCGCAAACAGAGCCGGCGACGCGCTGGTTGTGCGCAACGCTTGAAAGATCGTAGTCGGCCATCTCCGGCCGCTCGACCGCGCTCTCAGACGGACATTCGAATGTCGGCACCCGTCCCCCGACGATCATGTTCGTCGTGTCATCGACCAGAACGATCTTTCGTATCGGATGTCGCCCACGACGAATGACCGGCTCCGAGCTGACCACGATCTAATACTGACCATTCGGGAAATATCCAACTATATTTCGAACACCCGGTCGCACCACGCCATTCTGGATTCCCCCACGGTAGAGGCTCGCGCATGCCCACGCACGCGCGCTCGTATGCCGACGCGACCAGTCGACGACGGAGGTCATCATGGCCATATATCACTGGACTGGAGCCGCAGGGACGGGCGCGTTCGCGACAGCAGGCAACTGGGATCCCGCAGCTAATGCGCCGCCAGGACCCAGTGACCTTGCGATCATCGTCAACGCCGCTACGCCGATAAGCGGGACAGGTACCGCGCAAATCCTGAACTTCGGTGGCACGAACGGGGTTGAAGGGCACCTGACTGCGAGGTACGGCTGCCCGGTCAATGAAAATTTGACGTTGCTTCGGGGCGCCATCCTGACGACGCCCAAGCTTCACATCGTGGTGGATTTTAGCCCCAACCCGCCGACTACCGGCGTCGCCATGGTGACAGTCGGTGAGCACAGCCGTGTCGTGATCTCGGGATGCAACCCGCCAGACACCTACGCGATTTCGATCGCTAATATAGTCGGGAAACACGGCACGTTGGTGGTGCAGGGAGCGCATGCCGTCGTCGACGGTGGCAATCAGCCGATGTCCGTCGGACAGGACGGGACCGGCGTGCTGACGATCAAGAAAGGGGCCGTGGTAAGTGTCGGTAACGGCGACCCGATCAAATATCCTTGGGCTCTGGTCATCGGGAACCACTGGCACAAGCTAAAGCCCGGCAGCGGCACGGTCGAGGTGTCGAACGCGTCGCTGCTGGTACATGGACAGGTCATTGTCGGCCGTAATACTGTCGGAAAGCTTGACGTGCATGAGCGGGGTCTCGTCGTCGCAGAGGATGTGGCAATCGGCTGGGCGCCAGACAGTGGACAGGGCGACCAGGGCAAGGGCTCGGTGACGGTCAAAGGAAGCGACGCGCGTCTCATCGTCGATAACTCCCTGGAAGTCGGGCATATGGGAGTTGGCTCGCTTACGGTCGCGGAGCATGGCTTCGTTTCGGCGGGTATTGCAATTAACGTTAACGGAGCGCTATCGCTGGCCGACGGGCAGATCGAGACAACTGCGTTGGGCGTCTACACGGGCGCGACACTGAGCGGACACGGGACGGTGATCGCTTCCGCGGGATTCAACATCAACGACCTCGGGGCGATAACCGCTCACCAGCAACTGAACCTTATCGGTGATATCGACAATGCCGGCACGATCACGGTCGCTGCGGGCGGCGATCTGCGGTGTTTCGGTACGCTTCTTGACGATCAAGGCTCGATCGAGCTGCAGGCAAACAGCGTGGCATCGCTCGAGGCAGTAGGATCAGGTCAAACAATCACGTTCGCCGGCAACAACGCCAAGCTCGTGCTGCGAAGCCCCGGTGCTTTCGGCGGCACTATCAAGAATTTTGGGCCGACCCACTCGATCGAGCTGGAGGCCGAGGTGACCCTCCCTCCCAACTTCGCCAACGGCGTGCTCACGCTTACCGGTCCTGGCAACAACAACGTCGTCGCGCAGTTGCAGATGCAAGGTGCCATCGCCTATAACACCAACAGCTTTAATGTGGTGCCGGGCCCCCCCGCGGTGATCACGTATGTGTGACAAACGGTCAAAAACACCCACGAGGGCGCCTGGTGGCGGCTAGGGGACCGGATACTTATAAAGTGTAGGGAAGACCGTTTTTCGAAGCCGATCTAAAGACCGACCATACCCACAATATCTGCCGAAAAGCCGATCTCATGGCCGATGACGTGGGTTTGAACATTCCAGGAAGCGTCTACCCTGGCGTCCTGCAAAGGTAACAGCTTCGGCGGAGCAACAGCACCTAGTCCATTGAACCAATGAAATTGCACCGATCTAAAGGTGCATGAACAAAATGAATCTGAGTGAAGTCGAGCGGGAAGAACTGCTGTCGATGCAGCGCAGCCGAACGATGGCCGTTGGCCAGGTGAGGCGAGCGCGGCTGATCCTGCTGCTCGACGAAGGGGCCTCGCGCGGGTCGATCATGAATGAGTTGCGATGCGATTCGCGTTTCATCTCGACATGGCAAACCCGCTTCGCCAGTGAGCGTCTGGCGGGCCTGTGCGGCAGGCACCCAGGTCGTGCGCCGCGCCGGGATCTGGCGCGTCTTGAGGCGAGAGTGCTCGACTATACGCTGCGACGCAAACCGGCCGACGGCTCGACGCACTGGAGCAGCCGCAGACTGGCCGCGCAACTGGGCGTGCCTTTCATGACGGTACAACGTATCTGGCGCAAGCACGACATCCGGCCGCATCGTCTCGATACCCACATGGTGTCCAACGATCCCGACTTTGAGGCCAAGGCTGCCGATGTGATCGGCCTGTACCTGAACCCGCCGTTGCATGCGGTGGTGTTCTGCGTGGACGAGAAAACGGCCATTCAGGCGCTTGATCGCAAAGATCGCATGTTGCCGCTCTCGCCCGGGCGCGCCGAGAGTCATGGCTTCGAATACAAACGCAATGGCACCCTGAGCCTGTTTGCGGCGTTGAATGTGGCCACTGGCGAAGTGCTGGGCAAGACTGCCCCACGCCATACCAGTGCCCAGTTCGTCGCGTTCCTCACCGAGGTGGTAGCGGCACAACCAGCCGGACAGGAGATTCACGTGATCTGCGACAACGTGAGCAGCCACAAAACCGACGCCGTTGAAACCTTTCTGGCTGATCATACGAACGTCTCGATCCATTACACCCCCACGTATTCGTCATGGCTGAATCAGGTCGAGAACTGGTTTGCCCGCATCCAGCGCGACGTCATCACGCGTGGGGTATTCAACAGCACCAGAGATCTCGACAAAAAGCTCATGCGCTACATCCGCCAATACAACAAACAGGCTGCCCCATTGAAATGGAAGTATTCCGATCCAACTCGACGCATCCGGTGCAATTCATCCGGTTCAATGGACTAGTATGGGCGAGCCGGGGACCATATGGTCCGCGATTCACCAGGGTAAAGGATTCTAGCCACGGAAAATTCCCCCTCTCCTTGAAGGCGCTCGCGACCGTCCTATCGTTCGTGGAGGGGCCGCGCGGCGGGCGGCTGCAGAAGAGCAAGAACGAGGAGACTGCGATGGAGATCAAGCCGTTCAAGGATCTGGTCGAAGCGGTTGGCTCGGCGGGCGACGCGCTCGCCAAGATCACCGATGGCATCAAGCATCTTGTGGTTGCCGGGGTCGAGGGCTACGACGCGGTCAAGGAGCGGCGGGCCCAGGCGCGGCTTTTCGTCGTGAGTTCCGGAAGCGTCGACCAAGGGATCATCAATGTATCGGTGACTTCAAGAATTCGGGACTACAGCGAGAATCAAGAGCGGCGCAGCGACGAGCGCAGCCGCGACTGGGCGCAAGTGCTGGAGAATGTCGAACGGCGCTATGCAACGTATCGGCTCTGATGTGCTGGCGAACGAGCGCAGCGTGCGGGTGCGGCGGAAAGGTCGGCGCGCTCATCCACGCATGATCGACCCCGATAAAGGGGCGATCAGTGTCGCCATGCCGCGCAGGCCATAAGCGCGGAAGTGGCTGCCGCGGTTCGCGCGCTGAAGTGTGGCAATGACGGACATGATGACGACCTCAGGCGGACTGAGCTTCGCTCAGGGTCGGATAGTCGGTGTAACCCGCAGCCGTACCACCGAAGAAGCCATTGCGATTGGCCTCGTTCATCGGCGCGTTGGTCTTCAGCCGCTCGACAAAATCCGGGCTCGCAAGAACCATCTGGCCGTAAGCTTCCAGGTCGGCCACGCCCGAGCCAACGTCCGCTCCGACCTGCTCGCGCGGGCGGCCTGGCCGGTTCACGATCAGCGTGCCGGTCCAAAGCTTGCGAATATCGGCGAGCAGCGACTCGTTCCCCTGGTCCATGATGTGCAGATAGGCCAGCCCCAGCTTGTCGAGTTTGGCGACCAGGTAGCGATACAGGTCCGGCCCTTCGGCGCCTTCGTCAATGCCCCACAGCGTCGTGCCGGGCGACAGGCGGATTGCTGTCCTGTCGGCGCCGATTTCCTCGGCGATCGCGGCGGCGGTTTCGATGGCGAAGCGCGCACGATTCTCGATGGTGCCGCCATACTCATCGGTGCGCGTGTTGGCGCTCGGCGCGAAGAACTGCTGGATCAGGTAGGCGTTCGCGCCGTGAATTTCGATGCCGTCAGCACCGGCCTCGATCGCACGGCGGGCGGCGTCGCGAAAATCCTGGACGGTCCGGCGCACTTCCTCGGCACTCAGGGCGCGCGGCACGGGGATGTCCAGCATCCCATTGGCCGTGAACATCTGCGTGCCCGGCGCGATGGCCGAAGGCGCGACGCCCTGGCGGTGGTGCGGCGTGTTGTCCGGATGGGACATGCGCCCGGCGTGCATCAGCTGGATGAAGAGGTGACCGCCCTTTGCATGCACAGCGTCAGTGGTCTTCTTCCAGGCAGCGACATGCGCATCGGTGTAGATGCCCGGCGTGGTCAGGTAGCCCTGGCCATCGGCCGATGGCTGCGTGCCCTCTGTGACGATCAAGCCGACGCTGGCGCGTTGGGCGTAATACTCTGCGGCCAGTTCGCCCGGTGCGCCATCGAACTGGGCGCGCGACCGGGTCATCGGCGCCATCACCAGGCGATTTTGCAGGGTGTAACGACCGACGCGTACTGGATCGAATAGTTTGCTCATGATGCAATCCTCGAATGTGGTAAATGGAAGAAACAGTGGCTCGCTCGTTTGCACTGCCGCGCCCTGAACACCTGTCCGCGCCACTAACGCTTCGGACGCAGACATGAACCTCCGGATGTGCCGGTCGGTCAGCCCTGCCGACTGCAGGATGGCTTGGCCCTTGCTGTTGAACATTGCGCCGCTATGGCTCTCGATGTCGGGCGAGAGAAGCAAGGATGTGATGCGCTCCGCGTAGGCGTCGGCCGTCGGCGTAAGCAGCCCGATCAACGTCTCCATCACGCGCGATTTCAGCGAGCCCTTGCCAAGGAAGTTGTCGCGGATGTCGGTCTTGACGAGGCCCGGATTCAGCCCGAAAAACGTCGCATTCGGATACCGCTTTGCTGCGTCAAGCACGAGCATTTCGTTGCCGGCAACGGTATTCATGTGGGCCGCCATTGCCTTGTAGGACTTCTCGGCATTGAGGTCGTCCGGTGTGCCGATCTGGCCACTACCCGGATAACCCATGAGGAACACTCGCGGCTTCATGGACGACGTGGACCTCTGCGTACCCAGTCTCGGCGCGACGCTACGCAGGATGACCAGCCGGTTCAGGTAGCTGACGGCCAGGTCGCGCTCGATGCCTTCCGCGGTTTCCTGGCGCTGCGGCGCGGCGAAGATGCCAGTGGTGAAAATCACCATGTCCAGCGTTTCCGCCGACAGTTCCGCTGCTACGCGCTTAGCTTCCGTCATCGAGCTCAGATCCACCTGGATGAACTTGAGCCCGGATACACCTGCATCGCGGAAGGTCTGTCCCACGACGATGACATCCGCGCCGAGCGACGCGAGGCGGCGGCTGAGGGCGCGCCCGATACCGCCGGTGCCGCCGATCACGGCGACCTGTTTGCCATTGACATCCAGAGCCACTGTGTCACGACGTTGCCAATCCCAAGTCTTGTCCCGCTTCATGATGAGTTTCCCGGTGTTCAATGAGGTAATTGTCGACTGTTTCTCATGCGGGATAAATATGGTAATTTGGAAAACTTTGATCCGTTTATGGAGCAATGAGTATGGAACTGCTGAACGACATGGCTTTGTTCGTCGAAGTCGTCAAGGCAAAGGGCTTTCGCCATGCTGCGGTGGCAATGGGAATGCCGAACTCGACGCTATCGCGACGGATCAGCACGCTAGAGCAGGCGATCGGCCTGCGCCTGCTTCACCGCACGACGCGCAAGATCGAACTGACCGAGGCCGGCCAGATTTATTTCGAGCGGTGCAAGCGCATCGTCGATGAAGCCCGGCTTGCACACGAACAACTCGGAGAGATGCTCGCTCAGCCCAGCGGCGTATTACGCGCCTCACTGCCGGTGGATTTCGCAGTGACCTATCTGACGCCGTTGATTGTTGAGTTCGCGAGGCTATATCCTGGCATCACATTCGATTTCGACCTCACCCCGCGCCGGGTCGATCTCGTCAGCGAACCCTACGATGTCGCAATCCGCATGGGGGAGTCCGAAGACTCTCAACTGATCGCGCGCACGCTCGCCTTACTTACCCCTCACCTCTACGCGGCACCCGGCTATCTTGAACAGTCGGGTGAGCCGGGCGAGCCGGCCGATCTGGAACAGCACGAGTGCCTGAGTATCCTGAAGGCCGGTTCGTGGACTTTGCATGACGGAAAGCGAACTGAGACGATATCGGTAGGCGGGCGATTTGCGCTCAACAGCGTCGGCATGATCCGTCGACTGGCAACGCACAATATGGGTATCGTCTTGATGCCGGACGAAATCGTCGCCGACGAGGTTGCAGAAGGGAAGTTGCGCCGGATCATGCCCAGCTGGCACGGCAGGCCGACGCCTGTCCATGCCATCACCGAAACCCGTCTGCTGCCAGCGAAGACCCAGCGTTTCATCGACTTTCTTCGGGAACGGTTAGCGCGGTAGCTCAGCTCGATGGGTGATCAGCCAAGGCCAGAAAGACATTTACATCCTCCTTTTCCCGACCTAGTTTGAGAACTCGGGCGTGCGAAAGGGGCAGCGGCATGCGCAAGGCATTGATAGCGGTATTGTTTGTCACAGTGAACGGCGCGCTGTCAGCGTGCGTCGGCCGCCTTTCGCCCAGCGCGGACGTCATGCGAGCGGCCGACTATGGCCCCTACCCGAGCGACTACAAGACAATCATCGATAAATATCACGAGGCACGGTTCAAGGACCCAGCGAGCGTACAGGTGCAGTACCTGAGCACGCCGCAGAAGGCGTGGGGCGGGTTGAGCTTCTACCCGTACTTCGGTTATGTGGTGTGCCTGACCGTGACTGCCAGGAACAGCCTGGGCGGCCTTACAGAGAGCCATTTGACTGGTGTGTTTATCAGAGATGGGCAGGTGGTACAGTACCGGTCTGCAAATCCTTCGATCGAGGGCACGGACGTGGGCGTGCGCGACATGTGCAAAAACGTGCTCGGCAAGTTCGATACCCCCGCTGGATCGAATTGATGGGACGAGTCAACTTCACGCCAACGTGGCGTGCCATGGCGCGGATGCTCGCGCATACCCCGTGCACAGTAGCACTCACAGTTTTCCTTGTCAGCGAATGAGCCTGCCGATTGGCTCTCTCAAATGGACGATTTGATGGCCGTTGTCAGACCACAAGGGGTTCCCTGAGGCGATGCGCGCCGGTTGCAGGCAGCGGACACTCCCTACCCCGCATTGGGTGTCTCTCTCCAATGACGGACAAGCGCGAATTCGCAAGACTGAAGGGGTGTGGCGGCGGTGCGTCTCATGTGATCACGCTCGGGTTCGACAGATGTCCGGCTCGCCCTTTCGCCGCCGTGACCGGAGACCGCAATGAG
The DNA here is from genome assembly GCF_004361815.1 of Paraburkholderia sp. BL10I2N1. Classification (NCBI taxonomy): domain Bacteria; kingdom Pseudomonadati; phylum Pseudomonadota; class Betaproteobacteria; order Burkholderiales; family Burkholderiaceae; genus Paraburkholderia; species Paraburkholderia sp. BL10I2N1. The sequence goes on along the minus strand of NZ_SNWA01000002.1, from coordinate 1,766,000 downwards.
AACGTTCATCAAATTGCTGATCGGCGCCTGCGTCGTGACAGGCGCCGGAACCGTCGGGCCCACCGCGGTGCGTGCGTATGCCGCTGATGCCGCCGAGGCCATGGATAGCCCCGCTGGCGCAAACGGCGTCGACCCGCACGACAATCACCACAAGATGTCGGGCACCATGCGTTCGACAGTCCGCTACACGTTACCGCCCGTTTCGTTGATCCGGGACGACGGCGAGACGGTCTCGCTGATCAATGAGCTGAACGACGGCCGTCCCGTCGTCCTGACCTTCATCTACACCACGTGCACGGGCATCTGCCCGATGGTCAGCCAGACGTTCGAGCAATTTCAAGGCCTGCTGGGCGGCGATCGGGACAAGGTCCACCTGGTGTCGATCTCGATCGATCCCGAGGAGGACACGCCTGCGCGACTCAGGGCGTACGCGACCCGGTTCAGCGCCGGTCCGGAGTGGCAGTACTACACCGGGACGGTGGCCACGAGCATCGCGACCCAGAAGGCCTTCAACGTCTACCGGGGCGACAAGATGAATCACACGCCGGTCGCATTCGTCCGCGCTGCGCCGGGCAAGCCATGGCTGCGCATTGATGGCTTCGCGACGCCGGACGAGCTGTTGAATGCATACCACGAGCTGGTCGCCTCCAACTAGCCGCTTGTTCCGGCGGGTTCGCCGAAGTCGAGCACGGGCCGCGGCGTGTTGCTCCCGTTGGCCTCGTGATGTTTCCTGGCGCGGGAACGGATCAGGCCCATATCAATGGTTTTGAGAACGAGGCTCGTCAGATGGGTGTTTCCTGACGGCACCCCGAATAGCGCGCAGGATACGCGCATCCCACCCCATCCAATGGGACAGATCCAGGAGAACCAGGATGAAATCAACTCTCGCCCACCAAGCCCTCGTTGCCGCAGCCCTCGCCGGTCTCGGCGTCGCAGGAATGAGTCTCGCGCACGCCGAGGACATGGTGCAGTGCTACGGCATCGCGAAGGCCGGTCAGAACGATTGCGGGAGCAAGACCGGCGTGCATGGCTGCGCCGGCGAAGCGAAGGTTGACAATGACAAAGGCGATTTCAAGATCGTGCCGAAGGGTACGTGCGTGAAGCTCGGCGGTACGGTCGGCACCTAGGAATCCCATGAGCCTCGATCCTTTTCCTGCCGCCCTGCCCTCCGAAGGGCAGGGTCTCGCGTCACTCCTCCGCGCAATCATTGCACGCATCCAACGCGACCTTCGCGAGACCCGGAAGGTAGTGGGAGTCCTGGTTGGCGAGCGCTTGTACCGCAGTGACAAGAGCAAGCATTTGCACGACGCTCTGGGAGCATGCGGCCATTTCCTTGTCGCCGGTTGCCAGAAGGTCGAGGCAATGGGTCACACAGACTTGCCCCTTCGAGACGCACGTCCCCGCCGCATCAGCTAGCGCCTTATAGTGTCCAGCATGATGCATGTGTGGGCTCTCCTGGGCTGAGGCCCGCTGCGCAACCGCTAATCACAGCGGCCGATTTTCGGGCGCTTCGTTGCAGCGTCTTGACCACACCCATGCAAGCCCGTGGCAAAGTATCCGGGGCCGATCCGGCGACGGTTTGCGCCGCTGGGTTCACCGATGCGATCATCGCGCCTGAGCGCCCGGTTCACGCTGACGAACTTCGTCAACGATGCGTTCGATACCGAGATCGACTTCCCCGTCGTAGACGCCTTCCAGGAGACTCGCCATGCCCCGCACCATCGCCGAAAAACGCGCTGCCTTTCGTGAGCTGCACGCTTCCGGATGCTTCGTGCTGCCCAACCCTTGGGATATCGGTAGCGCTCGTTATCTGCAGAATCTGGGCTTCAAGGCACTGGCCACGACCAGTTCCGGATTCGCCTGGTCCGTCGGACACGCCGACAATACGTTGCCCCGCGAAGCGATCCTCTCGCATCTGCGGTCCATAGTCGAAGCAACTGACCTGCCCGTCAACGCGGATTTCGAGAACGGCTTCGGGACCGATCCAGACGGCGTCGCGGAAAGCGTCAGACTGGCCGTCGATACCGGCGTCGCCGGCCTGTCGATCGAAGATTCGACTGGCGACTCCGATAACCCGCTCTTCACCATCGACGTCGCCGTGGAGCGGATCAGGGCCGCACGCCGCGCCATCGACGAGGCAGGCGGCGATACGTTGCTGATCGGGCGCGCGGAGAACTTCTTCGCCGGCGTGCCGGATCTCGACGACACGATCGCACGTCTGAAGGCGTACGCCGCAGCCGGTGCGGATTGCCTCTACGCACCGGGTATCGACACGCGCGAGCAGATCGAGGCAGTCGTCGCCGCAGTGGCGCCGAAGCCCGTGAATCTGCTGATCGGCTCTACCTCCGGCCTCACGCGGCAGGACGTGGCCGCGCTCGGCGTGCGGCGCATCAGCGTCGGCGGTGCACTTGCGCGCGCCGCGTGGGGCGGATTCATGCGCGCTGCAGAGGCACTGGCAGACGGCCGCTTCGATGGCTTTTCCGGGGCGGCATCCGGCGCACAACTCAATGACCTTTTCCGGCATCGCGTGTGAAGTCTGCCGGCCAGGCGGCTCGTGTTCCCCTCACATGGAGATCACCGGAAAATTATCGTGCCGGAACTGTCGGTTTCGGTGTTCAGGGTCGCCAACACCGGGTGCTCCGCGCCGCGGGCGGTCATACCGCAGAGCAGGCCTCACATCCGGCTGGAATAAACGCTCGCGACTGACGGTCTTGCACGGTGAGACGAGACAAAATCGGGAGGTCCAAAATGAACGTGATCGAGTTGGCTCGCGAATCGGGCATGGCGGTCATCCTTGACGGCAGAATTGGTCGTGAGGAATACCAGAGCGTTTGCTGCTCACTATCAGCGCTCCAGCGATTTGCGGATGCCCTGTGTGCTGCGACGGTAAAGGAATATTTCTGCCCTGTCAGCCCGCATACGGTTGGCGTCGTCGTGGCTAAACAGGCTATTGCGCAACCGGCATCCAGTCGGAATTGAGATGCAGCCGATTCTGCGGCGTTTGCAGGGTGGATCCGGCCTCGTGTTGCTGTTCTATATTTCGCTGCACCTCTTCAATCACGCGCTCGCAATCTGGTCGCTGGATCTTGCCGAGCGCGGTCTCACGTTGGCGATGCAACTGTGGCACAGTGCGCCCGGCAAAGAAGGAATCGTGCCTACCGGCGCGAAGGCTGCGGCACCGGGGCGGCAGAGAAAGTGTGCGACTGGATGGAGCGACTTTGCGAGGTAGCCGACTATGCGCGATGCATCCGTAGCCGACTATGCGCGATGCATCCGCGGTCGGCTTCCGTCTATCCCCAGGGCTGCGCCGCGCGAAACGGCTTTTTGTAGATGGGACTTCAACTCGTTAGCAGGTGCCAGGCGCGTCGACTGCGTTGAGGATCCGCCCAAAGAGTTCGTCAGCGGCGGCCGGATTCAACCAGCGAACGATAACCGTCATCCGGCGATCCGGCTCTATCCAGGTAAAGGAACTGCCAGCACCGACGCCGAAATAACTCGACGCGGGCACACTCGGGAAAATCTTGCGGTCAGTATTGAGCCACACGAGATAGCCGTAGAACGGCGCGAGCGCGCACGGCGTACGCATGCGCGCGATCCACTCACTGGAGAGAATCCGCCGCCCGTCGACGACGCCCTCGTTCAGCAGCATCTGCGCCACCTTGAGCTGATCATTCGCGCTGACCGACATGCCGCCGCCCCAGTGCGTGCCGCCCGGAACAGACTGCATGCGTCGCCCGTCGATCTCGACCCATGCGTTGTCATAGCCGACCCATTGCCAGTTTTCGCTCGCCCCGGCAGGGCGCATGATCGCTTCGCGGAACACCTCAGGCAGCGGTTGCCGGAACAGGTGCAGCAGCGCCAGCGAAAACTGGTTGATACGTACATCGTTGTATTCCCAGTACGTGCCGGGGCGTTGCAACGGACGCAGGTCGCCCTTTTTGCCATCCGGCGGCGCGGCGAAGTTGACGGCCCGATAGTGGTCGGCCTGATCCGACAGGCCGAAATAGGTGCCTTGCCATTCGCTCGTCTGTTGAAGCAGTTGCGCCCATGTCACGTCGGCGTTGTGTTTGTCGTCGAAGCCCGTGCCGGGCACCCGGACGTGCACCGGTTCGTCGACATCCGGCAGCAGCCCGCGATCGTGGGCGACGCCGGCGAGCAATGCGAGGTACATCTTGGCGACGCTGAAGGTCAGATCGGCACGGTCGGGTTCGCCCCATGAGGTCAGCACGCGGCCGTCGATCGCGATCGTGCCGGATGCGGGACCGCGGTCATGTACCGGTCCGAGCAGCCGGTTCCAGGGTGGCGGGTCATTCACATGCACACCCCACGCGCCATCGACGTGGCGATCCCAAAGCGACTCATGATCCACCGCGAACTGCACTGCCTGTTGCAAATCGTCTTGCATAGATAAAGTCCTGTCGGTTCGACGAGTTCATCCGCCCTAGCGCGCATTCAGGCGCGCACGTGCCCATACCAGAGTGAAAAGGCTGATGACGGCCGCGAGCATCAGATAGAGGCCGGGCGCGAGGTTGTTGCCGGTTGCCGCGATCAGAGCGGCCACTGCCAGCGGCGTGAAGCCGCCGAACACGGTGGTGCCGATGTTGTAGCCGAGCGCCATGCCGGTCGTGCGCGTGCGGGTCGGGAAGAGTTCCGACATCAGTGCGGGGATAGGCGCGAAGTACGTAGCCTTCAATATGGCGACCCAAACGACCGCGGCAAGCAGCGTCGCAAGCGACGGGTGCGCGTTCATGAGCATGAACGCCGGATAGACTGTCGCGAAGAACAGGATGCCGGCGCCCAGCATGATGCGGGTGCGGCCGACCTTGTCGGACCAGTGGCCTACGATGGGCGTCAGTACCATCATGATGAAACCGGCCAGCAGCGTTGCAATGAAGCCGGACGACGGCGCGAGACCGAGTTGCCGCGACGCATACGTCGGCATGTACAGGAGCATGTAGTTGGCCGTAGTCGTGAGCACGAGCGAGCCGATCGACACGAGTACGCGCTCCTTCTGCGTTGCGAGCAACTCCCGCACCGGCGATGCGGACTTCTCCGCACGCTCGAACTCCGGTGATTCGTCGATGCGGCGGCGGATATACAAGCCAACCGGCCCGATCAGCATGCCGAACAGAAAAGGAATGCGCCATCCCCAGCCTTCGAGCTGAGGTTGCGTCAGCACACCGGTCAGCACCGCGCCGAACGCGGAAGCGAGCAGCGTACTCGCACCCTGGCTCGAGAACTGCCAGCTTGCCATGAAGCCTTTACGTGCCGGTGCATGCTCGATCAGAAACGCCGTGGAACTGCCGAACTCGCCACCGGCCGAGAAGCCCTGCAACAGGCGCGAAGCGAAAATACCGATTGGCGCAAGCAGGCCGATCGTTGCATAGGAGGGCATCAACGCGACCATGCCTGTGCCGAGCGTCATCATCGCAATGGACAGCGTGAGCGACGCTTTGCGGCCCTTGCGGTCGCTAAACGAGCCGAGTGCCAGCGCGCCGAGCGGACGCGCCAGATAAGACAACGCGAACGTGCCGAGTGTCAGCAGAAGCGATACGGTCCTGTCATCGACCGGAAAGAATATCCGCGACAGCGTGGTGGCGAAGTAGCCGTACACGATCAGGTCGTAGAACTCGAGCGCGTTGCCGATGGAAGTCGCGAGGATCAGACGAGATACGCTGGCGTGCGACACGGGCTTGGCGACCGTACCAGCCGCGGCGGCGGAATCAATGCTCATGACGGTGTCCTTTGGCGACGGTTCGTGGAAGTCGTGATGCGCTGTTGTCGCCGTGGCCATAAGTAAGCATGGTCGGCAGCGCGTCGCCCTTGTGTCGGCGCGCGATCAGAAATGGCCCAGCGCCCGCCGCGGGATTGTCGACGGTGCGGCGCTGGAGGGTCTTCGAGAAAACGGCCGGAATCGAACTGATCCGTCGCGTATTGAATAGCCGTGTCACGTGTCAACGTTGGTCTCCGGTGTAGCGCGGCGCGCGCGCGAGCGCTTGATGCGAAGCGATGACGCGATCTTGGCGCGGACGATATTTGTGGACAATTACAATATTTGGCAGATATCGTTGCCGAAACGGCAAAGCGAAACAGCCTGACCGATATGGACAACACTGCACTGCGTTATTTTCTGGAAGTGGCACGCAGCGGCTCGCTGAGCAAGGCATCGGAGCGCTTGTACGTTGCCGTGTCAGCGCTGAGCAGGCAGATTGCGAAGCTGGAGGAGGAAGTCGGCGCGGCGCTTTTCGAAAGGCGGCCGCGCGGGATGGTATTGAGCGATGCAGGGCGTTTGCTGGCCGAGCATGCGCGGCGCAGTCTGCTGGACACGGAGCGGGTGACCGAGGAGATTCGCGGGCTGAGTAACGGTGGCCGCGCGACGATTCGCGTGGCGAGTTCGGAGGGTGTTGCCGCTCATTTTCTGCCACAGGTTTTCGCGCGCTTTCTGAAGACGCACCCGGCTACGCATTTCCAGCTCGACGTGTCCGCGCCGTCAGTTGCGACGCAGCGCGTCCGCGAGGGCACTGCCGATATCGCCGTATGTTTCAGCATTGCACCCGAGAAGGACATCAATGTGCTGTACTCGCAGCGCGCGCCGATCTTTGCACTGGTCAGGCGCGATCATCCGCTCGCGGCGCGCGAGTCCGTCTCGCTCGCGGACCTGATGCCGTGGCCGCTTGCGATCGACCATCAGGGCGTGACGATCCGCCAGCTATTCGACATTTCGTGCAGTCTTGAAGGTCTGGTGTTCGAGCCGGTGTTCGTCAGCAACTATCATGCGGCTCTGCAAAGCTTCGTCTTGCAAACCGATGCCGTCACGCTGACAGGATTCCTGACCGTGCGCAGCCGGCTGGATGTGGATGGGCTCGCGGCTGTGCCGATCAGCAATCCCGAGTTGCACCAGCGCACGCTCCAGATCCAGACGATGGCCGGCCGCACACTGCCGCAAGCGGTGCAGGCGTTCCTCGAATTGCTGACGGGCGCGATCGATAACCCCGCCCTTCTCGACTGAAGCGGCGTGAACCTGTACCCGGCGCGCGACAATGACCGAGCGTCCCCGTCATGCTTTAGCCATGAAGAGCAGGACCTTGCCTTACCTGCCGGCGCTCGATGCTCTGAGCGGCGCGCGGCTCGTCGCCCGCGCGCCTTCGGCCTGGCTTATTGGGCTGCCGTGAGCTTCAATCCTGGCCGCAACGGCGGCGAGATCTCATGCTGCCCCTTGCGGTCGTCGGACACCTGCTCGATGCCTTTCTTCAAAACTTCTTCGCAGAAGGCTATGCGTGTGCGGTAGTAGTCCGCATGCATTTGAGCGTCGAGGACACGCTGCTCGGCCTGAAATAATTCCATGCGTAGTTCGCCCAGCGCGCGTTCAGCATGTTTTTCGGGAGCAGGGGCGTGATGTGATGCCCAGTGGGTCAACCATCGCAGCATGATGAAGCCCTCCAGATTGCTGATGCTCTTGTGCTATGTCGAAAGACGCCAGCGTTGTCGTACAACGCTCCGGTTCGATCGCGCACAAAGCTAGGCTATCAAAAATATCGGCAGCATCTGTGTGACTTTCCGTACGTGTTGCGAAAACGACGCATGCATATGCTCTTGAACGCGTGACGTGACTGCAGATCGGGAAATACCGGATTGCCTGTTAGCGATGCACACTGGTCAGCGGAGCGCGCTATTTTGACGGCGCAAGGCGCCGATTTAAACTGATTGGCCTTACCGGGGTAGCCGTTCGCTCCGGTAAGCTGTCGCGCTCACGAAGGTCCCCGACATCGCGGCCACCTATCCATGTTCGAGCACATCGTAAGCGAAATCGTCATATGAATCGCAGAGAGGCAGTGCTTGCGTGCTCGCTGGGTGCGCTGCTGTGCCCGACGGGGTTCGCGCGTGCGACGGCGCGCCCGCCCCGCGTGGTCTTTCTCAATCCGGGAGAGGCGAAGGAGCGTGGCACGGGCCAGCATTGGCAACTCGTGTCGCAGTTCATGACGATCGCAGCGAAGACTTTCGATATGCAACTCGAAGTGCTGTACGCCGAGCGTGATCATTTGCTGATGATGCGCCAGGCCGATGAGGTCGCACGTCGAATCGATGCGCCGGACTACATGGTGATCGTCAATGAAAAGATGGCCGCGCTGCAGATGCTCCGCTCGCTTGCGCACTCGCCGGCAAAGGTCATGGTCATCCATAATGACCCCACGGCGCGGCAGCGTCGGGAGGCGGGCAATGAGCGGCAGCAGATACCAAACTGGATCGGAACGGTCACGTCCAACGCGACGCGTGGCGCTTACCGTTTGATGGAATATCTCTGTCAACGTCCTGGCGGCGATGGCCCCAGGGTGATCGGCATTACAGGCGACGCCAACACGCCTGTTTCACTGGAACGTGCCGCCGGCGTCGATGCTTACCTGTCCCGCGTGCCGGATGCACGAACCTGCCAGCTGGTATTCAGCGATTGGAGCTATGCGGACAGCGAGGAGAAGACGCGTGTGCTGCTTGCCCGCTATCCCGATGCGAATCTGCTATGGGCTGCGGACGATTCAATGACGCTGGGTGCGCTGAGCGCCGTCAATGAGCGCGGCGCCCGGGTGCTGGTTGGCGGAGTGGGCGCGCTGCAAGGCGCGCTCGACTGCGACGCTGTATGTTACAACGCTATTTCTGCTTAACCGGATGGTGCGCAAGCCGATCAATCGTCTGGAAGAGATGGTCGATAGGATCGCAGGCGGCAATCTCGATGCGCGATGCGCTGTTGAATCGGATGACGAGATCGGCCGGCTTGCTGCGCGCGTGAACGCGATGGCGAGCCACCTTCGCGAGTCGACGATGCGCCTCACCGAAAGCGAGAGACTGTATCGCAGCATCGTCGAGAACGCGCTTGAGGGCATTTTTCGGCTCGACCGGAGCGGAAGAAGCGCTCGGCAAGGCCGACAGCATGCGCGAACTGGTCGAGAAAACGATGTGGGTAGTACGCAATGTCGTGAATTACCTGCGTCCGGCGGCACTCAACTTCGGCATCCTGTCGGCTCTCGAATGACTCGCAGAGGACTTCAACCGGCGCCATAGCATCCGCTGCCAGGTCGTGACCGACGGGGAGGAACCGGCGTTGCCGGACTCGCAGGCGACGGCGGTTTTCCGGATTGCCCAAGAATCACTGACCAACGTGGCGCGGCACTCGGGCGCGTCACATGTGATGCTCACCCTCAGTGCAAGCGATGCATCTTTCGACCTTCAGATCAGGGACGACGGCTGTGGCTTCCACATCAATGCAGCATCGGCGAAGCGACGACACTCCTACGGTCTGCTCGGCATGACTGAACGCGCACGGCTGATCGGCGCCGAGCTTTCGATCGAGAGCTCACCCGGAACAGGTACGGCCGTATCGCTTCACATTCCGCTGCTGGACGTCGTACGCTAACCAGCCGCCTCGACCTGCGACGCGCCCTCCGCCGTTGCGTCGACATTTGACGTGAACGTCATGGCCGGAACGACACATCCACGCGCGCGAACATGCACTACCGAGTGTCGCCATCCGGGCGGTAGCCATCCGTTAACGTCTTCATGAATGCGATGATGTCCTCGATGTCTGCCTTGGTCATGGCGGGCACGTCGCCGCGCTTTCGATCGAACGGGGCGTCGCTCGTGTCGATGTTTGCACGGTATTGACGGGGTAAATCGTCATATTTGTTGACGTTACCGCGGGCATCGCGCGGATAGATTTTTGCCGGGTTGACGTCGCGCAGGTTGTAGAACACGAGCACCTGCTCGAGCGTCCGGTAGACGCCGTTATGAAAGAACGTGCTGCGCGTGGCGGCGTTGCGTAGCGTCGGCGTGAGGAACATTCCGCAGTATTGAGTCTGCGCCGAAAGATCCTTGCGGTAAGGGCCGCAAATGCCCATGTCGTAGAAGTGCGGATTCCGGTTCGCGGCCAGCTTCTGGTTGCGCGGCGGCCCGAGCGCTTCGTACTGGTCGTCGGTGAACAGCGGTGGCAGGCCGTCGCTGCTGGGCTTCGAAAGATGGCAACCGGCACAGTTGGCTTTTTTGGCATCGTTGAACAGATGCAGACCGCGCAATTCAGCCAGGGTGAGGCGCGCTTTCCCTTCGAGCCAGTAATCGTATTTGCTCGTGTAGGGGTGAAACGACGGATCCTCGATCTGATAGCGCGCCACAGCGAACATCGCCTCGGATAGCAGAAGCCGCCGATTCTCGAAGACGTTCTCTCCGAACAGCTGGGTGAAGAGCGTTCGGTAGGTGCCCCGCTCGAGTTTGACGGCGACGTCGTCGATGCGCCCGTTCGCCATCTCGGCAGGATCCAGCAACGGGCCAAAGGCCTGTGATTGCAGTGTATCGGCGCGACCGTCCCAGAAGAGGCCGCCTTGCGGCACCATCGCCGGGGCGGCGGGCGCCACGCCCGCGGTTTTCTGCGCGTGCACGGTACCACTGGCCTGTGCTGCAGCCTGGGTGAGATCGGCCGGTGTATCCGCATCTGCCTGATCGGGGCCGATGCTGAAATTCGGTTGACGGTACAGGTACATCAGCGATGGCGGCGCCCGGTCGCCTTCGAGCGTCATCGCTGGGCCGCCGAGCTGAACGGGGCGTGCATTCGGCGGACCGTACGAGTGCTGCGGGCTGTGGCACGACGCACACGACAGCCGGCCCGAAGCCGACAGCGTCTGATCGAAGAAGATCTGCTTGCCGAGCTGGGCCATCGCGCTCAATGGCGCCGTCGGTGGGCGCTGCAGGTGAATGGGGTGCGGATTCGCACCGCTCGCGTCGACGATCCTGTCGTCGTGTGCAGGCGCCGGCGGTTGAACCGGTTTAACCGGTTGCGCGTGCGCGAGTACCCACGCGCAAAGGCCAACGGGAAGGACGGCAACTGCGGTCGCCATTGAACCGAGCACGCGCCTGCGCAACGTTCGGGCTGTGATGCGGTTACGTGCTGCGGATTGCTCGTGTTCAGATGAGTGCATCGTATCGAAGGCAGGCCGACATGCGGTCTATCGGAGAAGTGGCCACAGCCCTGAAACAGCGGGGCTGTGGCCAACGCTTGTAATCTTCGCGCGGAGTGGTGTACTGCGCGTCAGAGGTGCGGAGGTGTATCGACGGGCAAGCCAGTGGCTGGGTCGAGGAAAAGCCTGGCGTCATGGCGGTCACCGCCGCGGCGGTTGAAATCAAACATGCCCATGATGCTGCCTGCCTTCGCGTCGAACGAACCGCCGCCGATGCGTTTGCCGTCAAGCCAGTTGTCTTCGATGAAGCGCACCACGGACGACTGATCGATCAGCGTATGGTCGACATGATTCTCCTTGGCCCACGGCGAGATCACGACGAACGGGATGCGTGTGCCCGGACCGCAGCGGCCGTTCACAGGTTTGCCGTTCAAGCCATCGGGGGCTGAGCCCGAGCCGCAGATACCGGGGGCGTTCAACTGGTCGGCGACCGGGTCGAACGAGGCGCTCGTCGGGCTCGCAAAGGCGTGGTCGTACCAGCCGTCCGAGTCATCCCAGGCTACGATGACTGCGGTGTCGCGCCAATCCCGCTGTTCTTGAAGGAAGTTGACAACCTTCGTGACGAACGCCTGCTCGTCGAGCGGATTGGAGTAGCCGGCGTGGCCGTCCTGAAAGGCCGGCGCCTTCAGGAAGCTCACCGACGGGAAATTGCCCGCGCGTACGGCATCGAAGAAATCGTCGGTATCGTACTGGTGATTGGCAGGGTCGACAGTTCCGCCTTTCGGTTCGTTGGTGTGTCCGATGGCCCACACGGAACTCGGGCGCAAATGTTTCGGGTTCGACGTCGACGCGTAATACTGGAACCAGTTGTGGTGCGGAATGTAGTCGGAAGTGGCGGCACCGACGACCGTCGACAGCGTGCTGCGCTTGCATCCCGTCGTTCCGTTGCCGTTCACGGTTGCAAGGTTGAAGCCGCCCATAAAGCCGCCCCACGAGATGTCCCGCGAGTTCAGCAGGTCGCCGATATTCTTGCCCGTCATCTGCGCGGAATCGGTCGTGCTCGAGCAGGTATCGTAGGCCGGATCGACGTCGTTGATCATCGTGAATCCACCCTGGCCGTCGTTCACGTAGTACGAACCAGCGACCGACGGTTGCTTCGTCGTCAGGACAACCTTCATGCCGTTGGTCTGTCCGGAGACGACTTCGAGCGCGCCTGGCGTCGACGGGCCATAGGTCGACGTGTAGGCGTTATCGCTCATCGCGAATTTTTGTGCGTAATTCCAGAACGCCGTGACCGTGTTGCCGTCGTAATAGCCCATCACCTGGCCCGTCGTACCGAACGCGCCGGCGCCGCCGCTCGTGCCGCGGCCCGTGTATTTCGGAAAGAGGTCCGCCGCGCCGTTGTCGTACGCCTGCTCCTCGGCCGTGTACGCATGGTTCTGGTCGGCCGTGGCCGCCTGCGTGCGATCGAGGCGGAACGGGTTGGCTGCGCCAGCGCCGTTGGCCGGATTCGTATAGTTAGGGTTCTGCGTGAGCAATGCACCCGACAGGCCGTTCACCTCAGGCGTACCGGCCATCGCATTGAAAGCGGGTTCTCCGGGCGGGTTCGTCGCATGCGGGTAGGTCGCGAAGTAATGATCGAACGACACGTTTTCGCCGTAGATCACGACCAGGTGCTTGATGGGTGTTGCGGTACGGGCTTCCTGCCGCCCGTGATCGGGCCGGTTCCAGTCCTGGTCTTCGCTGGCGCTCCATGCAACCGTCGACGCAAGTGCGGCGGCCGTGAGCGAAAAGAGGGCAATCTGACGCCAAGGCATTTTGTGGCTCCTAGTTGTGTTGCCAAGATAACCACGGCGCCCGGGAAAGGCTCATCTAAACCGCATCACAAATGCTGATCCCGATCGGACGAGAGACGGCTACGCGGTGGTCGGTTCGAAGAAGCGGGAGCCATTACAGCACCTACGTATGAATGCTTGGCGTCTGGAAGCTTTCAGATTATTTTCAATCGGTCCCTATCTGAACGTTGGGAGTATCAAGGTGGTAGCGCTGGAGGAAACGGCTCCCGAAGATTGCATCGGTAGCGCCGGTTCGACGCAAGGCAGGCGCTGCTTTTGCGCTTTTGCCGCGAAGGGAATAGATTGGATCGCGTTGGCATTTGTTGGCGGCGTTTGACCAACCCACTCCGTGTCGAGGTAGAGATGAAAGCGAATGGAATAAGGGCTTTGTTGACGATGGCTTGTATGGGTGTCGCGCTTTCGTCATACGCCCAGTCGAGCGATGTCACGCCAGGCGGCGAGATGTCGTCGGGAGCGGCCACTGAGAAGAGCCCTGCGCAGTCCGATCGCGCACTTGCACGCGCAGTTCGTCACGCCTTGGGAAGGGCTCAGGGGTTTGACGTATCGGGTGTCTTTGTCCGCGCGCGCGGTGGCGCGGTGACGCTGAGCGGTACGGTTCGTAACAGTGATCAGATTGCTCAGGCGGAGCGGGTCGCCCGCGCGGTTCAAGGGGTGAACTCAGTTTCGAACAAGTTGACGCTGTTTCATGGTGGGAATGGGTAGTTGTGGGTGCAGTGACGGTGTGAATGCGTCGTGCTTGGGCGGGCTTTGGGCCAGCTCCGTCGAGGTTTTGCACAAGCCCGGTGTCTGTTGCAATCGCTTGCTGGATGTCCGCTGCCGGGACCGCGCCGCTTCTCCCTATGCCGTTTCCGCGCCTGAACATCCGCAGCCGGCGTGATGAGCGTGGCCGGCGTTGCTGTCGTCCCATGCCGAACCGAGAATGATCTGGCAGAAATTCAGGCGCTTGTAGGTCGGATCACGAAGTTCGAGGACATCTGCCTTGACGTTGCCGAACGTGGTTTCGGGCTTACTGATCGTGCCGTGTGCAAACGCGTCGATGATGTCGTTCTTGAAGGTCTGCTCGCGCGGATGGGCGGCAACAACCTGGATCCGTTGTTCTTCGCTGAATTCTTGATAGGCGAGGCCGAGCACGTCCATCTCGACACCCGCGGTCACCAGCGCGACAACCGGCTTCATATGTTCGGGCACGCCTGGCGTCGTATGCAACGCGATGGACATCCACACCTGCTCGATGTCGTATTCGTTCGCGCCGTACTGTTTGAGGAAGTCGCGCGCTGCGTTCGCGCCATCGACTTCGAAGCGGTTCGTCGGGCTACTGTACGCATCGACGAGGCCCATGTCATGAAACATTGCGCCGATATACAACAGCTCCGGGTCGTACTTGAGCTTCTTGCGTTCACCCGCCAGCGCACCGAACAGAAACACACGGCGGGAATGGTTGTAGAGCAGGTCCGGCTCGGTGTCGCGCACCAGTTCAGTGGCCGCCCGCGCCATGATGCTGTCGGGTATCTTGATGCCTGCGATGGTGGTAGTCATTTCATTTTTCCTCGATAGGAGACGGCAGGTTGAGTGAATCGTGAGCGAGCGCCGTCACCGTCGACAGTGAAGCGACGCGACGCCAATGGGACTCCGCTGTTCAGGTGAAGAAGCCCGATGAAACTGGATCGCTCGCGGGAAACGTCAGCATTAGTGACTCGTCCAGCTGACGTTCCTGACGTTCAAGCTCAGCGTGTTCTGGAAACTGCCTGAAACGGGCGCTGAGCAGGTCGCTCGAAAGAGACGGAGCAGCGATCAGGGGGTGTTCGACAGTCCGGCTCATGGTGTCCTTCCAGGTGAGTGTCGATGGACACCAGTATTGGCGAACACCCCTCGGCGGACAACGAATAAGGACCGTTGAAGAGTGCCAACGGTACGCGATTTTCTGCCATGTCCACGTCGCGGCGCATTTGACCTCCACTGTCCATGTTTTCCAGAACAGTCCGGGCGACTGCGGCGCTATCGAGCGTGAAACGGGAATGAAGGAACAGGAGGGAGAGTGCCGACTTTCCCGACGAACGCAGGAAAGTCAGCAGCAGAGGAAGCGTTACTTGACCGCGCCAAGCGCCAGCCCTTTAACCAGATAGCGCTGCAGCCAGGCAAAGACCACGGAAACCGGCAACGTAGCGCACAAGGTGGCGGCCATCACCAGGTGCCACTGAACCACATACTTGCCGGCAACCATATCGGTCACCTGCACGGTTAGCGTCTTGTTTTCCGGCGACCGGATAAGCGTATAGACAACAGCAAACTCATTCCACGCATTGATGAACGTAAAGATCGCGGTCACGACGATCGCAGGCACAGCCAGCGGCAGGAACACCTTGAAAACCGCCTTCGTCCGGCTACACCCCTCGAGCCACGCGGACTCCTCGAGGTCACGCGGTACGGTCTGGAAATACGAGGAAAGCATCCACACGGCGAAAGCGATATTGAACGCCGCATAGGAAACAATGACCCCGATCTTCGAGTCGACAAGATTGCCGTCACCATAGGGGATCATCGCCGCCAGCCGGAACAGCCCGACCACCAGCAGGATCGGCGACAGCATCTGCGTCACGAGCAAAAACTGGCGGTACACACCACGCCCGCGAAACGGAAAGCGGGCAAGCGCATAAGCTGCCGGCAAGCTGACCGACAGCGCCAGCGCGGTGGAAAGCAGACTGATCACCGTGCTATTGCGCAGCGCGACGCCAAAATTCGCCGCGGTCCACATGTCGACGAAGTTCTCCCAGCGCCACTGTACCGGCAGCCAACGCGCCGGGTACACAAAGATCTCCTCAGCAGGCTTCAAGGCAGTGAAGAACATCACCGCAAACGGAAAGAGGATCACAACAACGAGCGGCGACAGCGCGAGCCAGCACCACAAGGAGCGTTTCATCTTGAGGTTCATGCGGCTTCTCCCGACGACTTCGGCTGGATGCGCAGATACACCATCGAAAACACAAACAGCATGACCAGCATGATGAGCGAAACGGCTGCCGCTTCGCCCGGCCGACCCAGCCGGAAACCAAGCTCATACAGATACGTGACGAGAATATGCGTGCCGTTATCCGGTCCGCCCTGCGTCATGACCCAGATGATCGGAAACGAATTGAAAACGTAGATCACGTTCAGCAGGATCGCCATGTTGATGAACGGCCGCATCAACGGCAGCGTCAGCTTGCGAAACTGCTGCCACGCGCTGGCGCCGTCGATGCGCGCCGCTTCGTAAATATCGCCCGGCACCGACGAAAGTCCGCCAAGCAGAATGGTCACCGTAAACGGAATCGACACCAGAACGCCGACGGCGATTTCCACCGGGAACGCCAGCTCAGGCGTCGCCAGCCAGTGGATCGGGCCGGCAATCAGCCCTAGACGATGGAGCGTGACGTTGACCATGCCGTAATCGTCGTTGAACGCCCAGCGCCAGACGACGGCCGTCATCGTGAGCGAAACGGACCACGGCAGCATGATGATCGTGCGTGCCACGCCGCGGCCATGGAAATCCTGATTGAGCACCAGTGCGACCGGCACCGAGATCAGCACCGTGCCGCCCACGACGAACAGCGTCCATACGACCGTCCGTCGCATGGCATCCAGGAACGCTGGATCGTCGAAGATCGTGAAGAAATTTCTCAGGCCCGTAAAGTCACGGATCGCGCCAAAGCGCGACACCTCGTGTAGCGACTGGTACACGATGTTGAAAATCGGATAGCTGATGATGAAGAGCGCCAGGATGAGGCTTGGCACAATCAGCAACCAGGGCGCCGGTGGGCGCAGAGAAGCAGGACGGCTCATGCGTGCTCGTTCAGAAGAGGCGCCGGCGACGATCAAGAATCATGCCGGCGCGTCAGAATGGGCCGATCAAGACCGGACCCATGCGAGAGTCGAAGACAGGACAACAACAGCGGCCGGAACAGCGCCGCATGGGCCGCGCTCAGGGCATCAGCCCAGGAAGCGCTCAGGTTCGCGCGTGGCCCCTTGCATCAATGACCCAGCGCCTTGTTCGCCTGCGTGGCGGCTTCGCTGAGCGCATCCGCCGGTTTCGCCTTGCCAAGGTAGACCGACTGCATCGAATTGGTGACCGCCTTCGCCGTATCTTCCCAGCCCGTTACTGTCGGCGCGAAGTGGGCCGTCGGCAGCAGCGCGATGAACGCCTTCGTGTCAGGATCGTTGAACACCGGATCCGTTGCCTCGGCCTTCGTCGTCGGCAGGAAGCCTTCCGTGCTCGTGAACTCGACGCGCGGTTCCTTCGTGAACAGATAGTCGAGGAACTTCCACGCGTCCTTCTTCACCTTGGAGTTCTTGAACATCACGATCGAATCGGTCACCGCATACGTTGCAGGCGTGGTGGCGACAGGCACCGGATCGATACCGTACTTGAGATTCGGTGCTTCCTTCTTGATCTGCTTCGCAAGGAACGGCGCGGAGATGACCATCGCGACGCGGCCCTGCTTGAAGAGGTTCTGCACGTCTTCGCGGCTGTAGCCGGTGACGCCCGGCTGCGTGAGGCCTTCGTCGATCATCGTCTTGTACAGCGTCGCGGCCTTGATGCCGGCCGGTGAACTGAACGCCGCCTTGCCGTCCTTGCCGACCACATCGCCGCCGTGCGTCCACAGCGCGTAGTAGTAGTACACGTCGGTTTCGATTTCCTTGCCCTGCAGGCCAAAGCCGGCGACACCCTTCGCCTTCAGTTTCTTCGAGGCGTCGACCACGTCATTCCACGTCTTCGGGCCGTTCGGATAGCCGACCGACGCGAGCAGGTCCTTGTTGTAGTAGAGCGCACGCGCCGATGCGGCGATCGGCAGGCCATACGTCTTGCCGTTGATCTGCCCCGGGGCGAGGAACGGGCCGATGAAGCGGCCCTTGAACGCGGCGTCCATGTAGCCGTCGAGCGGCTCGGCGACGTCGTCCTTCACGAAATCGAGCAGCCAGCGGGTGCCCACGATAGCCAGGTCGGCGTTGGCGTTGCCGGAAATGTCCGTTTGCAGCTTCTGTTGCAGCGTGTCCCAGTTCACGTCTTCGATCTTGATCGTCGTGCCGGGATTGGCCTTCTCGAAGTTCTTCGCCATCTTCTCGAAGTACGGTGCGGTAGCGTCGCTGTAGTGGGCGACGGTCACGCGGACCGTATCGGCGTGCGCTGCCGTAGCGATACCTGCGACCGCGAGCGCAACGGCCAGCTTGCCGAGCGCAATTGAAGCACGTGCATGCAACGACATTTTCGTCTCTCCTGGGGTGGTCTGCCGCCGTAGCCGGCTGCTGGGTTTGGATTGTTTGAAAAAATCCTACAGGACGAAAAAATAGTTGTCACGTAGGGTTCACCATATTTTTTATCTGAGCCGTTCCCGCATAATATGCTGTAAAGAAGGCATATTTTGTGCGGTGCAAGACAGATGAGGCAGCGCTGTTCACGGGAAAAGATCATCGTGAAACTGCCTTTTTGTTGGAAACTTACAGGCGGGTCGGGCTAAAAGCAACGGCCCACAAGGGCCTCTGCCGGGTGACTTTGCTGCATGTGGCGGGCAGCAATCAGGGAGAAGAACAGGGCGGGCGGCGCGGCGCGCATCGAGGGAGACGGCCGCAAGGCAACACATCGACGAGGACGGACATGAATCGCGTGGTCTTGGTAACGGGTGCCTGTGGCGGAATCGGCAGGGTGTTATGCAGACGCTTCGTGGAGCAGGGCGACACGGTGCTGGCGCTCGATATCGACGCAACTGCCCTTGCCGCGCTCAGGGATGAACTCGGCGCGAGCCATCTGACGCCGGTGGCGGTCGATATCGGCGACGCAGCAGCGGTTCGCGACGCGGTCGCGCAGGCGGTGCAGCAGCGCGGCCCGGTCGACGTGCTGGTCGCGAACGCAGGCGCAGCGGAGGGCCTGACGCTCGCCACCACAGATGCCGCCAGCTGGCATCGCGACGTTCACCTCAATCTGAACGGCACGTATCACACGGTGGAAGCCGTCCGCGCGTCGATGATCGAGCGTCAGCGCGGCGTGCTCGTGCTGTGTGCCCGGGAACGGTGAAGACGCAGGCGTGGCAGGCGCGCGTCGACAAGAACCCGCAGGTGTTCGCGAGGCGCTGAAGAAGTGGTATCCGCTGCGCGACTTCGCGACTCCCGACGATATCGCCGACGCGGTGCTGTTCCTGGCGTCGCCGATGGCGCGGGTGATCACCGGCGTGGCGTTGCCGGTCGACGGCGGTCTGATGGCTGGCAACCGGCTGATGGCCGAGGAACTGACGCTCGAACAGATTTGAGCGGGCGGGCCGGAACAGGCCAGAGCGGGCCGGAACAAGCGTGAGCGGCGCTGAAAAGCGCACGATGAAAGCATGAACGTCGCGCAGCGCGTGCGGCGCTTTCGATCTGAAGAGGGCAGCATGGCAGCAGTGCAACTGAACGGGATTTTCAAGCGCTACGGCGATACGCAGGTCGTGCACGGCATCGACCTCGATATCGACGATGGCGAATTCGTCGTGCTGGTGGGGCCTTCGGGCTGCGGCAAGAGCACGCTGATGCGCATGGTCGCGGGCCTTGAGGAAATCAGCGGCGGCGATCTGATGATCGGCGGCAAGCGCGCCAATGCGCTCGCGCCGCAGGAGCGCAATATTTCGATGGTGTTCCAGAGCTACGCGCTCTATCCGCATCTGTCGGTGTACGACAATATCGCGTTCGGTCCGCGCATCCGCAAGGAATCGGCGGAGCGGTTCAAGCCGCGCATCGAGGCGGCGGCGAAGATGCTGAACCTCGGCGGGTATCTCGACCGTCTGCCGCGTGCCCTGTCCGGCGGGCAACGGCAGCGCGTGGCGATGGGCCGCGCGGTGGTGCGCGAGCCGTCGCTGTTCCTGTTCGACGAACCGCTGTCGAACCTCGATGCGAAGCTGCGCGTGCAGATGCGCACTGAGATCAAGGCGTTGCATCAACGTCTGAAAAATACGGTGATCTACGTCACGCACGACCAGATCGAAGCGATGACGATGGCCGACCGGATCGTCGTGATGAACGCGGGGCGTATCGAACAGATCGGCCGTCCGCTGGAACTGTACGACCGGCCCGCGAACCTCTTTGTCGCGAGCTTCCTCGGCTCGCCGTCGATGAACTTCGCGGAAGGCACGATCGTGCAGGGTGACCGCGGCCTCGCGCTGGCGTTGCCGGACGATCATGTGATTTCTCTGCCGGATGAAGCGAAGACATTGACCGCACCGGGTGCGCGCGTGACGCTCGGCATCCGGCCGGAGCATATCGAAGCCGGAGCGGACGCTCAGCCGGGCGTGACGATGGAAGTCGAAGTCGTCGAGCCGACTGGCGCAGAGACGCACCTGTACGGGACAATCGGCGGCAGTTCGTGGTGTGTCACGACCCGCCAGCGCTCGAAGATCGAGCCTGGCCAGCGTGTGACGCTCGGGCTGCCCGCTCAACATCTGCATCTGTTCGATACGGAGAGTGGCCGCAGGCTTGCCTGAATCCGCGTGCTGTCGTTGCCGTGAACGTGCTGACAGAACGCGGAGTCTTTAACCCAACTGGAACACACGGGTGTCCGCTCCGAACCTGATTCCCCACATCCGCAACGCGCTCGCGTCGCTGCGGCCTGCTGAGCGCAAGGTCGCCGACATGGTGCTGAGCGACGTCGACTTCGCGATGCGCGCGAGCATCACCGAACTCGCGCAGCGCGCCGACGTGTCGGAGCCTTCCGTCACTCGCTTTTGTCGGGCGGTTGGCGCGCATGGATTGCGCGACTTCAAGATGCTGCTCGCGCAGAGCGTGGCGGGCGGATTGCCGTATGCGTCGACGGCCGTTGCGCGTGACGACGATATCCAGACTCTCTTCGACAAGGTCAGTGAGGCCGCCGTGCAAGGCATTACGCACGCGCGCGGGGCGCTCGAACCATCAGCCGTGGAGGCGGCGATCTCGGCGATTGCGACCGCGCGGCGCGTGTATTTGTTTGGCGTCGGTTCGGGGTCGGGGCTTGCGGTGCAGGACGCGGCACTGCGCTTTCTGCGGCTCGACATTGCGGCCAGCGCCTTTACCGACGGTCATCTGCAACGCCTGTACGCGGGCTTGATGGAGCCGGGCGACGTCGCCTTTGCGATTTCGCATTCGGGGCGCAGCGTCGAAGTGAACGAGAGCATCCAGATCGCGAAGGAGCGCGGCGCGACCACCATCGGGCTCACGAATGTCGGCTCGCGGCTTGCATGGCTCGTCGATATTCCGTTGCTGCTGCGTGTGCCGACTCCGATCGACCCGAACACGCCGGGCGTATCGCGGCTCGTGCATCTGTGCATCATGGATGCGCTCGCGATCGGCGTCGCGCTGCGCCTCGGACCGAAGACGCTGGAGAAAATGCGGCACGCCAAGGCGCGGCTGTCGCAGGAGCAGGAGCCGACGCCTGCTCCTGGTGACACGCCCTGAGCCTTAGTCAACGGCCGCCAGCAGACTTGCCTTGCGCCGACGTCGCGCGATCATGCGCACGGCGAGTAGGCAGACGATCACCACCGCAAACGACATCACCGTTGTCGTAGTGCCGAGCGCATAGATCACCGGCGTCGTCACTGACGTCGTCAGTCCCTGCAATTCCAGCGGCAACGTATTGGCATCGCCGATTGCCTGCGACGTCCGCGCGATCTCGTCCCACGACAGCGTAAAGCCGAACATCCCGACACCGATCACCGACGCCCCGATGATCGGCAATACGACGTGCAGGAACTGCTGCCACGGCGTCGCGCCGAGATCGCGCGCCGCTTCTTCCCAACCGCTGTTAAAGCGGTTGAATACGGCAAACATCACCAGCAGGCCGAACGGCAACGTCCAGGTGAGATGCGCGCCCAGCGCCGATGTATAGAGTCCCATCGATGTCGTATAGCTGTCCGCGAAGCTGCTCCAGCCTACCGCGTTGGCGAGCGTTTTCACGCCCATGTCGAGCAGCCGGAACGTCAGCCCGATGCCGAGCGATACGATGATCGAAGGCATGATCAGGCTTGCGATGCTCATATAGAACACCGCGCCATCGCCGAGGAAACGCCGGCGAAAGGCGAGACCGGCCATCAGCGAGAACACGACGGTCAGCACCATCGTCACCAGCGCGAGCTTCATCGAGCGGGCAAAGGCCCCCCAAATGTCGACCTCGCCGACTCCCCGACTCAGCTGCCTGAACCAGTGAAGCGAGACGCCGCGCATCGGGAATGTCAAGCCGCCTTCGGGACCCTGAAACGACAGGATGAAAATGGTGATGGTCGGCCCATAGAGAAACAGCACGAACAGGGCGAACAGCGCTGAAAGCCAGTAGAAGCTCGCAGGACGTCGGTCGCGCCGCAAGACTGTGGCAGCGGTCATTTAAAGCTCCTTGCGAATATCGACGAGACGCGTGAGCGCCCAGATCATCATCAGCACGATGGCGAGCAGCACCATCGCATTGGCGGCGGCGGCCGGGAACTGCAGATAAGACGTCTGCACCTGAATGATCTTGCCCACCGATGCGATCTGCTGGCCGCCCATTACACCCACGGTCAGAAAATCGCCCATCACGATCGTCACGACGAAGATCGAACCGATGATCACGCCCGTCTTCGACAGCGGCAGCACCACACGCCAGAGAATCTGCCAGCCGTTTGCACCGGCATCGCGTGCGGCCTCGATCAGGGAGCGGTCGATGCGCATCATCGCGTTGAAGATCGGCACGATCATGAAGAACGTGAACAGATGCACGAACGCCAGCACGACGGCGAAGTCGGAATACAGCAACCAGTCGAGCGGCCTGTCGACGAGACGCGTACCGACCAGCGCCTGATTGACGAGCCCGTTGCGCCCGAGCAGCGGCATCCACGAAATCATGCGGATCACGTTCGAGGTCCAGAACGGAATCGTACAGACCATGAAGAGCAGCGTCTGCATGCGCACCGTGCGCACGTGAAACGCGAGGAACCATGCGATCGAGAAGCCGAGCACGAGCGTGACGGCCCACACGATCACGCAGAAGCGCAGCGTCGACCAATAGGTCTTCAGCGTCACGCAGACGTTGGTCAGCGAGCCGCAGCCGTCGAAGATCGCCTGATAGTTCTTGAACGTGAACGCTGGAATGATCTCGTACTCATTGAAGTTCCAGAAACTCACGACGAGCGTCATCACGAGCGGCACGATGAAGAACAGCAGGAACGCGAGTGTGAGCGGCGCGGCCTGCCACCACGCGGAACGCCGCGCCTTGCGGCGTTCGCGTGCGGCAGGCCCGGCGGCGATCGGGTTGGGAAGCGTGGCCATCGCGTTGTCCTTGCCTGAATGACCTGAGTGAAATGAAAAAGAGCGGCACGGCCCGCGCGGGCCGCTTCACAGGCGCGGCGATCAAGCCGCGATGAACTCGTTCCATTTCTGGACCATGTAGATGTTCTCGTCCATCACAGCGTTCCAGCATGCGATAGCGCCCATGCGCGTCTGATAGGAGCCGCCGTCGCGAACGGTGCCGACTTTCTCGAGCAATTGGCCGTCCGGCGCCTTGATCTCCTGCGTCGCGGGTTTGCCTTCGATCCAGTAGTCCCACTCGAACGGCTGCATATGCTGGCGCGCCGTTTCGAGCACGGCGGCGTAATAGCCCTGACGCATCAGATACGCGCCGGCCCAGCCGTCGAGGAACCAGTTGATGAACTGATAGGCCGCATCGAGCTTGCGGCCCTGCAACGTGCGCGGCAGCCCAAAGCCCGAAGCCCACGCGCGATAGCCTTCTTTCAGCGGCTGGAACGTACACGGCACACCCATCGTGCGAACCTTGGTCACGGCCGGCGACCACATCGACTGGATCACGACTTCGCCGGAGGCCATGAGGTTCACGCTCTCGTTGAAGTCGCGCCAGAACGCACGAAACTGGCCCGCGTGTTTCGCTTCGATCAGCGCGGCGATGGTGCCGTCGATCTCGGGCTTCGTCATGTTGCCCTTGTCGCCGTACTTCATCTTGCCGCTGGCTTCGAGCGCCATCGCGGCGTCCATGATGCCGATCGACGGGATGTTCAGGAGGGCGGCCTTGCCCTTGAACTGCGGGTTCAGCAGATCGGCCCACGTGTTCACCGGGCGCTTGATCAGGTCGGGCCGGATGCCGAGCGTGTCGGCGTTGTAGGTGGTCGGGATCAGCGTCATCCACTCAGTGGGCGTCGACGAAAACTGCGTCGAATGCTGGTCCGTCAGGAACATGACCTTTTTGGGCGCGGTGCCCTGGTCGCCGATCTTCTTGCCGCCGATCTCGCCACGCGTGAGCACCGGCGTGATCTTGTCCGCGTACTTGATCTTCTTTGCGTCCAGACCGACGAGCGTGCCTGACGGGATCAGCTTTTTCAGCGAGAAGTATTCAGTGTCGGCGATATCGAACGAATTCGGCTGCGTAATGATGCGCTTGGTGACGTCGTCGGTGGTGAGCGGGATGTACTGGATTTCGATGCCCGTGTCTTCCTTGAACTTCTTCGCGATGTCGGCGCTCTGGTTCACGGCAGTGCCGAGATAGCGCAGTGTGATCTTTTCCTGCGCATGCACGTAGGGGAAGCCAGCGATGCCGGCGGCCGCGACCGCGCCTTTCAGGAACGTGCGGCGCGAAAGGCAGCGGTGTTCGGTGGTGGTGGTTGCGGTCGTTGCGGTGTCATGGACGGCCGTGGCGGCGTCGGCTTCCACGCGGGCGTCCGTTGTTTTCTTGTCGCTCATGGCGAAGGCTCCTCGTTGCGTTTGTAGTGCATTCAAAGAAAGACGGCTGGATATGACGTGTTTCAGGCTGATGGGTCAGATCGGTCAGGCGGCAAGCGCATGCGCGTGCGCCTCGCTCCACCACACGACGACGCGCGCGCCGACCTGCATCCGTGCGACGTCGTAATCGGCATCGCCGACGAGCGCGATCAGTTCGCGGTCGCCGTCGACGGTGGTGAGACTCATGCGGACATGTGTGCCGTGGTACTCGGTGGCGGCGACACGACACGGCACGCCGCCGATGCGGCTCATGCCTTCAGGACCGCCCTGCACGGGCACAGTGCCGTGCGGCGCGACGCGCAACTGGTCGGCGCGCACGGTGATCGTCTCTTTGCCGGATGGGATCACGTTGTGCGCGCCGAGAAAGCGTGCGACGAATTCGGTGCGCGGCCGGTTGAACACTTCGTGCGGCGTGCCGGCCTGTTCGATCCTACCTCCGTTCATCACGACGACCAGATCGGCGAGCGCGAGCGCTTCTTCCTGCGAATGCGTGACGTGCACGAAGGTGATGCCGAGTTCTTTCTGCCAGCGCTTGAGTTCGGCCCGCATCTGCACGCGCAGGAACGGATCGAGCGCGGAAAGCGGTTCATCGAGCAACAGGCAGCGCGGCTGGTTGAGCAAGGCACGCGCTAACGCCACACGCTGCTGTTGACCGCCCGATAGCTGCGCCGGTTTGCGATGCGCATAAGCGCCCATCGACACCAGCTCCAGCAGCGCTTTCGCACGTTGTTCACGCTCTTCACGCCCGACACCGCGCATGCGCAGGCTGAAGGCGACGTTGTCGAGCGCGGAAAGGTGCGGGAAAAGCGCATAGTGCTGGAACACCATCGCCGTGCCGCGTTGTGCGGGTTCCAGCAGCGTCACGTTGCGGTTGCCGATCAGGACATCGCCGTCGTTGACGGTCTCGTGACCGGCGATCATCCGCAGCGTCGTGGTCTTGCCGCAGCCGGAAGGTCCCAGCAGACAGCAATAGCTGCCGCCCTCGATAACGAGGTCGAGACGGTCTACGGCGACGCTGTCGCCATAGCTCTTCGTCACGTGGACGAGTTCGATCTGCGACCGCGCGTGCGATCTTGAAGACGTCGGCGATGAGAGCGGGGCGGGCACGTTACACCTCTTCTGTTGAATGGGCGTCGCAACAGCACGCCGGATTGCGGATCGAGTACCGCCGCGCCGAAATCGAAATTCAGGCGTTGCACGTGGCCGACCGCGTTGCCTTCGCTATCCGCGACGCAGATGAAGGTCGTGTCGCTGCCTTGAGGTTGCGCTGCGCGCGGGAGTTTCGTTCGGGTTGTGCATGCATTGACGTGCGCGGGAGCGCGAATCGCGGTCCTTCAGCCATGTCTGGTCCGGAATGTGATCGAGGATTGCCCTGTAGAGCGCTACGTCGCGCAGCATGAGATGGGTCCGCTCGTCGGCGCCCTCAGTGGTCGTAATGGGAGCGATTACGCAAGGTTTATGCCGATGCTGGCTTATGCTTGCTGGCACTGGATTGGAGCGCTGTCCTGATGCTCGCCAGGCAAGGGTGGCTGCACCACGCCGCTGCATGGCGCTTCAGGGCGGTGCGTGCGCGCCGGCCGGGCTGGTCGCGATTGTCGCTTGTGTGGATGTGAGCGACGTGCCTGGTGCGCTGGGCGCGGTACCTCTGTGCGTGCTTATCCCTGCGACCGCCGGTTACTGTCCACTCCCGCTGCATACCCAAACCGATGCGACAGCCGCTGCGTTGCTGCGAGCAAGGTCTGCGCGGGGTCACCCTTCAGATCGCTGTCGAAGCTGCCAGCCGGCCCCATCAACGCGACGACGAGGCAGATGTTCCCGGTATGGTCGAACACGGGTGCCGCGAGCGTGTTGATGCCAGGCACGGGTTTGTTGATCGCGTGATCGACTCCATCCACGCGGATCGTTGCGAGCCGCTTTGCATAGCGCGGCTCGAGCTGCGCTCGCGAACGCTCGCGGGTCTCGCGCGCGTCCGCGTAAATCTCCGCCGCCGGCGCGCCGGCCAGCCGCAGCGCATCTTGCGCGAGCAGTCCGCTGCGCACGTCGTCGGCGATGAAGGCGGCGAATACGCGGCCGATCGCTGTGTTCACCAGTGACATCACCGTCCCCACCCGCAGGCTCACATGCAGCGGCCGCGATGATTCCTCGAGCCGCACGACGGTCGGCCCGAGCGGTCCGAGCACGGCCATCGCGACGCTCATGTCCGTCGATACGGCCAGTCCGGCGATTTCAGCTTCGGCTTCGCGTGTCGGCGACAGGCGTTGCAAGCCGATCAGGCCAAGTTCGAGCGCGAGCGGCCCGGCTTCGAAACAGCCGGCCGCATCGCGATTGAGCAAGCCGATCTTCAGCAGGCTGACGAGGTGCGGGAAGGCCTTGGCCGGTGGCATGCCGGCTGCGGCGGCGAGGTCGCGCAAGGTTAGCGGCCTGCCCGCCGCAACGAGCGCGGTGAGGAGGTCGCCGGTGCTGTCGAGCGACTGGATGCCGCGCTGCTGGCGGGCATGGCTGGCGTTGTCGTTGTCTTGTGACACGGGGGAGGGTGAGCGAGGCATTTACGGGGTGGCGACGAGTTCGGCGCTGATCGTCTGCGTGGTCTCGCGCAGCGCGCGGGCGATCGGACCATTCCATTTCACATCGATCGAGCCGGTCGAGCCGATCACGGTCAGGGCAAGGCAGAGCTGGCCGTTCGCGTCGAGTACGGGCGCGCTCATGCTGCTGACAGCGGGGCTCGGCGCATCGATGCTCCTTTCGAGACCGCGCACGCGGATTTCGGCGAGCGTCGCGTCGAATGCCTGGCGTTGAGCGGGCGTAGCGAGCACTTCGTCGGGGGAGCCGGCTTGCCTCGCCCACATCGTTTCCCATTGTTGCGGTGGAAGCCAGGCGCAGAACACGCGACCCGTCGACGTCGCCGGCAAGGACATCACGGTTCCCACGTGCAGGTTCACATGCAATGGAAATCCCGCGTGCTGATACCGAACGATAGTCGGCCCCTGTGGACCCGCGATGCAGATCGCGACATTGAAGCCAACCGCGTCGGCCAGCGCGGCAACCCGCGGCACTGCCGCGCGAAACGCCGGCTGATGTTCGAGATGCAGCAATCCCAGCCGCAGCGACAGCGGCCCCGGCTCGTAACGGCCCGACAGTTCGTCGCGTTTGATGAGCCCGAGCCGCGTCAGACTGACCAGATACGTATGCGCCTGGCCGGACGCCAGGTCCGCGCTGGCGGCCAGGTCGCTGAGCCCGAGCGGGCCGCGCGCGGCGGCGAGCGCGTGCAGCAGCCTTCCGCCGACTTCGACGCTCTGGATGCCGCGCTGCCGCTTTTCCGTGTCCGGCTCCTCGCCGTGACGCGACGTCTCTTTCGATACTTTACTCACACCCACGTATGCCCTGAAAAAGGGTCCATGTTAAACGAAGCCTGGCGGCTTCCCGATTCCTCTAGTCCGGTCTTTATAATTTGCGTATAGCAATACAATTCGCTATTGACAAATAAATCGGGTGAGTCCTAAGATGCAATCACCCCGACTCACCGGCGCAGTTATAGAGTCAAAACGGGGCGAGACACTCATCCAGTACCGCCTGACTGCGCACGACCGTGCGCCGCGGCCGTCTCGCCTCACACCCAACTTATGAGGGAGACAGACATGGCAAAGGCATTCGCATCGCAGGCCGATCTCGAAGAAAAGAAGATCACGTTCACGCAACTGTCGGAGAACGCCTGGGCTTACACGGCCGAGGGCGATCCGAATTCAGGCGTGATCATCGGCGACGACGGCGTGCTGATCGTCGACACGACCGCCACGCCCGCGATGGCTCAGGATCTGATCGCGAAGATCCGTACTGTCACCGACAAACCCATCAAGTACGTCGTGCTGTCCCACTATCACGCGGTGCGCGTGCTGGGCGCGTCGGCG
The DNA here is from genome assembly GCF_004361815.1 of Paraburkholderia sp. BL10I2N1. Classification (NCBI taxonomy): domain Bacteria; kingdom Pseudomonadati; phylum Pseudomonadota; class Betaproteobacteria; order Burkholderiales; family Burkholderiaceae; genus Paraburkholderia; species Paraburkholderia sp. BL10I2N1. The sequence goes on along the minus strand of NZ_SNWA01000002.1, from coordinate 1,737,575 downwards.
TATTTCGCGGAAGGCGCTCAGCAGGTGATCGCGAGCCGCGGCACGTATGAAATGATTGTCGAGCGCGGCGAGGCCGACATGAAGTCGGAAATCGAGCGCTTTCCGCGTCTTTTTGCCGGAGTCGAAACAGTGCCGGGCCTCACCTGGCCGACGCTCGTGTTCGAACGCGAAATCACGCTCTTCCTCGGCAAGCTCGAAGTGCGCATAGCGCATCTGGGCGCCGGCCATACGAAGGGCGACACGGTGGTCTGGCTACCGTCGCAGAAGGTGCTGTTCTCGGGCGACCTGGTTGAATACGACGCCGCCTGTTATTGCGGCGACGCGCAACTCGCACAGTGGCCCGCCACGCTCGAAGCCTTGCGCGCGCTCGGCGCCGACAGGCTCGTGCCCGGCCGCGGCCCCGCGCTCACCACGCCCGAGGACGTCAACAAGGGCATCGACTACACGAAAGACTTCGTCACGACGTTGCTTCAGCAGGGTCGCGAAGCGGTAGTGCAGAAGCTCGACCTGAAGGCCGCCATGGCGCACACGCGTCAAGCCATGGACCCGAAGTTCGGCCACGTCTTCATCTATGAGCATTGCCTGCCGTTCGACGTGTCGCGTGCGTTCGATGAAGCGAGCGGCATCACGCATCCGCGCATCTGGACGGCGCAGCGCGACAAGGAGATGTGGGACGCGCTGCAAGCCTGACCCAGGCGGCGTGGAAGAGACGGACGGAGACACCCGATGAGCACCAACTATCAGACACTGTCGTTCGACTATCAGCCCTGCCGCGAGCAGCAGGGCGAGCAAGGCGAGCAGGCCGGCCAGCCAGCGACAGTGCACCCCGTGGTCGTGGTCGGCGCCGGCCCGGTGGGCCTCGCAACCGCAATCGATCTTGCGCAGCAAGGCCAGCCGGTCGTGCTGGTCGACGACGACTGTTCGCTTTCGACCGGCTCTCGCGCGATCTGTTTTTCGAAGCGTTCGCTCGAGATCTTCGACCGGCTCGGCTGCGGTCAGAAGATGGTCGACAAGGGCATGAAGTGGAACGTCGGCAAGGTGTTCCTGCAGAACGAACTGGTCTACACGTTCAATCTGCTGCCGGAGAGCGGACATCAGCGGCCGGCATTCATCAATCTGCAGCAGTACTACGTCGAAGGCTTTCTGCTCGATCGGGCGCGCGAGTTGCCGAACCTCGAGATTCGCTGGAAGAGCAAGGTCGTGGGTCTGCGCCAGGACGAAGCGGCTGTCACGCTAACGGTCGAAACACCGCAAGGCGAATACGCGCTGCGCGGTCGCTATGTGGTCGCCGCGGACGGCTCGCGCAGCCCGATCCGCAAGCTGATGGGCCTCGACAGCAAGGGCCGCACGTTCAAGGACCGCTTCCTGATCGCCGACGTCAAGATGGAAGCGGATTTTCCGACCGAGCGCTGGTTCTGGTTCGATCCGCCGTTCCATCCGAACCAGTCGGTGCTGCTGCATCGTCAGCCGGATAACGTGTGGCGCGTCGATTTCCAGCTGGGCTGGGACGCCGATCCCGTGCTCGAAAAAACGCCTGAGCGCGTGATTCCGCGTGTGCGTGCGTTGCTTGGCCCGGACGTGAAGTTCGAGCTGGAGTGGGTGAGCATCTACACGTTTTCGTGTCAGCGGATGGATCGCTTCCGGCACGGCAATGTGCTGTTCGCCGGCGACTCGGCGCATGGCGTCTCGCCGTTCGGCGCACGCGGTGCGAACAGTGGCGTGCAGGACGCGGAGAATCTCGCGTGGAAGCTCGCGATGGTGCTGGAAGGCCGCGCGTCCGACACGCTGCTCGACACCTACGCCAGCGAACGCGAATATGCCGCCGACGAGAATATTCGCAACTCCACCCGCTCGACCGATTTCATCACGCCCAAAAGCGCCGTCAGCCGCGTGTTCCGCGATGCCGTGCTGAAGCTCGCCCGCGATCATGCGTTCGCGCGGCAACTGGTGAATAGCGGTCGTCTGTCGGTGCCGGCGGTGCTGCACGATTCCACGCTCAATACGCCGGATACGGAAAGTTTCGCGGGGCAGATGGTGCCGGGCGCATCGTGTTGCGATGCGCCGGTCGAGGTCGATAGACAGTCTGCGTGGTTGCTGCCCCAGCTTGGCCAGCAATTCACCGGCGTGCTGTTCTGCGGACCATCCGGTATCGATCCGGCGACACAGGCCGCAGTGGAGAAGCTGCGGCAAGGCGCGGTTCCACTGCGCCTCGTCGTTGTGAGCGGGAGTGCCTTGAAGGCTGACTCGAAGCCTCAGGGATTTCCGCCGTTCGCCGTGGTCGCACACGATATTGAAGGGCTTGCCGCGAAGCGTTACGACGCGTTGCCGGGCACGTTCTATCTGATTCGCCCGGATCAGCACGTCTGTGCGCGCTGGCGGCAGATCGATGCAGCGCAGGTCGAACTGGCACTGAAGCGCGCCCTGTGCGTAGCCGGAACGGCCTGAATCGCGGTACCCGTGGATGCTGCGAGACACGGCATCCACCGCGCCCGAAACAAAATAGCAGGACACCGATGACACTCAACACTGAACCGAATCTCGCGCGCCCCGACGACTTCTATGAAGCGCTGATCGACATGCATCGCGATCTCGACGACGCGCAAAGCCAGTCCGCCAATGCGCAACTGATCCTGCTGCTCGCGAATCACATCGGCGATCACGCGACGCTGCTCGAAGCGATGCAGCATGCGCGCGACGGCGCGCTGCACTCCTGCGCCATCAAGCCCGGGCCGCACGCGCCGCAGATCGCCGCGTAGTCCACGCAATCACCCTGCGCACGGCCGATCCCGGCCGCGCATCGATTCGCCCACGGCGCGACAAGACGCCGGGTTCCCAAGGTCCGACGGACCTTTCGTTTGGAGAGAGACACCATGACCCAATCCGTCGCCCCGGCTTTCGAGCCGGCGGCATCCGACAGCTCGCGCGACGATCCGCTCTACCGGAAGGTCACGCTCCGGATCATCCCGTTTCTGTTTCTCTGTTACGTCGTGTCCTTTCTCGACCGGATCAACATCGGCTTTGCGCAGTTGCAGATGAAGCACGATCTCGGATTCAGCGACGCCATGTATGGCCTTGGCGCCGCGGTTTTCTTTGTTGGCTACGTGCTGTGCGAGGTGCCGAGCAACATGCTGCTCGCGCGTTTCGGCGCGCGCCGCACGTTTGCGCGGATCATGCTGCTGTGGGGCCTTGCGTCGATGGGGATGATGTTCGTCTCCACGCCTTCGCACTTCTATGCAATGCGCTTCCTGCTCGGGGTATTCGAAGCGGGCTTTTTCCCGGGAATCGTGCTGTATCTGACGTACTGGTATCCCGCGCGCCGGCGAGCGGCAGTGCTGTCGATTTTCTTCGCCGGCGTGGCGGTGGCGGGCGTACTGGGCGGCCTCTTTTCCGGCTGGATCATGCGCGATATGGCCGGCGTGCTGAACCTCTTGGGCTGGCAATGGATGTTCGTGATCGAAGGCGCGCCGGCGGTGTTGCTTGGCCTTGCGGCGGCGTTCTGGCTGGTCGATGGCCCGCAGCACGCGAAGTGGCTGAGCGCGGCGGAAAAGGAGCACCTGATTGCGCAGCGCGACGCCGGTCGTAAGGCCGCGCACGGACATTCGTCGAATTCGTTCGCACATGCGTTGCGCAATCCGCGTGTCTATCTGTTCGCGTTCATCTACTTTTCGCTGACCTGTGCGTCGTTGACGCTCAACTTCTGGATGCCGCTGATGATCCGCGATTTTGGCGTGCACGACGTGCTGTGGATCAGCCTTTATACGGTGATCCCGAACGCGGTCGGCGCGGTTGGGCTGATCCTGATCGCGCGCCGCTCGGACCGACACGGCGAACGTCGCCGGCATTTCGCGGTGTGTACGATTGGCGGCGGCATCGCGCTGTCGCTGCTGACGCTGCATCTGAGCAGTTTTCCCGCGATGCTGGCGATCCTGTCGGTGGCGGCTGTGCTGATTTTCGCCGCGCTGCCGATCTTCTGGACGGTGCCGTCCGGCTATCTGTCGGGCAACGCCGCGGCAGCCGGGATTGCGCTCATCAGCAGTATCGGCATTACGAGCGGGATTGTGAGCCCCTGGGTGATCGGCCTCATCAAGGTGCACACGGGCAGCATGGATAACGCGCTGTATCTGTTGACGGCGCTGCTGTTCGCTAGCGGTGTCGCCTTGTTGCGTGGTGTGCCGCGCGAGTCGCGTGCAGGGTGAGCGCCGCGACATCAACGATGTTCACTGCGGCTGGGCGGCCCACCACGTCCACCCGCCGCGGATCGAACACCGCAATTCGACGACCGAAAGCGGCGGAATTTCGATGCGCGCAAACGACTCGGGCGAAGCACCTAGCGCATGAACGATCGCTGCCCGGATCACGGCGGCATGCGTGACGGCGACGGCCGTGGAGGAATATTGCTTCTGGGAGTTCTGGGAAACACGATCTTGCGGCAACCCCTTGCCACGCTTGGCTTCGGCTAATTCTGAAGGGCCGACTAACGAGCGAGGCGCAGGAACAGGCGCGCTTGACGCTCGAACAAAAAGCCCCGCCGAAGCGGGGCAATCTCAATGCTGCGCGCCTAGAATTTTTGTTATTGCGTCACATTTTGGTTTTTTCGATGATTCCATATAATCCGGACAAGCAAGCCACTTATAAAACTCAAGTTCCTGTTTCGCAGTGTCGTTACGACATGCCGCCACCTGAAAATCAGTCCACCATAAGGCACTTGGCCGATTTATATAACAATGCCTTTCCCATGCCGCGCATCATAATTCCCTGTTTCAAAAAGTCGTGCATAAAGCCCTGCCAAAGTGGGGCTGATTCTCACCATTTAGTCATATTTAATATGTCTTTGAGAAACTTGTTCTGTGCTTTACGAGCATCATAAATGCACTGTTCGAATATGGCCGGAAACATTGAACCATCGTGTTCCGCCTTCCATCCATCACCTGAATCGCGTTGTAACTCGCAATATTTGATCGCGTCATCCTGTGCTTTCATATATTCATCGAGTAACTTTGTATGAACGTTTTCAGCGGGAATAGTTACTCTAATGCTTTTATAGAGTCGATTATTCTCTGCCGCAATGTCAACGCTCAGGCCGTGATAACATTCCGCATCCCCATAACCGCCGCCAAGATGTTTCAGGCAATCAGGATTAGTTTTTGCAGCTGCCGCGCCCGATAAGATAGCGAGGGACGCTAGACAGATAAGGCGGGGGCTAGTGAGAAGCATCATAAACCCCGGATTTGAACAAACGCGACTCAGCAACACGCCGGTTGCCAACCCCCTTATTTGTGCCTACACGATAATGCAAAATATAATCTGGCATTTCCTTGTAATGCTCGGAATTTATTTTTTTTATTATCTCCTTAGCGCCATCTCCCGCACCACAATTGTAGACAATGCTCACCAAAGCATCGTATTCATATTGATATAAAGGTACCTTTATGTCAGAGTTTAGGCGCTTCTCAACCTGCTCTATAGCCTTCTTCTTGAGGTTTCGCGCGCGTTCTAAGGAAATGGTATCCCCGACATTGATGTGATCGGAAGGAAGGATGCGATGCCCGCATCCGACTGTCGGAATTCCTACATTATCACGGTACGCCATCAGAATAAAACCTTCGATTACTTTGTGACCTCCGTAGATGCCGTTAAGAGTACCCGATTCCCACACGGCGATAAATGACAACCCGTCATTAGATACAAACCAAGGCTTGGAAAGCCGGCCCGTTTGGACGTTTACGCTTGAATTCGGACTGGTGTTTGTTACTGCGGTTGCGAGTGCATCAGGCATTAGACCTCCTGTTTGTGACCAAGGTAAATTCGGATGGATTGAGCGCCGTCTGTCTCATAGCGCGTTGTGCGTCCCTGCGAATCAGTTGCGCCGTGCTGCAGTTCGCCGGCAGGCATGCGAGCCGTGTAATACGTGTCCGCGAGCGCGCGGCCTTCACCGTCCCTGAGCGTGAACTGTTCGTCATAGGTAGCGCGTGGCGCGGATGCCGAACTGGCTTGCGCGCTGACTGCTGGCGCGCTGCCGCTGTCGATGTATTTGCAGCTACTTGCATAGAAGACACGACGCGCGGGTGCCGTTCGCATTTGCAAAGCCCGATATCGCCGCCAACCGCTTCCTGTGCGTCCAGGATACCGTCCCAGCCGCGCAGATAGTCCGATATCCCGCACCCGCAACGATTTCACTGAAAGACTGACACACTGAACACCACGCTTTTTGTCCTAGGTGCGTCTGCCCGCGCGTCCGGCCGTCTGGGCCTTCGATGGTTGCATGTTGCGCACCGCCGATCACGTGACTTCCATTCCCATTGCCGAGCGGATCGCCTTCCACGGCTGCATAGTAAATGGTCAATTACGCTTCCTTGTGACCCATGTAAACACGCAGGCGTTGCGCGCCATCCGTCTTGTAACGTGCCGTTCTGCCGGATGAATCGGTAATCCCGTGTTGCAGTTCACCCGATGGCAGGCGAACGGTGTAATACGTGTCCGCGAGCGCTTTACCTGCGGCATCGGTTAGCGTGAATTGTTCGTCGTAGGTTGCAGCCGGTGCGCCCGTCACAATGACGGATTGCGCCGCGCTCGCCGCGTTGCTCGCGCCCGCCGAACCCCGGTCCGTGTTGAGAAAGTATCCCGGATTGCTGCCGACGATTACCCAGTTCTTCCCGCACGGGCAAAGTACAGAATCGCCGTCAACAACAACGTTGCGCCCCTTATCGGATATTCCCTTGCCCGTTCCGAATATCCTGTGGGTCCCCTTGCAGTTGCCGCAGGTCGCCACGTCGCCATCCAGCGCGACCTTTTTCCCGTGATCGGTAATCCTCGTCGAGGAACCAATGACAAAACCGCCCGTTGTCGTCGGGTCGCCGTTCCGTACCGCTGCCTTACGCATCGGTGCCCCCTTCGTGCGTGGCAACGGTCGGGGGCATCGTATAGGATGGATCAAACAGGCCGGGAATCTGTTCGCCATGGCGGACCGTGATGCCCCATTCATCCTGCATTGTTTCCGTGATCGTGTCGCCGTTGCTCAGACGTGAACCGACCAGCGCGAGCGGCTTATCTTCACAGAGAGCGGCACAGCCTGCGCCGTCAATGATGGTGGCCGCGCTGCCGTCGTCGTAGGTGACCACATCGCCCACACGGGCGAGGCCCTGTCCGTTAGTCTCCACCTGGGTCGTTACCCGGGTGACACGCCCGCCGCGCCTGGTGCGCGAACCGATGGTGACAAAAAGGTACGTCGTTTCGTTTTTCTGCTGTTCCTGCATCTTTAAGTCTCCTATATAAATAAGCACTGCTTCACCACCCCGGAAGCGTACCCTTTCCAGAATAGCCGTAATTCCTCAGACGTTCTTTCAAGAATTGCCAGGCAATGACGGCCAACAGGTCGCGCGGATGCTCCAGCCCTGCCACCAACAAGAAAGCCGACCCTTGCGAGGTCGGCTTTTCGTGCCGGTCTGTATCAGCGCCCGTCGTTAGGGGTACCGCCGGTCATCAAAACGAGCGCGATCCCTCAGCGAGCCGCAGCCAGTTGCTGATCGCAGCCGGTATCCGCCACCGGTTCTGATCCCGATCGCGCAAGGCTGCGACGACCGCGACATCAACGATGCTCACTGCGTCTGGGCGGCCCACCACGTCCACCCGCCGCGGATCGAACACCGCAATTCGACGACCGAAAGCGGTGGAATTTCGATGCGCGCAAACGACTCGGGTGAAGCACCTAGCGCATGAACGATCGCTGCCCGGATCACGGCGGCATGCGTGACGGCGACGGCCGTGGAGGAGTGATCCAGCTCGAGCGCATCGAGCCATCCGCCGACGCGCAGGCGCACCGCTGCGAACGACTCGCCATCGGGAGGCGCCGCCCCGGCCTCGCGAGCCCATGCCGCCAGCGCATCGGCTTCTTCGCTGGCGACGTCTGCAAGACGCCTGCCACGCCATTGCCCCGGGTTCATGTCGGCCAGCGCTTCGACGGGGACGGCGGTGAATCCAAGCCCTTCAGCCGTGTCACGCGCGCATGCCGCGGGGCTGCAGAAGACCGCATCCGTCTTACCAGCCAGCGACATCACGCGCGCGCGGCATGCCGCGACCTGGGCGAGACCGCACGCGTCCAGCGGATCGTCGGCGGGAAACCGTCCGCTGCGCAGCGCCGCCGTTGCAGCGTGACTGATCAATAGCAGGCGTGTCTGCATCCTGTGTCCTTCTGGTTGAAAGTACCGCGCGCTTTGTCCATTCATCGCGCTGCGCAGCGAAGTTTAGCGCGTAGAATAACGGCACCGAAGCGAGGAAGCCGGTGTAAGCCCGGCGCGGTCGCGCCACTGTAATCGGTTCATCCACAAGCCGAAAGCCAGACCTGAGCTTCGTGTCATCCCTTCCTGTTCGACTATCGGGGCGCGTAACCCCTGGAGAGTTCCGTCATGACTGACACCGTTTTCGAGCCAACTGCTCAACCGACACCGATCCCCCTGCGCGAACTGCTTCCGTGGGTGGTCTTCGGCGGCTTGCTGCTGTTGCTCGCACTGTATTTCGTCGGCGCCGAACAGGGCGCGACTTCGCTGGTTCCTGGCATGTACGTGCACGAGTTCGTTCACGACGCTCGCCATCTGCTCGGCTTCCCCTGTCACTAACGGGGAAACTTCATGGTAGGCAAACTGTTATTGCGCGGGATGCTCGCAGGCATCGCCGCGGGCTTGCTCACGTTCGCATTCGCCCGGGTGGCCGGTGAACCGCACGTCAATCAGGCTATTTCATTCGAAGAAAAAGCCGCCGCCGCACGCGGCGAAGCGGCGGAGCCGGAACTGGTCAGCCGTGAAACGCAGGCGGGTCTCGGCTTGCTGACTGGCGTGGTGGTCTATGGCGCGGCCCTCGGCGGCCTGTTCTCGCTCACCTTCGCGTATGCGTACGGGCGGGTCGGCAAGCTCGGTCCGCGCGCGTTGTCGGCGGCGCTTGCGGCGGCGGCGTTCATTGCGCTGGTGATCGTGCCGAATCTCAAGTACCCGGCCAATCCACCATCGATCGGCGACCCTGAAACGATCGGCCAGCGTACCGGGCTGTTCTTCCTGATGATCGCGATATCAATTGCCGCACTGGTGTTCTCGCTGAAGGTGCGAGGACGCGCAGTCGCGCGCTTCGGCCAGTGGAATGCGGCGATCGTGGGCGGCCTGGTATACGTCGCGATCATCGCGGCGGTGCAGATCGCTCTGCCGACGATCAACGAAGTACCCGATGCCTTTCCGGCGACGCTGCTGTGGCACTTCCGCGTTGCGGCCATCGGCATGCAGTTGATCGTCTGGACGACCATCGGCCTGTTGTTCGGCTGGCTGGTCGAACGCAGTGAGCGCGCGCAGCAGGGTGGGCGTGCAGCTGGCAAGTCGGCCTGGCAGTAGCGGGCTGACTGCTTCCGGCGCCCGGGCTGCATCGCTGCTCAAGTCGTGCGGTTGGCCGTGCAGGCGCCGGCTTCACCGGAACTCTCGGCAGCCGTATTCTTCACATCATTTAGCAAGCCCAATCCCATCCGCGTGTTTCTGACGCCGAACCCGACCGTGCCGCCACGGTTGCGTTCGGCGTCTTGCCATGGTGCGGGACATTGTCCGCGCCCGCGCGGCTGGTGCCCGCAAGTCCAAGGTTGAATTGCTTTTAATGTGAGAGTCGCATGAAGAAAGTCTCAAGATCCGGCTCAACCTGCCGATAAGCAGATTCGTAAGGGCGGTTTACCGCTTCTCCCGATGGGGTCTAGGGGCGATGTCCGGAATATCCTGACCCCAGCGAAGCTGGCGTATCGTCCGCGGATTTCCGCGGATTGCAAGAAAAAGAACCAGAGAGAGCGAAGAAATGGGGCTGTCATCCGAAGGGCCAACTCCTGGGTTTAAGGCGTTTGCTGAGTCATTGCGTTCACGCCGATGGGCCGGACCGCTCTGGACCCTGTCGCTTGCGTTCGTGGCGACGATGCTCACCTGCATGGCGAGCGGGGCACTCAAGAGTATGGCCGGCGAAATCGCCCCAATCTGGCTGACCAACGCCGTGCTGCTCGCGCAGATGATGGTGGCGCGCCCGGGGCGGGTGGCCTGGGTGTTTGCCGGTGGGCTGGCGGGCAATCTCGCGGCCAATCTGCTCGGCCTGAGTCTCGCGGTCTCGTCCTCCTACACTGCGGCCGACATGCTCGAAGTGCTGGTGGCGTTCAGCTTCGCGCCACGTATCTCGTCGGTCGTCGAACTGATCCGTCCGAAGCAGCTCATCCGCTTTCTCGCTGGCGCCATCCTGCTTGCGCCCGTCCTGTCGGGGCTCGTCGCCGTAACCTTGCTGCGCGGACAACTCAGCGGGTATATGTTGCCGAACCTCGCCAACTGGTTCGTTTCGGATGCGCTGAGTCTCGTCCTCTTTACGCCGGCGGCGGTGGTCTTCTGGACCGGCGAAGTAAAGGGCCTCTTGCACCCCGAGCGCCGCTGGAAGACGGGGCTGCTGTTGCTACTGGTCTGCGTCGTGACCATGGGCGTATTCGGGCAAAGCCGTTTTCATCTGCTTTACTGGGCGCTCCCGCCGATCGTTCTGCTGGCGTTTCAGGCCGATCTCGCCGGCGTGCTGCTGGGTTTGCTGCTATGCCTTGCGATTGCGGTCACTTTCACGATGCGCGGTTTGGGACCGCTCTGGATGTTTCATTATCAGAGCATGGAAGGGCGCATCTTCGCGCTGCAACTGTTCCTGCTCGCTGCGTTGGGCATCGCGCTGCCGATCAGCGTCACCCAGTCATTGCGCAACCGCCTCGTCGGGCTGCTGCGCGAGGGTGAGCGCCGCTACCGGATCCTGGCGGAGAACGCGACTGACATCGTCATGAGCATGTCGCTCGATGGCCGTCTCACCTATGTTTCGCCACGCGCGAAGGCCGTCATGAAATGGGCGCCCGACGATCTCGTAGGCGTGTATTACCCGGACCTTGTCTTGCCCGAGGATCGCGAGGCGCTGGCCGCCACCATCGGCCGGCTGGCACGTGACGCGACGGAGGCCTCCCAGGTGAGCCGCTTCCCGCGCCCGGATGGCCGGATTCTGTGGATGGAAACCTATCTTCGACCTGTGATCGATCCGTTTTCCGGCGAGCCCGAAGCACTGACAGCGACGGCCCACGACATCACCGAGCGCAAGGTGGCGGATCAGCGCCTTGCGGAAGAACGCAGCGAGCTGCAGGGACTCGCGTTCCGCGACGGCCTGACGGGGCTTTTCAACCGGCGCCACTTCGACCGTGAGCTGGGGTTCCAATGGCAGCAGCAGGCACGCACGGAAAGCGAACGCTCGCTGGCCGTGATCATGGTCGATGTCGACGCTTACAAGAGCTATAACGACCACTATGGACACCAGGGCGGCGACGATTGCCTGCGCACCATCGCGCAGGCAATCGCCAACCTGGCAAGACGGCCCGCCGATGTGATGGCCCGTTATGGCGGCGAAGAATTCGCACTGGTTCTGAAGGAAACCGGCCAGCAGGACGCGTTGCTGGTAGCCGAACGCATCCGGCAGGGCATCGAGGCGCTGCAGCTTCCCCATGCGGCGAGCGGCGCAGGCATCGTCACGATCAGCGTGGGTGTGGCGGCGCGGCGGCCGTGCGAGGGTGGAACCGCAAGCGAACTGGTGGCGGCTGCGGACCGGGCGCTGTATGCGGCAAAGAAACGCGGCCGCAACCGCACCTGTGTGGCGGACACGTATGACGTGGGCGATGTGACAGCGTGAAGGGGCTTCAGGCCGAACCGGATGGAACGGGTCGGGTAGGCGTCGGCAGTGGATATCCACGAGTCGTCTGCAATGGCGTGCAACCGGCCCGTTGTGCGTCAGCCGCACATTTCTCGATCCGGGGACGCCGCGATCTCTGGAATAATGATCCGCTCGTGACATGATGTCCGGATCGAAAGGAGAACCTCGCGATGTCCCTCGCTGAATCCAAAGTGCCCCGCGTGCTGTTGACGAACGACGACGGCATCGATGCGCCCGGTCTTGCGGTGCTCGAAGCCGTCGCGGCCGAGCTTGCAGACGAAGTCTGGGTTGTCGCGCCTGAGCACGATCAGAGCGGCACGTCGCATTCGATCAGTCTGCATTCGCCGCTGCGCGTGACCCAGCAGGGCGAACGGCGCTTCGGCGTCGTGGGTACGCCGGGCGATTGCGTCGTGATGGCCGTGCGTCATCTGATGGTCAATGCGCCGCCAACGGTCGTACTTTCAGGCATCAATCGCGGCGCCAATCTCGGCGTCGAGACGATGTTCTCCGGCACCGTCGGCGCGGCGATGACCGGGTTGCTGCTCGGCCTGCCCGCCATCGCATTGAGCCAGGCCTTCCGCGACCGCGAGAAGGTCCGCTGGGATACGGCGCGCGCGCTCGCGCCCGGCGTGATCCGCCAGTTGCTCGCGGTCTCGCACCATGCACCGACGTGTCTGAACGTGAATTTCCCCGACGTCGACGCCGCGGTTGCCGGGCCGCTCACGGTGACGAGGCAGGGCGTCGGTCTTGTCGAAGGGATCGACGTGGTGCCGCAGGTCGACCCGCGCGGCTTTGCCTATCACTGGCTGCGCTTTCAGCGCGGGCCGCGCGAGAACGCGCCCGATAGCGAAACGGCCGTGGTGGCCTCAGGCCGCGTGTCGGTCACTCCGCTCAACTTCGATCGTACCGACGAACAGACCTTTGCCACGCTGGCAGCCGCATTGCAGAGCGCGGAATGAACTGGTCAGGCCCAGCGCAGGGTGATCGCCGGCGGACCGCGCCGGCTCAGGTCGCAAGAGCCTGACGAATCGCGCCGGCGAGTTCGGCTGCCGCAAACTTCGGGACATAGCCGTTCGCGCCAGCGTTCTTCACGTGCGCTTCATTCGCGGCGCCCGTCAGCGACGAGTGGATGAGGACCGGAATGTCACGCGTGCGCTCGTCGCCCTTGATCTTGCGTGTCAGCATGAAGCCGTCCATTTCCGGCATCTCCAGGTCCGTCAGGACAAGGGCGATGGTGTCCCGTACCCGCCTTCCCTGCGCCTGGGCCTTGTCGGCTAGATTCTGTAGCCTGTTCCAGGCCTCCTCGCCCGTCTTCGCCATCTCGTAGTCTGCCCCGATCGCGCTCAGCGCCTGCTCGATCAGCTTGCGCGCAAAGCCGGAGTCGTCGGCCGCGAGAATCTTCGTGCCGCTCAAGAGGCCGAGCGCCTCGCCGACCGATGTCGGGTCCACGGCCGGATGCTGGGAGGGAAACACATCGCGCAGCACCTGCTCGACGTCGATGACCTGGGCGAGGCGCGAATCGCCCGTGTTGCCGTCGATGCGCGCGATGCTGGTGACGAGATTCCCGCCCGCCGCGCCTTCGGCGGACAGCACCTGGTTCCATTCGAGCCGGACAATGTCGTCGACTTCCTCGACGGCGAACGCCTGCGTCGAGCGGGCAAACTCGGTGACGAGCAGAATGTTCAGACCTCGCGACGGCTCGCAACCCATTAGCCGAGGCAGGTCGATCACCGGAATGATCTGCCCGCGAATGTCCACCGCACCCATCACGTAGGGCGACGAACCGGCGATCGGCGTGACGGGCGGCATCGTGGAGATTTCACGTACCTTGAACACGTTGATCCCGTATAGCTCGTGCGCGTCGCTGCCTGGCACTGAGCCAAGCCGGTACAACAGTAGCTCGAACTTATTGGAACTCGTCAGGCTGCTGCGCTCGTGATTCGGATGTTGATCGGCTGACATGGGAAGGGCTCCGGGTTTCGATGCGAGCGTTGCGCCTTGACCCTGTGCGATCCGGCGTGAACCTCGTGCGTCTATTTGTTATCGGCCCCGTGGGCGGAAAGTTCAGTCGTCCATTCGTCATGGTCGGACGGCAAAGTTCTGGCCGCCGGCGGCGGTGGGCGGCGTTTGTCGCGATTGTGATGTAAACGCAAACAGTGATTTCGAATCTTAGGTATTTACCCCAAGTCTCCATGCTCCTAGACTCTCTTCAACGGGTTCAGACAAGCAGTTTGCCCGACTTTGGAAAACAATCTCTGGAGGTACTGATCATGAAATCGCTCATCAATGCTGTTGCTCTTGCTGCTCTTATCGCCGTTCCGGTCGCTTCGTTCGCGCAATCGAACCAGCCTGTGACCCGCGCTCAGGTGCGTGCCGAACTGGTACAACTCGAGAAGGCCGGCTACAACCCGGGTCTTTCCGATGACACCACGTATCCGGCGAACATTCAGGCTGCCGAAGCTCGCGTCGCTGCTCAAAACAGCGGCTACGGTTCGTCCACGAGCGGTTCGTCGCAGGCAGGCGCTCGTGCAGAGTCTACGGTGAGCAGCTATTCGCCGCGGGTGTACGTCGCTCACTAAGTTGCATCCAGGCCGCAACTGATTTGAGGCGGCTGCAATAACAAACGCGGTCCGCCGCAAACGAACAGGCTCGCCTCTGAACGATCGGGGCGGGCCTGTTTCGCTTTATCGGACGGAGTCGAATGAGCCGGCCCTCCGGCGGCATATCCGGTGCTTTCTACGAAGGCATGAACATCGCCACTGCCGCCGCGCCCATCACCGCGGCCGCGATCCATCCGCGGACGATCAGCGGCCGGCTCGCCGTGAATGTGCCCATCACCGATTTCTTCGACACCAGGATGATGATGACGACCAGCAGCGGCACTGCGACGATCCCGTTGATCACGGCGCTCCAGAACAACGCCTTCATGGGACTGACCGGCGAATACTGGATACCGAGTCCGGCGAGCACGCTGACGGCGATGATGCCGTAGAACCCGCGCGCATCGCTGACCTTCCGCTCGAGTCCTTCCTTCCATCCCATCGCTTCGGAAAGGGCATAGGCGCCGGAACCCGCCAGCACGGGTACGCCGATCAGGCCGACGCCGAGAATGCCAAGCGCGAATAGCAGATAAGCGAAATTGCCGGCAAGGGGCCGTAGTGCGCTGGCTGCCTGCGCCGCCGTGCTGATGTCCGTCACGCCGGCGACGTGAAGGGTGACAGCGGTTGCCAGAATAATGAACCAGGCGGTGATATCGGAGTAGAGCATGCCGCTCCATGTGTCCCACCGGATGCGTCGCAGTTCCGTACGTGCGGCGCGCGGGTCGCGTACGAGCGGCGCACCACCGCGTTGCGCCTGCATGTCTTCGACTTCTTCGGAAGCCTGCCAGAAAAACAGATACGGGCTGATGGTCGTGCCGAAGACGCCGACCACGACCGCGGCGGCCGTGGCGTCTGGCGTGAATCTCGGCCAGACCGTGCGCAGCGCGACCTGCCCCCAGGGAACATGAACCGTAAACAGCACAGCCGCGTAGGCAAGCAGCGATACGGTGAGCCACTTCAAAAAGAACACGTACCGATGATACGGGACGAACATCTGCAGCAACAGCGTCGCGAATACGAAGAACGCCGTCATCAGGTGGCGATTGATACCGGAGACGAGTTCCGCCACTTCCCCCATGGCGGCGACGTCGGCGGCAATGTTGAGGGTGTTGGCGACGAGCAGTAGCAGCACGACGACCTGAAGCACGACCGGCGGGAATGCGCTCTTGATGTTCGCCGCGAGCCCTTTTCCGGTCACCCTGCCGAGGTTTGCACACATCGATTGAACGGCGGCCATCAAGGGGAAGGCCAGCGGCATCGTCCAAAGCATGTTCAGGCCGAATTGTGCGCCCGCCTGCGAGTAGGTGGCGATGCCGCTCGGATCGTCGTCCGCTACGCCGGTGATAAGCCCTGGTCCGATCCGCGCCAGCGGATGTTCTTTCAGACGCTCCCAAAGCACCCTGAAGGCGCTCGCGCGAGCCGTTCCATCAACGTCCATTGATTCACCTCGCGATGGCGAAACCAGCACGGGTTTCGACGACAGAAGAAGGGAGCCGTCTTGCAGACCGTTTCTCCACTCAGGATGAGGGCGGAGGCTTCGTCTGTCTGGCAGCGGGTATCACTGTGCGTAGCGAGCGATCTCGCTTCGCA
This sequence comes from Paraburkholderia sp. BL10I2N1, assembly GCF_004361815.1. NCBI lineage: Bacteria > Pseudomonadati > Pseudomonadota > Betaproteobacteria > Burkholderiales > Burkholderiaceae > Paraburkholderia > Paraburkholderia sp. BL10I2N1. Next base: position 1,721,661 of record NZ_SNWA01000002.1, on the reverse strand, counting down.
TATTGAACGTGGCGCGTGATCGGTACGCGTTGATGTAGATCAAGGTCTCGCACGACTACAACGTTGCGGACGCTGCAAACAGCCCGTCTTTTTACGGCATTTTTTCTTGCGAGGCGCACACGACGAACCCTAAACTTCAGGCAGCTTGATGAGAGTCGAGGTTGTCATTGTGAAGCAACGTACTGCACTGAAGAAGCCCGTCAAGGTCGCGTATGTTCATCGAGGTATGCCGGGCGTCATCATCCGGCGCTTCGATCCCGGGTGCGATTCGTTCGATGAACTGACTTCGGTGCTGCATCGTGCGTTCGCCCGGCTTGGCGGCATGGGGCTCAATTGCACGTGCGTGGATCAACCGGTCTCTGTCACAAAGACGCGCGCAACGCGCGGCGATTGCTACGTTGCAGTGTGTGACGGCCGTCTTGTTGGGACGATGACGCTCTATGCCCAGGATCACGATTCGCCGTGTGCGCTGTATCGGCATCAGGACATCGCCAGCGTGCGTCAGTTCGGCGTCGATCCGGCGTGGCAGAACAGAGGTGTCGGATGGCTCTTGCTGGCTCTGGCCGAACACCTGGCCGCGACGCGTGGTTATGCCGAGCTCGCGCTCGACACGCCTCAGCCCGCCGCGCATCTGATCGCTTTCTATCGCCGGCAAGGCTTTCGTATCGCAGATTTCGTGAGGTTCGACGGCAAGCGCTACGACAGTGCGATCCTCATAAAATCCGCGACGGCTGCCCGCACCCCTGCGGCATGGTCAGGCCGGCTTGAATTGCCGGGGCGCACCATGGCCCGTGCCGCATGACGTGCCGCGCAGAAGCTTGACGGACAATTCACACACATAGAAGGACATGAAATTCCGATGGTGCGTTTCAGACCAGCCACGATTTTGAGAGGGATGGGCAAGGTCATTGCCATCGCCTTCGTGACCAACCAGATACTAACGAGCGGCTTCACATACGTTGCCCAGCAGATCGACGCTACGCTGCCGCATGAAACGATATGGATGTTCAGTTGCGTGACTTGCGGGCTGGTGACGCTTTGGCTTCAGTCCGATGCACGGCGCGCATTTGGCTTCGCGCGCGAGAACGGCTACATCAAGCCAGCCGACGACACGAAACAGAATGTGCAGGTTGCACAGGATTGTCCGAAACGATGGCTTGTGATTCTGCACATGGAGTTGAATCCGGGGGTGAGCGGCGTAGATTGATTCGTTGTTGCCGCGTCATTGAGCGGCGGCGGGATAGAGATAGAGCAAGCGCACGACCTAGTGCAGCATCGTCACAGGCGTAGAAGTCCGGTGCCACAAACCGGCGAGCATGGCCAGCCTGCGAAAGAACCCAAGATGACTCGCGTCGATCACCACCACATCCGACTGAGTCCTGTCCGCATACGCGGCAATGGCTTTCGTGCCGTGTCCGAATACCCGCTTCCATTTGTACGGAACGCCGGCCTCATCGAGGATCGTGCGGGTTCGAACCAGCGCGCTCAGCATCATCTCCTTCTCGTGGCGACGGAGTGCGCCCCGCGAATGGAAGGCTGCGGCACGCCCTTCGTCGACAGGCTCCAGTACTTCAAGCAACTCGACTTCGGACACGCAATTCTCCAGAAACAGGAACGCAGCGTAGCGCGCGGCCTGCAAGGCGCCTTTTTGATCCACTACGGGTATGAGCAACCGTAACATCGTGCACTCCGAATTCAAACCAGCAAGCCATCCTGATGCTTCCATTTCAGCAAATACGGTGTCAATGCGCCGCAAAACTGCGTACAGGAAGCGTAAAAATCCTGTAGTGAACCCCTTCGTTTTTTCCGCGACCCTGTGCAACGCCACCCGCGAACCCCTGCTCGACTGACGAGCCGGACAGCGGAATCGCGCGGTCAGAGGCGTTACCGAACCTGTCGATTTGATGATAGATCGTGGCGGTCGGCGTGAAGGTCGCGCTATGTGCGATGACGCTCAGATCGCACGAAATGCCGGCGCGTCCCCGTTCGTCGGCTAGCGCGCCCGCCCGATCGCGTCTTGCAGACAGTCGAGCATGAGCGATGCCGCCGGCGTGAGCGGACTGTTCCGACGCGTCACAACGCCAATTGCGATGGGCGGCATCGGATCGACGATCGGCAGCACCGCAAGGCCTTCTCCGACCCACGGATAGTCGAGCAGCGGCGCGGGCAGCGAAGCAATCGCATCCGACTCGCGCAGCAACGCATGCGCGATCACGAAGCTCGGACATTCGACCACTCGCCGGGGCACCGCCAGCCCACGCTCGGAGAAAAAGTCGAGCAGTCTGCGTGTCGAGCTTTCCGGTGATGGATTCAGCAGCCATTCGGCATCGACCAGTTCGGCAAGCGTCGTGCATTGCGCGAGCGGATGACCTTTGCGCGCGACGATCGCCGAGTGGCTCTGGTACAGCTCGAAGTAGTCGAACTCGGGCGCGAGTTGCTCCGCGACCACCACGGCCACCACGAAATCGAGCGAGCCGTCGCGCAGACGCGGCAGCGCGACGCCCGGAAATCCTTCGATCAAGCTCACCTGCGCGTGCGGCATCTGCTTGCGAAATGCCCTGTATGCCTGTGGCAGGAACGACATGGCGGTGGTCGGCGTGATGGCGGCCGCCACGCTTCCCGTGCCGGCGTCCTTCATGTGGGCGATGTCGTCTTCGGCGCGGCGCATTTCGCTCACCACCATCCGCGCGCGAATCTTCAACCGCTGACCGTACTCCGTCAACTGGACACCACGGGCCGTCCGCAATACAAGCGACACGCCGAGATCCTGCTCCAGTTCTTTCAACGACTTGGTCAGCGCAGCCTGCGAAAGATGCAGGCTGCGCGCGGCGGCACGAATGCTGCCTTGCTCCGCCACCGTCAGAAACGCTTTCAACTGATGAAATTTCACGATCGTGATTCGGGTTTATACCGACAACCTGGGGTGGTCATCGCTGGAAATTACTGTCTTTTGGTTTTCTATTTGACTTTATATCCTTGATCGAACGCAGTCAGGTACGAATTCGATAAGGAGTGTATTCATGTTGTCCGTCGACCCCGTCATTCCCGGCATCGCCGCTATTGCCCCGGAGATGATCGCCATCCGGCGTCAGATTCACTCGCATCCGGAACTCGCCTTCCAGGAGGTCGCGACGAGCGACATCGTGGCTGGCCTGCTCACGCAATGGGGCTACGGGGTATCGCGCGGACTCGGCAAGACGGGTGTCGTGGGGGTATTGAAAGAGGGCCGCGGCAGCCGGCGTATCGGTCTGCGTGCCGACATGGACGCACTGCCCATCGAGGAGGCCACCAGCCTGCCGTATGCGAGCACCGTGCCGCAAACCATGCACGCATGCGGCCACGACGGCCACACCGCGATGCTGCTTTGCGCGGCGCGCTATCTCGCCGAGAGCCGGCAGTTTTCCGGCACGCTCAACGTCATTTTCCAGCCCGCGGAAGAAAGCTACGGCGGCGCGCGCGCCATGATCAACGACGGCCTGTTCGAGCAGTTTCCGTGCGATGCGATCTTCGGCCTGCACAACATGCCCGGCTACAAGACCGGCGACATGAATTTCCGTTCCGGACCCGCGATGGCATCCGCCGACCGCGTGACCATCGTGCTGCGCGGCGCGGGCGGACACGGCGCTTTGCCGCATCTGGCGCGCGATCCGATGCCGGCGGTCGGCGCGATCATCCTTGGCCTGCAAAGCATCGTCGGCCGTGAAGTGGATGCGCAGAAGTCGGCGGTAATTTCGGTTGGCAGCGTCAAGGCTGGCGAGACCTTCAACGTGATTCCGCAAACCGCTGAAATGAAGCTGTCGGTGCGGGCCCTGGATCCGACGGTGCGCGCGTTGCTGCATGAACGGATCAAGACGATGATCCATGCCCAGGCGAGCGCCTTCGGCGTCGAGGCCGACATCGACTATGAACTGGGTTATCCGGTGCTGGTGAATTCTGACGAAACAACGGCGTTCGCCACCGAAGTTGCGCAGGCGATGCTGGGCGCGCAGCGTGTCGATGGCGACGCGCGGCCGCTGATGGGCAGCGAGGATTTTGCGTACATGCTGCAAGTCGTGCCGGGCACGTATGCATGGATCGGCAATGGTATCGAGGGCAAGGGGAGCTGCATGGTGCACAACCCGGGCTACGATTTCAACGACGACATTCTTGCTATCGGCGCGAGCTACTGGGTTCGGTTGACCGAGGCCTTTCTCGTCGATTGAGTAGCTGTCAGGTGGCTCGTCAGTGACAACTGCATGGCCACCGACTTATCGGGTTTCATCTGTCATCACATTGCCGTCGCTGGGAACAACCATGGAAACGTCCACACTCTCGTCTGCTGACGCCGCACGCGCTGCGGTTGATCCGGGCAAACGAAACCGCACGAAGCTGGTGATGGCGGCGGCAGTCGGCAATGCGCTCGAGTTCTATGACTTCACCGTCTATGGTTTCTTTGCGCTCCTGATCGGCAAGCTTTTCTTTCCGGTACATGATCCGGTGGGGCAACTGCTGCTGGCGGTCGCGAGCTTCGGCGTTGGTTTCTTTACGCGGCCTGTCGGCGGGCTGGTGATCGGTATATATGCGGATCGCGCAGGCCGCAAGAAGGCGATGTTGCTGACCCTCGCGCTGATGGCGCTTGGTACGGCGATGATCGCGGTGGCGCCCACCTATGGACAGGTCGGCCTCGCCGCACCGCTGATACTCATGGTGGCACGTCTGATTCAGGGGTTTTCCGCGGGTGGCGAAGTGGGCGCGTCCACCACGCTGCTGCTCGAACAGGCGCCGCAAAACCGGCGCGGCCTGTACGCATCGTGGCAGTTCTCGAGCCAGGGGCTCGCGGCGCTTGCGGGTGCGTTGACGGGTGTGGCGCTGACCTCGACGTTGTCCGCTGCGCAACTCGAAAGCTGGGGATGGCGCGTGCCTTTCGTGATCGGCACATTGATCGTTCCGGTCGGCTGGTGGCTGCGTCGTACGCTCGACGAAGAAGTGCCTGCGCGGGCAACTCAACCCAAGGCACCGAAGCTGCCGCTGATCGACGTGCTGCGCGATCACCGGCGCGCATTGCTCATCGGTCTCGGGTTGACGATTGCCGGCACGTCCGCGCATTTCATCATCGTGTTCTACCTGTCGATCTATGCGGTCAGAACGCTTGGGCTGCCGCAGGGTACGGCCATGCTGTCCGGTTGTGTGTCCGGCGCGATTCTCTTTGCGCTCGTGCCCATCGGCGGCTACCTGACCGATCGCTTTGGACGCAACAAACTGGCGCAAGCCACGCGCATCGTGTTGATGCTCGCGATCTATCCCGCGTTCGTCGCGTTGAACCGCTGGCCCACGCCTGCCGTGCTGCTGACCATCGTGAGCCTGCTGTCGGGTGTGCATGCGATCAATATCGGTGGCGTCGGCGCGATGCTGGGGGAACTGTTCCCGCGTCGTGTACGGGCGACCGGTGGCGCGGTGGTCTATAGCGTCGGCGTGGCGATTTTCGGCGGCTTCGCGCAGTTTTTTGTGACGTCGCTGATCGTGACGACCGGTAGCGTGCTGGCGCCGGCCTGGTATGTGATCGGTTGTGGCGTGCTTGGACTGATTGCTGTCGCGTTCATGGACGAGCGGTCTCACCAGACCCTGGACTGAGCGGGACAGCTACGGCTCGAAAGTAGCGGTGCAACGCCGCTCGACCTTTCTTCGTTTTGTCAGACGAAGGCAGCCAGAATTGTCATGAGCCTGCTCTATCATTGATATCAATACGGTAGCAGCCTTGCTTGCGCGTCCATCGAGGCCGCCGATCACATCATGCTCGTCCATTCGTGACGGGTAAGACGAAGTCGCAGGCAGTCACGCCGCGAATGATCGATTTTAGTGAGGCCACGCGTTCGCCGGGCTTGCTTCTACGCTCGATAACTTCATAGTTTCCCCCGCTTTTGCTTATCGAATCCTTAAGGTCGAGACGTCACAAAACCGTCACACGTTGTCCTTAAGGTGCAGCCCACCGAAGCTCACTCGATACACCACAAGGAGTCTGGATATGAAGACCAAGCAATTTGCGATCGCCTTGTTCGCCCTGTGTGCCACTGTTGCGCACGCCGCGGATATCACCGGCGCGGGCAGCACCTTCGCGGCACCGATCTATACGAAATGGGCAGACGCCTATCAGAAGACGGGCGGCGGCAAGGTTAACTACCAGGGTATCGGTTCGTCGGGCGGCATCAAGCAGATCCTCGCGAAGACGGTCGATTTCGCGGGCTCCGATGCGCCGCTGAAAGACGACGACCTTGCCAAGGATGGACTGTTCCAGTTTCCGACGGTTGTGGGCGGTGTTGTGCCGGCTATCAACGTGCCGGGGGTTAAGCCGGGCGAACTGGCGCTGTCGGGTGAAGTGCTCGGCGACATCTACCTGGGCAAGATCAAGAAGTGGAATGACCCGGCAATCGCCGCGCTGAACCCGAAGCTCAAGCTGCCGGATACAGACATCGCCGTGGTGCGCCGTGCAGACGGCTCGGGCACGAGCTTTATCTGGACGAACTATCTGTCGAAGGTGAACCCGGAATGGAAGTCGAAGGTTGGCGAAGGCACGACGGTGAACTGGCCGACGGGTACGGGCGGCAAGGGGAACGATGGCGTCGCGGCGTTCGTGCAGCGTCTGCCGGGCGCAATCGGCTACGTCGAGTGGGCGTACGCGAAGCAGAACCATATGACGTATGCCGCGCTGAAGAATGCATCGGGCGAGGTGGTCCAGCCATCCACGGAAACGTTCAAGGCAGCCGCAGCAGGCGCCGACTGGAAGAAATCGTTCTACCAGATCCTGACGAACGAGCCGGGCAAGGACGCATGGCCGGTAGTCGGCGCGACCTTCGTACTGCTGCACACAGCACAGGAAAAGCCCGAGCAAGGCAAGGAAACCTTGAAGTTCTTCGACTGGGCGTTCAAGAACGGCGGTCAGGCTGCTAACGATCTCGACTACATTTCGCTGCCGGAATCGGTCGTGTCGGAAATCCGCACGCAGTGGAAAGAGAAGGTGAAAGACGCGTCGGGCAAGCCGGTCGCGCAATAAGGGGGAATCCACCAGGCGCGCGCGATGCGTGCGCCTTTTTCTTCGTCGGCACTTCGATATCAACCGGCCTGGCGGCGAGTGTCGGGCTGCATCGCCTTAGCTCGCCGATGTTGGCAACATGTCTGTGCCGGATCAGAGATCCTCGGCCGACAGCGTGATCCGTTCGCCTGTGCCCGGGAGTGCCTTTTTCTCGACCGCCTGGAGAAGTCGTCGCTTGCCGAGTTCGAACGCAAGCATCAACTGCTTCGAGGTCTCGTTCGCGGCGCCGAGCTGTTCGCAAACCACTTCAGAATCCAGTGAGAAGGCGCAATATCCCCAACCGAAGCCGTATGCGGAAAACCATATGGCTGAATCGGCAGAAAGAAATGGCGCAGTGAGGCTGGTACCAGGCTGATCCATGGCGATCACCGTTCCGTGCTGTAGAGGCGAGTATCGATTCTCGCACAGTGACCTGACGAAGACGGGTTCGGGAGCAAATCTATAAAACGAAGCTAACATACTGCCAATCCCCGATATATCGCCAACACTGTGACAGCCACACTCGAACAACTGCGCGCCGGACAACTGGCGGGAATTCAGCGACTGAAACTGTCTTGCCGCCTGACTGAATTTCCGCGAGAGATTTTCGATCTTGCCGATACGCTGGAGATCCTCGATCTTTCGTGCAACGCCCTGTCCTCGCTGCCCGAAGCGCTGCCTCGACTGACCAGGCTGCGTATTCTTTTCTGCTCCGACAACCAGTTCACGGAACTACCGGAAGTGCTGGGGCAATGTCCGCAGCTAAGCATGATTGGCTTCAAGGCAAACCGCATCCGCAAGGTTTCGGGCAGGTCGCTGCCTGCGCAACTTCGCTGGCTGATCCTGACCGACAATCAGATTGACGCGCTTCCTTCGGAAATCGGCAACTGCTCGCAGCTTCAAAAGCTGATGCTGGCCGGCAATCAGTTGCGAACGCTTCCAGCGGAACTGGCCGCATGTTCCCGCCTCGAACTGTTGCGTCTCTCGGCCAACCAGCTAGGCGGGCTGCCTGCATGGCTGCTCTTTCTCCCTCGACTCTCGTGGCTGGCCTATGCGGGCAATCCGTTCAGCGAAGAACTGGAAAACGTCGCGTTGGCAAACGCGCCGATTAGCGGCATTGGCTGGGAGGCGCTGGATGTTCAGCATCGGTTAGGCGAGGGCGCGTCCGGCGTGATTCATTGCGCGGAGCATCGAACCGCGGACGACGATCCCAAACCCGTCGCGGTCAAGTTGTTCAAGGGTGCAGTGACCAGCGATGGCTTGCCTCATTGCGAAATGGCCGCCTGCATCAGTGCCGGCCGACATCCGAATCTGATTCCGGTGCTTGGCAAGGTGAAGGACCATCCAGCCGGCGCCGACGGTCTCGTCATGGAGCTGATTGATCCGCAGTTCGCCAATCTTGCCGGACCTCCGAGTCTGGAGTCCTGCACTCGCGATACTTACCGTTCCGACATCCGCTTCGACGTGAAGTCTGCGCTACGCATTGCACACGGTATCGCTTCGGCAGCCGGTCATTTGCATCGGCAAGGCATCATGCATGGTGACCTGTACGCACACAATATTCTGCATTGTGGCGAGGGGCGGGCGTTGCTCGGCGATTTCGGTGCGGCGTCGTTCTATGCGGCCGATGATCCCGATTTTGCTCACGGGGTGCAGCGCGTCGAAGTCAGGGCGTTTGGCTGCCTGCTGGAAGAGTTGACCGATCGATGTGACGCCCGGGGGTTGGAGCAGGATACCGTGGCGGCGCTCGGGGACCTGAAGGAACGCTGCCTGAGCGAAGATAGTATCGACAGACCTCTGTTCGAAGAGATCGTGCGCGTGCTGTCTGCGCTCACGGGTCCCGATTGGGCTGGAGCAACCGCGCGCCTCATCTGATTCTGGTGTCTGCGCAGCAGAGATGATCTCCTTGCCTCGGGAACGGCGATCCGCCGTCCCCTGCATTGTCATCCATTGCTTCGATAGAGACGCGCCGCGCTTTTCAGGGCGCCTCGGATCAGGGGCGCAACCAGCCGAAGCCGATAGGCCACGCCAGCAGCTTGCGATAAACCACGATCACAGAGCGTGTCACGGGAGCGCCGCCGAGTCGCCAGAGCGGTGTGATCAGCGCGCAGGCTACGCATGCGACGACGACTGCGCCGAGCATGTCGAGCGGGAAATGCACGCCGAGAAACACACGCGCCCACGCTACGGCCGCTCCAATCAGCAGCGTCGATCCGCCAGTCCATAGCAGGCCCTCGAACAGCAGTGTCAGCGCGACACTGGCGAATACGGTGCCGTGATCGCTCGGGAACGACGAGTCCGCCGAATGCGACAGAAACGTATGGCCGAGCCCGATCATGGACGGCCGGGGATGTGGCCATATGAGGCCGATAAGCTGATTGATGCCGAGCGCGAGCAGCGCGACGAAGCATGCCCGGACCGCAGCGCTGCGCTGTTTCTCATCGCCGGAGAGCCATATGCCTGTCAGCAACAGCGGAATCAGGTAGATCAGGTCGTTGCCGATCAGCACCGCTACATCGATCAGCCAGACTGGCGTCGAGGTCGTGCCGTTGATGGTGAGAAAGAGCGCCTGGTTGAACGCTTCGAGGTTATTCATTGCAATGGGGGCGTTGAGCATTACAGGTCGGGGCGGCGCGCTGATCGATGCAGTACAGATCAGGTGACCACCCAGATTGCTACAGAAGGGACAAAGACGTGCGTCCGTCACGATCGGCAGTCTTCACCGTCGATCCGCGCATAAGATGGAACACGCGTGAGCGTTGCGAGGCAATTTTAAGCCCTGGAACCTTATGGGATGCTGAGGCAGGCGTCTGGTGACGCAGCAATTGCGGGTTACAGGCCGTGCCACAGCGATGCTGGCCGACGACATACGGCGAGTTTGATCTGGGAGGTGAGGCAAGTGGACGCGAGAGTATCCCCGGCATTCCCCGCCCTCGTGCAAATCAGGCCGGCGAGCGGCGACAGGAGAGGCCCGCGTGGCAGCGCCACCGGCACGGTCGATGAAGCCGTCCCGACCGTGAAAGGCGCACACGCCTTTGCATTCAGCGAAGACGGCGAGCACTTCCTGCTCGACGGGGAGCCTTTCCAGATCCGCAGTGGGGAGATGCATCCCGCCCGCATTCCGGCCGAATACTGGCAGCATCGCATCCGGATGGCAAAGGCGATGGGGATGAACACTATCTCGCTCTACATCATGTGGAATTACCATGAGACAAGGCGAGGGGTTTTCGATTTCCACACTGAAAACCGCGACATCGAAGCGTTCATCCGGCTGTGCCAGCGCGAGGGAATGTGGGTGATTCTGCGACCTAGCCCATATATCTGCGGTGAATGGGACCTGGGTGGCCTTCCTTCCTACCTGCTGAGTCATCCGGACATCCAGCTTCGGACCGACTCGGCCAACGACCCTCGCTACATGTCGGCGGTCGCCCGCTACATCAGGGAACTGATTCCACGAATCAAGCCGCTGCTGGTCAGCAATGGCGGGCCGATCCTGATGATTCAGATAGAAAATGAATTCGGCTCCTACGCGAGCAACCCTGCTTACATCGAAGAAATCCGGCAGCTTTGGCTCGAGGGCGGGATACAGGGGCCGTTCTATACCGAAGATGGCCTCGCGCAACTGCAACAGAATCTCACGAACGTCGCCGGCGGCGCGATCGCATTGAGCAACGGCGATGCGGCACAGATCGCTGTTGCGCGGCAGGCGTATCCGCAAGTGCCGGTTATGGCCGGCGAAGTGTATCCCGGCTGGCTGACCCATTGGGGCGATACGAATTTGCAGGGTACCGCTGTCGATATCTCCGGCACGCTGGACGCGCTCATGCGGCTCAGGCTTTCGTTCAACCTCTATGTGATTCATGGTGGCACCAGCTTCGGGTTCTATGCGGGCGCTAACGTGGACATCGATTCAGGCGCATACCAACCCGACATTACCAGCTACGACTATGCGGCGCCCATTAGCGAGCAGGGTGTGGCGACATCGAAATACGTGAAGTATCGGGACGTGATTGGTCGCCACTTGTCGACGCCCTTGCCGAGCGTGCCTGAACGGATCGCCACGATCAGGCGCACTGGCAGCGAGGCGTTGATGCCGGTCCTGTATGCGTCCATCTGGGACAACCTGCCCGCTGCGCTCCCAACCGCACAGACCGCCAACCCGCAGCCCTTCGAAATGTATGGCCAGGCATTCGGCTTTGCGCTTTATCGCAAGAATCTGCAGGGTTACCGTGGCGGCGTTCTGGATATCAAGGATGTCCACGATTACGCGACCGTTTTCGTTGACGGGCAATATGCAGGAGGCGTCTCGAGGGCGTTCATGCCAGCGCACTGCGCACACCCGCTGAATGTCACGCATGGCGCTCCACTCGCGCTTTCGTCTGCGCGGCCTGACGGCTCAGCATCGCTGGAGATCCTTGTCGAAGGCATGGGGCGCGTCAACTATGGTCACGCGATGATCGACCGCAAGGGCATTCTCGAATCTGTCACGCTGTGGCATGCAGGAGATTCAGGCACTACGCTCACCGGCTGGGAAGTCTTCCTGCTGCCAATGGATGGGGCGTTTATCGCGAACCTGCGGCCCGTCTGCGCGAATCCGCGCAGGGCTGGCCTGTTTTTCAAGGCGAGCCTGTCGCTGGATACCGTCGGCGATACGTACGTCGACATGCGTCACTGGACCAAAGGAGTAGTCTGGGTCAACGGGCACAACCTTGGGCGTTACTGGAATATTGGCCCGCAAAGGCGCCTGTATTGTCCCGCTCCATCGCTCAGGCAGGGTGCGAACGAGGTCGTCATTTTTGATCTGCACCAGGTCGAAGCGAAGCCCGTCGAACTAAGGCGCACGCTATCCTGAACAAAGCATTCGAAGCAGCACCTGGAGCTTGACGCTCACCTCGATTACCCATCGATACTGGCCGGTAAAAGCTCTAGACCGAACTTTGAGCATGCGGCGCGCGCAGGTCCTTGAATTGCCGCGGTTACGCGTGTCGGGGGGAGTCGGTTACTGGGTACAGACAGGGCTGATGTTCAGCAGGCGGAAGGCCTTTTCCTGAACGGGTGTGGGCCGCGTGATCATCACGATCTTTGCGTCCGGGTTCAGAGATGTGTGGCAGACGTTGTAGGCGAGCGTGGCCAGATCATCGAGCAGCGTGCGGAAGCTATGGACGGGCAAGCCGTCCTCGCCAAGCCGCGTGGCATCCTTTGCTTTTGCCTGGTCCGAACGTCGTGCCTTGGCCACGGGCGAGGGCCGGGTTGCGCGTGCGAGCTCGATGTATTCATCGTCAAACAGCATCGGCTTCAAGGTCTCGCGCATGTGCCATTCGACGTAGTAGGCGAGCATGCACAGGAAGACGTGCGCCCGTACACGCTCGGCGTTCCAGTGGAATATGGGGCGCACGTTCAGATCGACTGTCTTGAGCGACCGGAAGGCACGCTCCACGACCGCCAGGCCCTTGTACGCCGAGACAGCCGCTTCGGCCGGCAGGTCCTGTTCGGGCACGCTGGTGCGCACCACATACAGGCCGTCGAGCGCCGCTTCCTGCCGGATCTGACCGGCCTTGCGCGTCCAGGTGAAGCCCTCGTCGGTGAAGCTCAGCTCGAAGTGCTTGGCCATCTTGTAGTGGTCGATGACGCGGCCCACGCGCAGGGCAATGGCATCGGCGCCCTTGAGGCGGTTGCGGGCACGCGTGGTCGCCTCGGCGATCTTCGTCAGCTCGGCTTCAGTGGCCTGCAGCAAGTCCTCGCGTTTGCGGGTCCGCTGCTCGGCCAGCAGCGGATTGCGGCACACGATGAGCCGCTCACCGGGGAACGCCTCACTGGTCAGCTCCAGCAGGTTGCGCTCGTCAAACAGCGAGGGCTGGAAAGGCCCCTTCTCCTGGGCAAGCGCGCTCACCTGCGGCGCGCGCAGGCTGCTCACCCAGTCCAGCCCCGCCGGGCGCAATACCGTGTCGATGCGCGCCTGCGTGAGCATGCCCCGGTCGCCCACCCAGGCGATCTTGCCGATGCCATAGCGGTCCCGCAGTTTCTCCACCTGCGAGGCCACGGTAGCCGGATCGGCGGTGTTGCCGGCAAACACCTCGACGGCCACCGGACAGCCTTCAGGAGTGCAAACCAGCCCGAACACGATCTGCGGATCGTCGCGCTTGCCATCGCGGCTGTAGCCGCGCGCGGCAAGCTCGCAGCAGTCTCCGGTCACCCACGTGGACGTGAGGTCATAGAGCACCAGCATGCTGCCGGCCAGATGCTTGCGCGCCAGCCGCTTCTCGATGTCTTCCTGGGCCTCGCCCAGCCAGTCGAGCGCGGTATAGACCTGTCCGAGGTCAACCTCGCCCAGCTTCAGCAGCCGCGACAGCGAGTGGGTCGCGGTCTCGTCGCGCAACATGCGATGGGTGGCCAGCTTCGAAGCGGGAGACACCACCCGCGCCACCAGCAGCGCCATGAGCATCGCGCGCAGCGCGGCCGGTGCAGCCGCAAACCACTGCTCGGCGCCGCAGGCACGCGCCGCGCCCAGCACCGCGGCCACATGTCCGTGCGGCAGGCTGCGCTCGATCACGAAGGCCTCTTCAGCCGAGGGCACTGCGACGCCACCGCGCAGCAGCACCTTCAGTCCTTCGATGACCTCGGCGGGCAGCGATGAGAGGTTGGCCAGGGTGCGCTTCTTCACCTTGTTGCCGTCGCGGAAGGACTCGCGCAACAGGATGGCGGGCGGTGAGTTGCGGTTGGGGACGTGTTCGATATACATGAACACTGATTAAAGCAAATAATCACCGAAAGTCAATATAAAAATACTAACTTACATGGCTACATGATAGTCCCAGAAAATAGCCGAAACCCTGCACTGATGCGGATTCCGGCTATTTGAGAAGTCAAAGCTCGGTCTAGAGTGAACACTTCGAATGGCGAGAGCCGGATCGCCTGCAGCCTGTCCGCGTTCATGACCTTAGGCGTATGCGAAGCACGGCCGTGCCACGGGCTGCGCGTGCTGAACCGTGCTGCCGCGGCGGACGGCAGTTCAAGTTGCAGCCGCAGGTCGAGCATGAAGCTCTGCGCCTGGCTGTCGGGATTGCGCAGCGTGACGATCGCCTTCGCCGGCGACCAGGCCGCCCAGCCATACACTTCCAGCTGGTCCGGCGCACCACCGATCCAGTGGCTGTCACGTAGCACACCGGCGTTTGCGCGTGCCCATTTCGCAGACTCGGCGAGGACGTCCCAGTCGCTGTCGCTCAGGAGCGATGGCGTGATGTACATCTCCTGCAACTGGGTGCCGCTGCCGAAGTACGAACGGACTTCGTTGGCAAACGCCTCGCCTCCGTCAGCGTTGAGCCGTGCGTTACCCTGCCCGTAGATGATGCCGTGAAGCATCAGCGAGTTGAGCGGAAAGAGCGGGCTGCCGGTTACGACATTGTGATACGTCTGTGCATCGCGGTAGGTGATCCAGCGCTCGCGATTGCTGCCCACACCGGCCAGGTTGTCATCCTCGCCGCCCCGCCAGATCGAGTCGGCATAGCGCAGCCAGAACGGCGAAGGAAGGGTGCCCGTGGTGAGATTGATGAAGGTATCGGGCCTCGCGTGACGGATGTCCTCGATCAACTGGATCGCCGCGTCCCAGTCGCTGTTGAAGAGGCTACCCGGGAACACCTTGTCTGCGTTGCCTGTACCGTCGAATTTGAACTGATTGATGCCGTGCTGACAAAGCAGTTCGAGGACCACATCATGGAAGCGTTGGTAGTATTTCGGCCCGGACAGAGCGAATCGGCCATCGATGATTTCGTAGCCGGCAGCACGGCCGCGCGTCACGCGTTCCTGCCGGGTCAGGCCGTAGCCTCCCCACGGTGCCAGCCAGATGCCGGGTGCAGCGCCGTAGCGTGCGGCGGCGTCGCGCAACGGCGCGAAACCGCGCGGAAGATCCTGGCCGATACGCCAGCTGCCACTGAGATCGTCCCAGCCGTCATCGAACAGGAACGAATCGAGTTGCACGCCACGCTTTTCGTGCAACTCGCGGCCGATGGTGTCGATGCGTTCGACCGCTTCCTCTTCTGTGTACGGCATGGAGCAGCCAAGATCGTTCCATGAGTTGTAGTGCAGGAACGGGCGGTACGGATGGGCTCGCTCGCGTTCCAGACAGGCTGCGAAATCGCGGCGCAACTGACCGTCGCGAACTACCCCGGCCACCGCCGAATAGACAATGGTCTTGCCTTGTTCCAGCGGCAACGCCCGCGACAGAATGAACCTCACGCAGTTGTCGAGTACCTGACTCTCCGACAAGGGAAGCTCGAAGCCAAGGTAGACGTTGCCTGCTACGACAGGCGCTCCCTTGAACTCGCCGCTTGCGCGGGCGCCCGCCACCTGCGTCTCCAGCAGTGACACCGTGGCGATATCCTCGTTCTGGCTGATCGCGGTAATCGCCACCCGTTCTCGCAGATAGAGCGAGCCATCGCGTTGCTCCACGCTCCATTCCACCCGCAGGCGACCCTGCTCGTCACCGAGGAGGGCACTGATGCGTGTGCCCGCAATCCGTTCGGCCAGTCGAGACGCCTCGCCATCTGCCGTTAGGGCCTCTTCACACAGTGGAGCAAGCAGTTTCAGGCTGGCAATGCCCAGTGTGCGACCGTCGGCCAGCGACAGCGCGAAGGGCGCGCTTACCGATAGCGTGCGTGCATGCGCGCGGTCGGTCAGTGCAAACCCGGCCAGGTGCTGGTTCCTGATGGTCCAGCTCAGGACGATCGCCGCGTTACCGAAGGAATGCCGGGCAGCGCTCGTCTGAAACACGGGCATGCCTGGATGCATGAGCGCAGCTTCTTTCGCTTCTTTGGCGTGCATGGAAGACGACCAGTGCGCATCAGGGTGACCCATAGGGTACCGACAACCGCGGGTCGCGTTCAAGCCACTCCAAACCCGAACAGCCTGCGCGGGGTGTTCCACAGCACGCGTCGACGCGCGTCGGAATCTGGAACCAGCTGTCCGAAGAGCATCAGCAGCGGCCCATAGTCCAGCCGCACGGGCGAGCGCAGAAACGGCCAGTCCGAACCCCATACACACTGGTCGGGTCCGAAAAAGCGGAGGATTTCTCGCGCGAAGATCTGTGCGTCCTCGTAGGGATGATCCAGTCGGGAGAATTTCTGCATCCCGGAAATCTTGACGACGGTGCGACCGGTTTCGGCGAGGCGCAGCAGTGCCCGGAAACCGGGCTGGTTCATGCCAGCCGCGACATCGGGCCGGCCGCAGTGGTCGATGAGTATTTGCGTGACGGTCCGCTCGATCAGCGGCTCCAGCGCAACCAGCTGATCGCCCGTGACCTGGATCTGCGCGAACATGTCGAGGTCGGTCAGCGTGTTGAAGAGCGCGTCGGCATCGCTCATCGCTTCGACGCCCTCCATCGCCGGATTGAAGGCGACGCCGACGACGCCCGCACCTTTCATCTCCGCCAGTTCTGCACGGCTGACGTCGTTGTCCACCACCGCGATTCCCCTGAAACGACCGCCACCTCCCGCGATGGCGTCGAGCATGCAGCGATTGTCGGTGCGATAGCCGCTCGTCGGACCGACGAGCAGCGCATGCCGCACGCCGTACGCGTCCATTACGCGGGCAAACTGCGCAGCCGTGCCGATCTCCTGCATCGATGGCCGGTACGCGGTATCCGCACGATAGGGAAAGCGCGCAGGGTCGAAAATATGGTTGTGACAGTCGATCTTTTCTTCGTCGAAGATGTTCATTGGCGGGTTTCTCCGGCAGGTTCGCGGTTCCGGCACACCCCTTCGACAAGACCGCATGCGCTACGGCAGGCAAGTTCGAGCCGGTCTTCCGCGGGCAGCGATGGCAACGGCATTTCCACGCCCATTACAGTATCGGCAGGCAGCGCGTCCAGCAACTCGCGAAGCGGCAATACACCCGCGCCCGGCGGCCAGCGGCCCGCGCGCTTCGGCCCCACACCCGCGAAGCGTCGTCATGAATGTCCCAGCGATGGAAGTAAAGGCAGGGGCTGACCTGGGGTTGTGTGCTGAACGTTTGTTAGGTGACAGATCAAGATATGGCAGCCCCCACCCCGTCGACGTGTAAACTGCTGACTTTTTGACTCTGGTTCTCTGGTTGTATGTTGCAAGTACCACAGCGCACAGCTTTCAGCGGCCCGGCGCTCATTCGCTTGCTTGCTCGCCTGACGGACGTGGATGTTCCCGAATCCCGGCAATCGCTCTCTGACCGGCTGAGCCAATGGCTCGAGTGGACCGACGCCATCGCGCTGTCCACGGCGCTGAGCGGCAATCCGCCTTCCGTAGCCTCCGGCGCGCGAGCCTTCGGCAGCGCTGAAGAGAACGAGTGCGCCCGTGTGCGCACCTCGTTGGCGAATGCCATCGTCGGCGATAGCGCGTTCGCCGCCGCGAGGCGGCGCGGGCCTGCACAAGCGTCCTCCCGGGAAGTCCCGAAGGATGCGCCGGTCGATTACCCGGTATTTCGTCAGCGCTATCTCGCCATGCAGCAGGCGATGGAGACAGGGATCGGCAATCTACGCGGCCGTCTGCGGGGAATGCTGGCCGCCAGGACACCCGACATGACCCGGCTCGCGGTGGTGGATGCCGTCATGGAGCGAGCGCTGGGCTCGTGCGAACGGACTCTGCTGGCCACCGTGCCTGAGTTGCTCGGCAGGCACTTCGAGCGCTTGCGCCAGGCCGGGCAGGAGACGCTGGCCAACGCCCAGGCCTCGGAAGACGCCGCAGCGGTCACGTCCGGCGCGTGGCTGGATGTGTTCCGCAAGGATATGCAGAGCGTGTTGCTCGCCGAACTGGATGTTCGTTTACAACCGGTCGAGGGGTTGCTCGCTGCCCTTCGCACCAGCTGACTGGGACACTATGTCCAGATATCGTATTGATCTCGTTGTTTTTCTGGCAGGTCTGGCCGCTGTGTGCTGGATCGGCGCCGGCTACCTCGGCTCGAACCCGCTGGCACTGGCTGTCACGATGTTGGTGGGCGCCTGCTACCTCACGGGCGCCTTCGAACTGCAACGCTACAGCCAGGCCACTTTCACCCTGACGCGTGCCGTCGCGGGCCTGTTCGAACCACCGCCAGGCCTGAGTGCCTGGCTTGACCAATTGCATCCCAGCCTGCGCAGTACGGTGCGCCTGCGCATCGAGGGTGAGCGCGTTGCCTTGCCGGGGCCGGCGCTGACACCGTATCTGGTCGGTTTGCTGGTGTTGCTGGGCATGCTGGGCACGCTCCTTGGCATGGTCGCGACCCTGAAGGGAACCGGCATGGCGCTGGAGAGCGCGACGGACTTGCAGGCTATCCGGACTTCGCTGGCAGCACCGGTCAAGGGGCTGGGGTTTGCGTTCGGCACCTCGATTGCGGGCGTGGCCACGTCCGCCATGCTGGGGCTGCTTTCCGCGTTGTGCCGTCGCGAGCGGATTCAGGCGGCGCAGCTTCTCGACGTGAAGATCGCGACGACGTTGCGCATCTACTCGCAGACCCATCAGCGCGAGGAGACCTTCAAGCTCCTGCAGCGGCAGGCGGAGGTGATGCCCACCCTGGTCGATCGGCTGCAGATGATGATGGCGACCATAGAGCAACAGAGCCAGGCATTGAATGAGCGGCAGATCGCCAGCCAGGACGCTTTCCACGGCAAGGCCGAGGCCGCCTATACGCGCCTCGCTGGCTCCGTGGAGCAGTCGTTGAAGGAGAGCGTCGCCGAAAGCGCCCGCGTTGCCGGTGCGGCGCTGCAGCCGGTCATGGAGGCCACGATGGCGGGTCTCGCGCGCGAGACGGCCTCGCTGCACGACACCGTCACGCATGCCGTGCAACGGCATCTGGACGGGTTGTCGAGCGGTTTCGAGGCGACCACCACGACCGTGGCGGACATCTGGAACCAGGCACTGGCGGGGCACCAACGATCGAGCGAGGCGCTTGCCGGGCACCTGCGCACCTCGCTGGATCGATTCACCGAAACCTTCGAACAACGCTCTGCCGGCCTGCTGGACGGCGTCTCCGCGCGGCTGGAAGCCACGGCGGGCAGTGTGTCAGATGCGTGGAACCATGCGCTGTCGCAGCAAGAACATGTCAACGAAAAACTGGCCGACCGCAACCAGCACGCCCTGGCGGCGGCCGCAGCCACCTTCGAACAGCACTCGGCGTCGCTGCTGCGCACCGTAGGCCAGTCGCATGCGGACTTGCAGACGGGACTGGCATCACAGGACCAGCAACGGCTGGCGGCCTGGACCGAGACGCTCGGTTCGATGGCCGCTACGCTCCGCAAGGAGTGGGAAGCGACGAGCGTGCACGCCGCGAGCCGGCAGCAGGAGATTTGCGACACGCTGGCGCGGACCGCGCGCGATATATCGGTCCAGACGCAGGCACACGCCAGCGACACGATTGCGGAGATCTCCCGGCTCGTGCAGGCCGCATCGGAAGCCCCGAGGGCCGCGGCCGAAATCGTCGGCGAACTGCGCCAGAAGCTCTCCGACAGCATGGCCCGCGACACCGCGATGCTGGAGGAGCGTAGTCGCCTGCTGGAAACGCTGGAAACCCTGCTCGATGCAGTGAACCATGCCTCCACCGAGCAGCGCTCAGCCGTCGACGCGCTCGTGGCCACGTCGGCGGATCTGCTGGATCGTGTCGGCACCCGTTTCACCGACAAGGTCGAGGCCGAAACCGGGAAGCTGGGCGCCGTTGCCGCACAGGTCACCGGCAGCGCGATCGAGGTGGCGAGCCTGGGTGAAGCATTCGGGCTATCCGTGCAGTTGTTCGGCGAGTCGAACACCAATCTGGTGGCCCACCTGCAGCGTATCGAAGCCGCGCTGGACAAGTCCCTCGCGCGCAGTGACGAGCAGCTTGCCTATTACGTGGCGCAGGCGAGAGAAGTCATCGACCTGAGCATGATGTCGCAGAAGCAGATCGTCGAAGACCTGCAACAGCTCGCCGGCCAGCGGGCGTCCGCCGGAGCCGAAACGGCATGAGCGAGGAAATCGACGGCGGCGTGGAGCCGACGGCACCGATATGGGCCGTTTTCGGCGACTTGATGTCCGTGCTGGTCGGCGCCTTCGTGCTGATCCTGGTGAGCGTCATCGGCGTGCAGCTGGAACTCTCGACCAGGCTGGAGCAGGAGGTCAAGCAGCGGCAGATGGAAACGCAGCGCCGCAAGACCCTGGAGCAGGCGCTGGCAGGGCCGCTGGCGGCGGGCCGGGTGACGCTGATCAACGGGCGCATCGGCATCAACGGTAGCGTGCTGTTCGCGCCGAACTCCGATCAATTGCAGCCCGACGGCCGGGCAGTATTGAAGAGCCTGGCCGGGCCGTTGTCCGCTTACCTTCAGGCCAATGACGAGATCCTGATGGTGAGCGGCTTCACCGATGACCGACTGCTGCGCGAGGGTAACCGGCGCTTTGCCGACAACTTGGAGCTGTCGGCCCAGCGCGCGTTGACGGTGACGCGTGCGTTGATCGGTGACGGCATCCCCGCGTCCTCGGTATTTGCGGCCGCGTTCGGCTCCGGGCAGCCCGTGAGCTCGAATGCCGACGACGAGGGGCGGGCCAGAAACCGGCGTGTGGAAATAGCCCCTGTCCCGAGGCCGTCGACCGCAACGGTGAAGCCCCATGAGTAGTGGCGGGACACCCGCCCGGACGATGCTCGACGCGTGGCGCGAGCGCGGCGCCGATCGCCTGGATCCCGTCCGCTTTCATTTCATCGAGGCGCTGGATCGGCGGGCGGCCGGCCACAGCGGCGAGACGCGCCGTATCCTGGACGACCGGCTGTCCAGACTGCTTGAGACTTACGCTGGCGATCTCGAGCGCGCCGCAAGCAAGGCTGCCGATGCCGGCAGCGCGGCATCGCCATGCAAGCCTGCGCGCGGAGCGCTCGCTGGACTGATCGATTACATTGCCAGCCATGCATCGGCGGATGGCGACGGTGCCGCGGCGGGTAACCGCGTGACCCGGCCACCCTCCTGGCCAGAACTGGAGGTGCTCGATTACTTCAGGGAGACCTGGTCCAAGGTCAGCACCGAGAGACAGTTGCGGCAGTCGCTCGAACAAGTGCCTGGGAATGCCGGTCCGCTCAACTCGAGTAGCCTCGTGCATCGGTCGCTCTCGCTAATGCGCGAGCTTTCGCCGGGTTATCTCCAGCAGTTCCTGTCGTACGTCGACACCTTGTCGTGGATGGAACAGATGAACGGCGGCGGCGCCTTGGCAGGTAAAGATGCGCCTCGCGCCGGGAGTGCCAGGAAGAGTGTTCGGGGCAAATCACGCTAGTCATAATGGTCGCCGTGGACCCCGCGGGGGGCCCTCGCGCGTATCGTGGGTTGCGCACCGAAGTGTGCCGAGCGCTCACCGGTCATGACTTCCTGAAGCCGATCACACTCTCATGGTTGGCCGTTCAGTGCCGGGTGGGAATACGCACCACGATCCGTCATTGTGTCTGAAGAAAAAAATCGCCAGCAGGCCGGTCGAATGTAACGCTTCGACGCACACATAGCGTCTCTGACTCGTACCCGTGCGACTGAACCGTGTGACGTGAACTGGCATCGCCGCAGTGGGCGCCAGCCACTTTTCGACCAGCAAGCGCAGGGACCTCTGACCAGTGTTCATCGTCTTCTCCTTCGACCTCTTTCCTGTCGCACAATCGTGAGCGCTTTTCTGCTACGAGACCGAGCGCGGAAACAATCTTGCGGCTCGCCTTCGCCCAGTTAAACGCATGGGTCATGCCAGCATCGCCGTTGTGATATCAAGTCGTTGATTTGATGAATATTTTTGTATGCTTTATGGCGCTTGGACGGGTGCCAGTTGCGCAAAGCGTTCGATTTTCGGACGGTGCTGTATTTCGGGCATAGAATTCAGACGGGGCGAACCCTCTGATCGGGTGAGGTACTCGTGCTCACACGGAGACAGCATGAAAGAGACAGGCAC
The DNA here is from genome assembly GCF_004361815.1 of Paraburkholderia sp. BL10I2N1. NCBI lineage: Bacteria > Pseudomonadati > Pseudomonadota > Betaproteobacteria > Burkholderiales > Burkholderiaceae > Paraburkholderia > Paraburkholderia sp. BL10I2N1. Next base: position 1,699,734 of record NZ_SNWA01000002.1, on the reverse strand, counting down.
GCCGATGGACTGGTTTTCCAGTCCCGACCGGGACGCCAGCGTCATGGCGGCGTGGGAGCGTTTGATTCAAGGTGACAAGCCGCCCTCTGGTGCCCTGCGTGGGGTCGTTGACGATTCCTGGCAGCGCTGCCTCGATGGCCGGGTGGCGCCCGATGCGGCAGGCGCCCCACTACCGCTGGAAGAAGGGGCTCTGTTCGACCTGCGCGTCAGGAACGACCGCCTGATGCATGCCAGCGTGCCGCTTATCCAGCAGACACGCGAGTTTCTTTCGCAGACGGGGACCATTCTGCTGCTCGCGGATCCGGACGGCATGATTCTCGAAATGGCCGGCGACACGCGCATCGTTGAACCCGCCGGCGAGGTCCGGTTGATACCTGGTTGTAACTGGACCGAACTCAGTTGTGGCACCAACGCGATCGGCACCGCCCTCGCTTTGCAGCAACCGGTCCAGATCCATGGTTCGGAACATTTCTGCGCGGGTATCAAGCAGTGGACATGCTCTGCTACGGTGATCCGCGATCCGCTCGACGGCACCGTACTCGGCGTACTCGATGTCTCGGGGCTGGCGCAAACCTACAGCCAGCATAGCCTGGCGTTTATCGTCTCGATGGCCGGGCGTATCGAGAGCCGGCTCGGGAAGTTCGCAATGGAGCGCCGTCTGCGCTTGATGGAGCGTTGCATGGCTTACTGCTCCGGTCGTACGGACGGCGTCGTCGTGGTGGACGAGTCCGGACGTCTCGTCAGAGCCAACCCGCAGGCGTCAGCCGCCTTTGCGCGGCTTGGCGTATCAGGCGCACTGGACAACGCTTTTCCGATCCCGGACATCGCCAGGATTGCCGGTGGCTCCATGTCGCCGCAATCACCGGCATGGTTGCGCCTCGCGCGAATTGAACGCGTCACAGAAGGCGTCGACACGCTCGGCTTCATGCTGATTGCGCCGGCTGCCAGTCGGCGCGCCGCTTCGTTGTCTGACGCGATGCCGGTCGCCGGGCCCACGCCTGCCGCGGCGTTCTCTCGCATTGTCGGCACGAGCCCTGCACTGCGGACGGCTATCCAGAAGGCGCAGCAACTGGCCAAAGCCTCGGTCCCGGTACTGCTCCTCGGCGAAACCGGCGTTGGCAAGGAGTTGTTCGCGCAAGGCATTCACCAGGCCAGCTCGAGGGCAGACGGTCCCTTCGTCGCGCTGAACTGCGGTGGCTTGTCCCGCGATCTGTTGAGCAGTGAGCTGTTTGGTTATGCCGAAGGCGCGTTTACCGGCGCACGCAGGTCAGGCATGACAGGGAAAATCGAAGCGGCGAATCACGGTACGCTGTTCCTCGACGAGATCGGCGAAATGCCACTCGACATCCAGCCGCATTTGCTGCGCGTGCTGGAAGAAGAGGAGATCTACCGGTTGGGCGAGAATGCGCCTCGCAAGGTCAGCTTGCGCCTGATCGCCGCTACGCATCGCGACCTGCGTGCGGACGTCGCTGACGGCAAATTCCGCATGGATCTGTATTACCGGCTGGCCGTCACGAACATCTCGATACCGCCACTGCGCGAACGCAAGACGGATTTGCCCGAGATGATCGAGCACTGGCTGCGTGTCTCGCGCGACCGGTATGGCGTAAGCCATGCCGTCTTCGACGACGTGGCGTATGAATGCCTGCTGAACTACACCTGGCCCGGTAACGTCCGCGAGATGCGAAATGCGATCGAGGGCGCGGTACTCATGGCCCGCGACGGAATCATTACAGTCGCCGAGCTGCCGCCAGAAATCGGCGCCCTGGCCGTTTCCCCCGGGGGCGTTCGAGATACGGCGTCCTCTGGGCTGTCCGCACTGGCGCGCCAAAAGGTCCGGTCGCTGGAAATGGCAGAAGCAGAGTCCATTCGTTTTGCGATCCAGCAAAGTCAGGGCAACCTGACCCAGGCGGCTGCGCAGCTTGGCATAGCGAAAAGCACGCTCTATCAGAAGATCAGGAAGTACGCGCTTGCGCACGACCTTGGGATCACCCGGCGTGTCAGCTAGCAACGTTGAACCTGGTCGATTTCCCGCACGTCACGCCCCCCGCCAGACCTGCGTTCGAATTCCGCTCTCCAAACGGCTGACCGTTCGGGAACCGGTCGTTGCGCGAACCTCCCGTTCACTGTGAGCGCGCCGGTAGTTTCCCGAAAAGCCAATCCATTCAGTAGTTTGCCGGTAAGCCGCCGATTCGGCACTCAGTGGCATATCCCTTGCCTTTAGTTCTTCCGAAGCGAATCGCAACATTCGCTTCGCATCGCGCCTCCCCGTTGAGGCGATGTTCAATCAAGGAGAGCTGGAGACACTAATGGAACAGCAACTTTCACACGTCCAGGTACTGGGCATCGATGCCGGCGGCACGATGACCGATACCTTTTTCGTGCGCTCGGATGGCCGGTTCGTGGTTGGTAAAGCCCAAAGCAATCCCGCAGACGAGTCGTTGGCGATCCTGGAGTCGTCCAAAGATGCGCTGACGCAGTGGGCGCGCGAAGTGGACGAGGTCTATCCGGAACTGGTGACCTGCGTCTATTCCGGAACGGCGATGCTCAATCGCGTCGTTCAGCGCAAGGGCCTGGAGGTGGGACTGATCTGCAATCGAGGCTTCGAACAGATTCACTCGATGGGGCGGGCCATCCAGAGTTATCTCGGCTACGCGCTGGAAGAACGCATCCACCTCAACACCCACCGCTACGACGAACCGCTGGTCCCGCTTTCGCGCACCCGCGGCGTGACGGAACGCACCGATGTTCAGGGTGAGATTGTCATCCCCCTGCGCGAAGATGAAGTGCGCAAGGCAACACGGGAACTCGTGACCGCCGGATCGAAGGCGATTGCCATTTGTCTGCTGCAGTCGCACAAGAATGAGTCGAGTGAAAAACGCGCTCGCGATGTCTGTCGTGACGAACTAAAGAAAATCGGCTCGGACATCCCGGTCTTTGCATCAGTCGACTACTACCCGTCGCGCAAGGAAAGCCATCGCACGAATACGACCATTCTCGAAGCGTACGCGGCTGAACCGTCACGGCAGACGCTGCGGAAGGTCAGCGACCGCTTCAGGAAGCACGGTGCCAGGTTTGATCTGCGGGTGATGGCCACGCACGGTGGGACGATCAGCTGGAAGGCCAAGGAACTCGCACGCACGATTGTCTCCGGTCCGATCGGGGGCGTCATCGGCTCGCGGCTGCTCGGCGAAAGACTAGGCTACGAGAACATCGCATGCAGCGATATTGGCGGCACCAGTTTCGACATGGCGCTGATCACCAAGGGCAACTTTGCGATCGCGTCCGATCCGGACATGGCCCGGCTCGTGCTGTCGCTGCCACTGGTGGCGATGGATTCGGTAGGCGCGGGTGCTGGCAGTTTTGTACGGCTCGATCCCTATAGCGGTTCCATCAAGCTCGGGCCGGACAGCGCGGGCTATCGCGTCGGCACGTGCTGGCCCGAAAGCGGGCTTGATACGGTGTCGGTGTCCGATTGCCATGTGGTGCTGGGTTATCTCAACCCCCACAACTTTCTCGGCGGCGCCATCAAGCTCGACGTCGAACGCGCACGGCAACACATCAAGGCCCAGATCGCCGATCCGCTTGGCCTCTCCGTGGAAGACGCCGCGGCGGGCGTGATCGAACTGCTCGATCTCAGTCTGCACGAGTACCTGCGCGCCAACATCAGTGCGAAGGGCTACAACCCCACAGACTTTGTGTGCTTCTCGTACGGCGGCGCAGGGCCGGTGCATACCTACGGATATACGGAAGGTCTCGGCTTCAAGGACGTGATCGTCCCGGCATGGGCAGCCGGATTTTCCGCGTTCGGTTGCGCCTGCGCCGACTTCGAGTACCGCTACGACAAGAGCGTGGATATCGCGGTCGCACCGGACGCGCCCGACGAACAGAAAGCGGCGGCTTGCTCGGTCATCCAGGAAGCGTGGAAGGAACTGGCCGACAAGGTCGTCGATGAGTTCGTCATCAACGGCTTCAAGCTGGAAGACATCACCCTGCTGCCCGGTTACCGGATGCAGTACATGGGACAACTGAACGACCTCGAGATCACCTCGCCGATCAGCTCCGCGACCACCCCCGCGGACTGGAAAAAGATCACCGACGCGTTCGAGGAAACCTACTCGAGGGTGTATGCGAGTTCTGCCCGCTCACCGGAGCTGGGCTTCAGCGCTACCGGCGCCATCATGCGCGGCCTTGTCGCCACACAGAAGCCGGTGCTGCCGGAGGATCCGGAGGCTGGGGAAACACCTCCCAAATCTGCGTATCTGGGCAAGCGCCCGTTCTATCGGCACAAGACGTGGGTCGAAGCCGACATCTGGCAGATGGAGTCGCTCATGGCGGGTAACCACATCGTGGGGCCGGCCATCATCGAGTCTGCATCCACCACCTTCGTCGTGCCCGATGGCTTCGAAACCACGCTCGACAAGCACCGTCTGTTCCATCTGCAAGAAGTGAAGTAAGGAGACGAAAATGAACCTCATGTCATCCAGGGAAGTGGGGCAGGCCGATCTGCTTGCCGACGGCAAGACCCTGAAAGCGTTCCGCGCCGAGATCATGGAGCGCACCAGCAAAACGGGTCATTACAACGGGCTCGCCCGGCTCGAGTTGCGCGAGAAGGATCCGATCGGCTACGAGAAGCTGTTCTCCAAGATCCGCGGCGGTCTGGTGCACGCTCGCGAAACCGCGAAGAAGATTGCGGCGTCGCCTATCGTCGAGCAGGAAGGGGAACTGTGCTTCACGCTGTATAACGCGGTCGGCGACTGCGTGCTGACCTCGACCGGCATCATCATTCACGTCGGCACGATGGGCGCCGCGATCAAGTACATGATCGAGAACAATTGGGAGGACAATCCGGGCATCAATCCGGGGGACATGTTCACCAATAACGACTGCTCGATCGGCAATGTCCATCCTTGCGACATTGCGACGATCGTGCCGATCTTCTGGGCCGGCAAGCTCATCGGCTGGGTGGGCGGCGTGACGCACGTGATCGACACCGGCGCGGTGACGCCGGGCTCCATGTCGACGGGCCAGGTCCAGCGCTTCGGCGACGGCTACCAGATCACCTGCCGCAAGACTGGCGTGAACGACCAGCCGCTGCGCGACTGGCTGCATGAAAGCCAGCGCTCGGTGCGCACGCCGAAGTACTGGATCCTGGACGAGCGCACGCGGATCGCGGGTTGCCACATGATCCGCGACATGGTGGAAGAGATCATCGCCACCGAGGGCTTTGAAGCCTACGAGAAGTTCAGCTACGAGGTCATCGAAGAGGGCCGTCGCGGGTTGCAAAGCCGCATCAAGGCGATGACGCTGCCCGGCAAGTACCGCAAGGTCGCCTTTGTCGATGTGCCCTATGCGCACGAGGATATCCAGACGCCCTCGGCCTTTGCAAAGATCGACACCATCATGCACTCGCCGGTGGAAATGACGATCCGGCCCGACGCTACATGGCGACTGGATTTCGAAGGCGCGAGCCGCTGGGGATGGCACACCTATAACGCCCACCACGTCGCCTTTACGAGCGGCATCTGGGTCATGATGACCCAGACCCTGGTGCCGACCCAGCGCATCAACGACGGCGCCTACTTCGGCACGGAGTTCCGCTTGCCCAAGGGCACATGGATGAATCCGGACGATCGCCGAACCGGGCACGCCTATGCATGGCACTTTCTGGTATCGGGGTGGAGCGCCATGTGGCGGGGGCTGGGCCAGGCGTACTTCAGCCGCGGCTATCTGGAAGAAGTCAACGCGGGCAATGCCAATACATCGAACTGGTTGCAAGGCGGGGGCATCAACCAGGACGGCGAGGTGCACGCGGTCAACAGCTTCGAGGCCTCGTCCTGCGGCACGGGCGCCGGTGCCATCAAGGACGGTCTCAATCACGCCGCGGCGATCTGGAACCCGGAAGGCGACATGGGCGACATTGAGATCTGGGAGATGGCAGAACCGTTGCTCTATCTCGGGCGCAACGTCAAAGCCAATTCCGGTGGCTATGGCAAGTACCGCGGCGGGTGTGGTTTCGAAACGCTGCGCATGGTCTGGAAGGCCCAGGACTGGACCATGTTCTTCATGGGCAATGGTTACATGAACAGCGACTGGGGGTTCATGGGCGGCTATCCGTCTGCCACCGGCTACCGGTTCGAAGCGCACAAAACGGGCCTGAAAGAGCGCATCGCGCAGGGGCTCTCGCTGCCGCTCGGCGGCGACACGAATCCTGACGCGCCGGACTACGAGCGGCACATCGATGCGACTTCCAGGGTCAAGCGCGACAAGCAATGCATGACGACGGAGGATTGCTACGAAAACCATGACCTGTACCTCAATTACCTGCGCGGAGGTCCGGGCTTTGGTGATCCGCTCGATCGGGAAACAGAAGCCATTGCAAAGGATCTCAACCACGGGTTTCTGCTCCCGGAGTTCGCCGAGAAGGTATATGGCGCGGTGTTGGCGCAGGACACAACGGGGATCTGGACGGTCGATGCGCAACAGACCCTGAAGCGCCGTGGCGAAATCCGCAAGGAGCGGCTTGCCCGCTCATTGCCGACGCGGGAATGGATGAAGGAAGAGCGTGAACGCGTCCTCACCAAACATGCGTCGCGCCCGGTGCGTCACATGTTCGCGACCAGCTTCGGGTTGTCGCAGAAATTCCTCAACGACTTCCGGAAGTTCTGGGATCTGCCTGCCGACTGGAACATGACCGAGGCAGAACTGGACGTGCCGTCCTATGGCTCGAAGTACAGGATGGATCTTTCGTTGCTGCCCGACGTGACCACCGTGGTTCAGGTCGAAGAGTAATCCGTCCCGATATCGATATCGAAGCGAATCAAGGAGTAGCGAAATGTCTGCTTACACGAAAGAACAGGTCGGCAATCTGGTCGATGGACGACTCGACTGGGATACGACCGTACGCATGTTGTCCATGCCGAAGGATCATGAGCGCTTTAGCCAGTATCTCGAAGTGTTGCAAGGGAAAGTCTCGTGGCCCGACAGGATTGTCTTGCCGCTTGGACCGCACCTGCATATCGTGCAGGCCGCGAAAAGCAAACACTGGCTGGTCAAATGCGACTGCGGCCATGAGTTCTGCGACTACCGCGAAAACTGGAAACTGTATGCCAACGTCTATGTGCGCGACACGGAGGAGGCCATGCTCGAGGTCTATCCGAAGCTCATGGCGCCCGACACCCAGTGGCAGGTCTACCGCGAGTATTACTGTCCGAGTTGCGCAACCATGCACGACGTCGAAGCACCGACGCCGTGGTATCCGGTGATTCACGATTTCGAGCCGGACATCGAGGCGTTCTACAAGGACTGGCTGCAGTTGCCGGTTCCCGAGCGCGCTGACTAGCGCATGGCTCAGGGCGCAGTTGTCTCGCGCCCGGTTCTCCCCGCGGGCGGCGCTAATCCATCGATTGACGCCGCCCCAGTGCGGCTTTGTCACAGCCCTGCACGTCGTTTGATGCGCCGCAACGAGCGGGCTGTCCGCGCCGGCGAGCCGTTCATTTGAACCGTTCGAAAATCGAACGCAGCCCGTGCGGCCATCGTCCGAAAATCAAACGTTCGATGGTGCGCTGAGCTTCCTCCTGAGGCGTTCTCGCGGTGGCATCGATCTTGCCCCTCTTCTCCCACGAGCCAGCTGCATCCGCCATGTTGCGGTGCGGTATAAGGCGGCAAGAAGGAGACAGGTAATGGATATGCCGGATGCCACGCAGATGTTCTCGAACCCTGGCGACGAAGCGTTCGTCATGGCTGCCTGGGAACGGTTCCTGACCGGCGGAGAAGCGCCGCACAGTGTCGTGCGGCACCTCGTTGACACATCGTGGCAGCGCTGCCTCGATTGGCAGGTGGATCCCACGCTGGGCCACGCGCCACCGCCGCTGGATGAGCATCTTCTGTATTCGTTGCAACGCAGTCACCGCGATCTGATCGAGGCGAGTGCTCCGGTGATGGCGCATGCACGCGACTTTCTTGCGCAAACCGAAACGGTCATGGCGCTTGCCGAGCCGGCCGGCACCATCCTGAATCTCGAAGGCGATCCCGCTACCATTGCTTCCGCGCACGGGATTCAGCTCCTGCCCGGCGCGTCCTGGAACGAGATGATCTGTGGCACCAATGCGATCGGCACGGCGATCGAGGTCGGCCAGCCCGTGCAGATCCATTCTGCCGAACACTTCTGCGCCGGCATCAAGCGCTGGACCTGCTCGGCCAATGCGATCCGCGACCCGCGCGACGGTACGATTATCGGCGTCATCGACGTGTCCGGCCTGTCCGAATCCTACAATCGACACAGCCTGGCGCTGGTCGTCACGGCAGCCAGCCGGATCGAGAGCCGTCTTGCTGCGCGGACTATGGAGCTTCGCTATCGGCTGCTGGATCGCTGCATGACGCGCCTCGCGATGCTTGCGTCCGACGGCGCCGTGGTGTTCGACCATGGCGGCTATCCGATCAAGGTCAATGAGCATGCCGAAGCCGCGATCGCGGCAGCCGGCGGTGATCTTTCGCTTGCACGGCCTCGTCGGATCCCGGCGCTCGCCACCGATTCTGCGCTCACCAGTGTGACACCTACGGATCTCCCCCACTGGATCCAGCCTGAATGGATCGAGCCGGTGATCGACGATGGCAGGCCCATCGGTAGCTTGCTGATCGTGCCGTTCGCGCAACGTCACAGCTCTGCGCGCAGGGTCAGCAATGCATCTGGTTGCGTCGCCGAAGGTGGATCGACGGCCGGCTTCGAACGCATCCAGGGCGAAGCGCCGGCGTTGCTCGATGCCGTGGACAAGGCCCGGCAGATCGCACGTTCACGTGCGCCAGTTGTGTTGCTCGGCGAGACTGGCGTGGGTAAAGAATTGTTTGCCAAGGGAATCCACCACGCGAGCCAGGCGAAGGAGGGGCCTTTTATTGCGCTCAACTGCGGCGGCCTGTCACGCGAACTACTCGCCAGCGAACTATTCGGCTATGGTGATGGCGCCTTCACCGGTGCACGCCGAGGGGGCGCGCTTGGCAAGATCGAAGCAGCCAATGGCGGGACCTTGTTTCTCGACGAGATCGGCGAAATGCCTGTAGATCTGCAGCCGCATTTCCTGCGCGTGCTGGAACAGGGGGAGATCTATCGGCTCGGCGAAAACGTCCCGAGGAAGGTGACCTTTCGTCTCGTTGCGGCGACCAATCGCGACTTGAGAAAGGAGGTCTCAGAAGGGCGCTTTCGAATGGACTTCTTCTATCGCGTCGCTGTGACCAGTATCCGTATCCCGCCGCTGCGCGACCGGCCGGGGGACATTCGCCGCCTCACGGAATATCTGGTCCAGAAGTTTGCAACGGAGCTTGGCAGGGCAAGCCCGGCGGTGGATGACGAAGTGGTGGCGGCGCTCTGCGCGTATTCATGGCCGGGGAACGTCCGGGAGCTTCATAACGTGGTGGAAAGTATGCTTCTTACGGCAGGCTCAGAGGTCCTTACGCTCGCTGATCTACCACCGGAGTTGCGCGCGGGCGACGAGCCGATTCCCGCCGGATGCGACGATCCTTTTTCCCGCGACGGCCGGGGCATGATGGAAGCGTCGGAGCAGGGAGCGATTCGCAGCGCGATCGCCATCTCTCGCGGGAACCTGACCTCGGCGGCAAGGCACCTGGGTATTGCGAAGAGCACGCTGTACCAGAAGCTCAGGAAATATGGCCTGGATCGAACGCTGGTTGAAATCCGGGACCAGGGACGTTAGGAGGTCCGGCCATTGAACCTGACTATTGGGAGATGTGCGTCTGCTTCCTGGCTTCGTCAACCACGCACACAACGAAACCCCGCATACACATATTGATATCGCGGCTGAAACCAGTTGCGGAACGTCGGCCGCAACATGCATGCCGCAGTACGCGCCGAACCGCCCTTGAGCACGTAATGTTGTCCATCGAAGAAGTTGGCCGAGTAGCCCAGATAAAACGGAAACGCTTCGAAGCCTGGCAGCGCGTCGAACAGGGTTGACGTCCATTCCCAGCCATTGCCGAACTGACCTTCGACGCCGAACGCGCTCACGTTGTCCGGATGACAATCCACAGCCTGTGGATCCCAGCGGCGGAAATCGAAATTGCCTGAACTCGCGTGCGGCGCGCCGTGCGAAGCGCGTTGCCACTGCGCTTCAGTCGGCAGCGACTTGCCTACCCAGCGCGCGTACGCGCTGGCTTCAGCGTGGCTCACATATACCGGCCAGTTGGCTGGCAACGGGATCTCGTCGAACATCGTGCGTAGCATCCACACGCCATCCCGCTGTGACCAACCCGCAGGATGTTCGATGTGTTCGGCTTCCTTCCACGCCCAGTCCTTGTCCGTCCAGAACGAGCGCTCGCGATAGCCGCCCGCGTCGATGAACGCCCGGTACGCGCCGTTGCTCACCATATGCCGGTCGATTTCGAACGCGGGCACGTCCACGCGCTCCTCGCCAAACTCGTTGTCCCAGCCAAACTCGCCATCTTCCCTTGGCATACCGAGCATCGTCGAACCGGCCGGCACATGGACCATCGAGTCGGCGATCACGTGAACCGGATCGGTCGTCGCGTCTGAAATTTCCGGCGCGATTTTCTGTGCAAGCGGCAGTTGATGCAGCATGTACGCAAGCGTCTCCGCATGCATCAGGCGGTGCTCGATTGCGACATGCAGCAGTTGCTCTGCAGACCCTGTCCGCATGCCCTCATGCGCGAGTTCGAATGAAGCGAGGTGTTGATCGATCTGCGCGCGGGCGCGAGCGGCGTAGTCGCGGACGGCGTCGAGCGATGGCCAGTCGCCGGGCTCGTCAGTAGGGAAGCCACCGTCGACAGGATCGATGCCGAATGCAAACAGCTGATCGAGTGGCGGACTGAAGGCGGGCAGATCGAACAACCGCTGATCCAGAAGATTGCGGTCAAAGGCTTCGAGATGTCCGATGTAGAACACGATGCGGTGACGCTCGCGGATCGGCCGTTCGTAGAGGAATTCGGGTTTGACGACGGCGAAGAGTGCATCGCTGACGCGGCGCGCTTCGATAAGGCGATGGACAAGCGGATGCTGGACGGCGGGTTCGCGATTCATTGCGCCGGGTCTCCTTGAGGAGGTCAGTCTGAAACTGTACCTGCGCGCAGAACACATGCCAAGGCGAATCGAGACTCCCTGCGCCGCGGCGAAGCGGCAACGAAGCGGCAACGAAGCGGCAACGAAGCGGCAACGAAGCGGCGCCGGAGCCGACTTACAGGTGCTGAAGACCTTCGAAATCGACGATGCGGATGAACTTGCCCTGGGTGCCGATCAGGCCGCGCTTTTGAAATCTCGACAGCGTCCGGCTGACCGTTTCGAGGGTCAAGCCGAGGTAGCTGCCCATGTCTTCGCGCGTCATCCGCAGGTTGAATTCGTTTGACGAATATCCGCGCTGCGCATTGCGTCCGGACACATCGAGCAGAAACGCGGCGACGCGTTCGTCAGCGCTGAGCGATCCCAGGACCATCATCTGCCCCGCCTCGCGGACGATCTGTTCGCCCATCAGCTTGTGAAACCGGTCCTGCATCGAGCCGATTTCCCGACACATACGCTTGAGCGCACCGTAAGGCACGATGCACACCGAGCTATCCTCCAGCGCAACCGCGCTGCACGCGTGCACCCCTTCGCCGATGCCGTCGAGGCCGAGCGCTTCGCCCGCGATGCGCAGGCCCGTCACCTGTTCGCGCCCGTCCCGATGTGCCATCGACGTCTTCAGCGACCCGGAGCGCACCGCGTAGAGGTTGTCGAACGGATCGCCGCCGCGATAGAGCGCTTCGCCGCGGCGGATCGTGCGCGCCGTGCAGATCAGCGCTTCGAGCTTCGGCACGTCGCTCGCCTCGATGCCCTGCGGCATGCAGAGGTGCCGCATTGCACAGGTCGAACAGTGAGCAGCATCGCGTGCCGCGCGAACCGGACGGGCGGCGCGGCGAGGCCGGTTCGCGGTGGGCGGCGGAAAGGTTGCAGTGAGCATGATCGGAACCGGTCGAGTGATGGTGCCCCTGATTGTCCCACCCGCCCGGCGCGGCCCTTCGCGACAAAACGACGCGTCGATACGCAGCGCGCGACGTTGAGCGGCGTCATGGTTTTCCGCACCCCGCGGGGGTGCATCCCTGGGCGAGGGTGTACGACCGTCTCGCCGTGCAACGCCGGGCCACTGCGGCGGCGGGGCAGGCTAGACGCCGCCGATTTTCTCCGCGGGCCGCTCCCGGCCGGCTGCCGAAGGCACGAGCAGCACCGGCAAGGTCGCCTGCCGTACGACGCGCTCGGCGACACTGCCAAGAATCAGACGCTGGAAGCCACGCCGGCCGTGTGTGCCCATCACGAGCAGATCGGCCTTGAATGCGTCCGCAGCGTTCAGAACCAGAACTGAAACGTCGTCGAGTGAAGAGGCTTCGCCGGTTACCAGATCGCCCTCTATGCCCTTCTCGCGCATCGCCTGGGCCAGCTCGGCGCCCAGTTCCTTGCCCTGCTCGACCAGTCGGTTACGCAGGATCGACGGATCGTAGCCCGGCGCCTCGAAGTACATCGGTGTGTTTTCCACGGCGTAAAACGCCTCCAGCACCGCGCCATTCGACACGGCGAGGTCGAGTGCGGCATTGAAGGCGCGGCGCGACGTTTCGCTGCCGTCGACTGCTACCAGAATACGTGTGTACATGAGACCTCCGCAGCGGATGAACCAGATGGCGCGCGCAGTCCTTCGGGGAAGACAAGACGTCCCGGAGGACCAGTGCGGGATAGATGCATGTGCAGCGCAAGCTTAAATGATCCGTGAAAAGGACGCACTTTCCCATGATGTAAGTCAAGTGGTTAGCCGGCGCGGGGCGTGCCGCCGGGTCCGCCAACTCCCTGTCATATGGGCTTCACAGCCTGTCGGTCGCCTTGCTGGTCAAATATTTCGGTCAGGATCGAGGCCAGTTTGCCTTACAATCATGCTCAATTCAGACAAGCTGCTGCCATCGACGATGAACGAGCGCAAATCATCCGGGTTGCCCGACAGGATCTACGGGGACATCCTGAACCGTATTCTCGAAGGCGAGTACAAGGAAGGTGAGCGGTTGCCTACCGAGCACGCTCTCGCCGAGCGTTTCGAGACGTCGCGCCCGACGGTTCGCGAAGCGCTCGCCCGGCTGCGCGCGGACGGCATCATCATCACCCGGCACGGTTCGGGCACCACGGTCGCGCGTCGGCCCGATCCGGACGTGCGCCGCTTTGCGCCGCTCGAGACACTTTCCGATATTCGCCGTTGCTACGAATTCCGCATCGTGACCGAGGCCGGCGCGGCCGCGCTCGCCGCGCAACAGGCCGAGGCCGACGATATCGCCGCGATCCAGCTGGCCTGGGACGAACTGGAGCGGGTCATTGAAACGCAGGGCATCGGCGCGAAAGATGATTTCGCGTTTCACCTGGCTGTGGCGCGCGCGTCGAAGAACCAGTTTTTCATCACCGTGATGTCGTTTATCGAAGAGCAGATCGTCTTCAGCATGAATCTGTCGCGCAATCTGTCGCTCGTGAAAACGGTCGAACGGCAGCGCCTCGTGCAGGCCGAACATCTGGCCGTGCTCGAAGCGATTCGGCGCAAGGATTCCGCCGCCGCCGGGCAGGCGATGCGCGCTCACCTCGAAAACGCCCTCAACCGCATGTTCGGTTCGTAATTTCCGCTGTTTTCCTGCTCTCTTGCTGGCTGCGCCGGTCGCAGCCAGTTGCCTTTTGATTGCCGTTTTGTCTTTTGCGCGCCGCGAGGCGCCGTTCCGAAGTGAATCGTTCCAGGCCCCTGCCTTTCCGTGACGCGTTGCTGGCCATGCTCGGCATCGCGCTCGTCAACATGCTGGTCGCGCTCGACCAGACCGTCGTGAGTACCGCGCTGCCATCTATCGTGTCCGAGTTGCGCGGCTTCGAGTTCTACGCGTGGATCGCAAGCGCCTATCTGCTGGCCTCGGTGGTGACCGTGCCAGTGTTCGGCCGCCTCGGCGACTACTTCGGGCGCAAGCGCTTCGTGCTTGCCGCTGTGATCGTCTTCACCGTGGCGTCCGCGCTGTGCGGCCTTGCCACGAGCATGCCGTTTCTGGTCGCCGCGCGCGGCTTGCAGGGCGTGGGCGGCGGCATGATGGTGGGCACCGCGTTCGCTTCGATTCCCGATCTGTTTCCCGATCCGCGTGCGCGCGTGCGCTGGCAGGTCATCATGGCCGCGGCGTACGGGATCGGCACGGCGGCGGGGCCGTCGCTCGGCGGCTGGCTGAGCCAGCATTTCGGCTGGCGCTCGACGTTTCTCGTCAATCTGCCGGTTGGTGTCCTCGCGCTGTACTTCATCTGGGCCCACCTGCCGAACTACCGCCGCGAGACGACCGGCGAAGTGCGCATCGACTGGACCGGCGCGGTGCTCGTCGCGCTGGTGCTCGGCGGTTTTCAGATGTTCATCGAGGCGGTGCCGAAAGAAGGGCTGACAGGCGGCAACCTCCTGCTGGGCGGGCTGGTGATGATCGGCGCGGCGGCGCTCCTCGTCTGCGAGCGGCGCGCCACGCACCCGATCGTGCCGCTCGACCTCTTCAAGGACGCACGACTGGTCACGCTCTTCACCCTGTCGACGCTGTCCGGTTTCGTGATGTTTTCGCTGATCTTTTTCGCACCGCTGCTGTTGCAGGGCGGTTTTGGCCTGTCGCCGCAGCAGGCCGGCCTGCTGGCGACGCCGATCGCCGCGTGCATCGCGCTCGGCAGCGTGATCAATACGCGCATCGTGATTCACATGCCGAAACCGACGCTCATCCTGTCGATTGGTTTCTCTCTGCTGGTCGCCGCCTCGGTGGGGCTTGCGCTGGCCACGCCGGTCACGCCGCACGTCTATCTGGAGTTCGCGATGGCCGCGGTCGGTATTGGCCTCGGTTTCATCCTGAACAATCTGAACGTATTCGGGCAGGAGATCGCCGGCCGTGAGCGGTTCGGCATCACGACGGCACTGCTGCAGTCGACCCGAATGGTCGGCGGGATGCTCGGCACCAGCATCGTCGCGACGATCGTCAACCGGCGCTACCTCGCCGGCGTCGAGGATTCGTTGCGGGTGCTGGGCGAGCCGGCGGCTTCGACCTGGCTGCCGCATCTGTCCGATCCGCGGATCCTGATCGATGAGACCTTGCGCGACTCGCTGCTCGCACAGCTTGCCAAGGCAGGGCTGAACGGTGCGGGTCTCGTCGACGCCGCGCGGCATGTGCTGGTGCAGTCGATTCACATCGGCGTGATGCTGACGGGCGGGGCAGCGCTGGTGGCCGCATTCGTGGTGCGCCGGATTGCGCACATCACTTTCCGGCGCAGTGGCAGCTAGCGTCGCCCGGTCCGGGGATCTGTCAACGCCGCGCCATGTTGTAGCGGCCGCTAACAGACCACCGCCGGTCAAGCGTCAGGCTGCAGCTGCCATCGGTCCGAATAGCGCCGTGCGGGTCTGCGGACTCACGGCAATATCCAGTGCGACCGCGTTTTCAACGCCGATTCGCAGCGGCGGCCCAAGACGTTTGAGTTCGATTCCCGTCTTGCGCAGCAGGCGCTCGATTGGCGTCGTGGTGACCGTCACGTAGCGCGTGATGCCCATCCGGTCGGCGAACGTGACGAGTTCGTGGATCGCGTGCATCGTCAGGTCCGCGAAGCCGAATGCCTGCTCTTCACCGTTGGTGTCGACCACAAAACGACTCAATTCCCAGATGTGGCGGCCGATCGGCGCGGCCTCGCCGTGCAGTAGTTGCGGGAACGTATCCTTCAGCATGTTGGGACCTTCTGTTGGCATCAGTCGCCAACATCCGCGAACCTCGCCGCTCTTGTTCTGGATCAGCATGTAGTGCGGGCCGAGCGCGTCGTACCCGTCGATTTCCATTCCGGCGATGGTCGGAATGTCCCATCCGAGCCGGCCGTGAAAGACGCGGGCTCGCAGTCGGTACATTTCGTTGATGTGGTTGTTGTCGAAGTCTTGCCTCAAACCAATCCGGATAGCTGCTTGCATTTCGTTCTCCCATGCGAGTGGTCAACCCAATACGCATGAAAACTTATGCATTCTGGATGGAATTACTACCTACCTACCTGGATAGGTGTAGGGCGCGCACCAGTTCGGGAGAATCGTTGTGGGCAGCGGCAAACAACGGACGGACATCATGGAACAACTCGAAAATTACTGGCAGGCGAGTCATCACACGGACACCCACACCCGTACGCCGGATGTGCTGTCCGCTGTCGATCGCGTTTCGATCATCGCGTACCGGAAAAAGAAGAAGGAAAGCCAGCGGCGGTTCTGGGCACGGTTCGGTGTGACGCAGTCGCGTGGCAGCCGTTTCGAATCCGGTGCGGAAATTCCGGCGCCCGTGTCAATCCTGCTCGGGCTCTATTTCACGAAGACAATTTCCGACGGTGACCTGGGCCGCGCAGAGCGCATCCTGCACGACAGCGGCACCCGGGAACTGGTCAGTCTGGCTCAATGACGCCTAGCTGCGTGGCGATCACCGCCGCCGCGCGTCGCGAGTTCACGCCGAACTTGGTCCGGATGTTCTTCATGTGGAAGTTCACCACGGCTTCCGAGCAGTTCAGGATGTGAGAAATCTCCCAGGTGGACTTGCCTCGCGCGGTCCACCTCAAACATTCGAGCTCACGCGGCGTGAGTTTCGGAATGAACTCTTCCGCGTGTGCGTTCACATGGCGCTGGCTTGTGTCGATCACGACATCGCGCAACAGGACGAGATTCGGCAGGGCTGCATCGACGTGTCGCCAGAAATCCTCAGTCGGCTGGCTATCGTTGACGAAGCACAGCATGCCGGCTTCTTGCCTCGGCCCGTGAATAGGCAGCGACACCCCCGCGCGAAGTCCGTAGGCGCGAGCCTCCTCATACATTGATTGCTGCGGCTCGGTCGTGAAGATTTCGGGCGACCAGACGAGCGGCGAAGCGCGCGTCGCACAATGCGCGACCGTCGGATCGATGTGCATGAGCCCCTGTTCGTCGTAGGTTCTTCGCCAGGAGGGTGAGTAGGTGCTGCGCACGAAAGCGTCCTCCAGCCGGATGCCCGGGCGCGGCAGCATCGCGAGGAGAATCTGGTTGAAGCCCCAGTGATTGGCAAGGCGAGCTAGCGCCTCGAACCACGTCGCTTCATCGCTGGCGTTGAGCAGCGGCGACATCTGCTCAATGAAATTTAACGGCACAAACGGCTCTCCTCAGATCGCGGCCGGCCAGGCTGCCGACATTGCAAAGCGGATTGGTGGCCCGCTGCAATCTACACGTAAATTTATCATCATTTGTATTTGGTAATTAACCCGATTCGTATCGGGTTGAGCGGCTACGTATCCGGCGCTCCGCAAGCCTCTATCCATAACACTCCCACGCGATGGGGCTCATTTCCCGCTTGCCCTGCGTATATCGCTGAATTCCCGAAAAATAGCGAATAAATGTAAGGATTCGAGATGGCTTATTAGAGTGGGTTAAGCATAAATAGATAATCGGGTTGTCACATTGTTTTGAAAGCCCGAATATCAACGGTTTGACAAATCAGGGAGACACTCTCGACAGGTCCGCGATTCTCCGTAGATTCCCTATTGGTTGTCATACGAAATTGTTCTTCGGAGTGGCGAAGTTCTGCCCGCCAGAATCCCATGTTTGCTCTCAAGTCGTTGAAATGGTGATGTTTGTATTGTTATCAGGCGGGCTGCTGGCTATCTGAGGCTGCATCCACGCGACTATATTTGTTTGACAACATTAAACACGCGATGCTACCTTGGGGAACATCCTGACCCCATTCGTCCCTGAGGTGCCATGAACGTTTCACCCATTCTCGAACACGAGTTTGCCGCCAGCGTCATGGCTGTGCCTCCGCTTGCCCGCCGTGCTGACTATTTACTCGATGCTACCGAGAACCTCAAGCTGATCCGGCACATCGAAGCAGGCGGCGTGCGGACGCTGCTGTACGCGGGCAATGCAAATCTCTATCACGTCGCCGTCAGCGAATACCGCGAACTGCTCGATCTGCTCGCCGAAAGTGCGGGCCCGCAAACGCGCGTGATTCCGGCCATCGGTCCGGACTACGGCAAGATGCTCGACCAGGCGCGCATCCTCGCACAGACGAACTACCGTACCGCGATGGTGTTGCCACTTGGGGGATTTACGACTTCCGAAGGCGTCGAAGCCGGTCTTACCCGTATCGTCGATGCAGCCGGCGTGCCGCTCACGCTCTATATCAAGAGCGAGAACTATGTGGATGTCGATACGCTTGCGCGGCTCGTCGACCGGGGCACGCTCATCGCTGTCAAATACGCCATCGTGCGCGATAACCCGGCGGACGATCCCTACCTGCGGCGTCTGCTCGAGAACGTGAGTCCGTCGAAAGTCGTCTCGGGCATGGGCGAGCGGCCCGCGCTCGTGCATCTTCGCGATTTCGGTCTGGCCGCGTGGACGACGGGGTCCGGCTGTATCGCCTCGCACTCGGTGATGGCGCTCCTGCGAGCCGCGAAAGAAAACCGCGCGGCAGAGGCGCAGCGCATTTACGACGCATTCATGCCGCTCGAAACGCTGCGCGACGAAATCTCGCTGATTCGCGTCCTGCATGATGCGGTGACCTTCTCGAAGATCGCCGATATGGGTGCGATCACGCCGCTGCTCAGTTCGACGCCGCAGGAGCATCATGCGAAGATCGACGCCGCGACGCAGGCGCTGCTTGCGTTCGAGCGCGAACTTGCGGAGCGTCCGTGAAAAACTGAGGACGTAGTCCCGCTATCTGGCTTATCCGCTGCCGGGCCGCACGCAAGTCGCGGCCCGTTCGGCGTTTCACAGGAGTTGCAAAATGCAGATTACCGGAAACATGCTGATCGGCGCCTCCGCGGTGCGCGGGACCGAGGGCACGCTGCGCGCGTTCGACCCGGTGCGTAACGCCGACATCGAACCGACCTTCGGCGGCGGCAGTGCAGCCGATGTCGAACGGGCGTGTCAACTGGCCACCCGCGCGTTCGATCCGTACCGCCTGGCACCGCTTGAAACGCGCGCGCGTTTTCTCGAAGCGATTGCGGACAATATCGTCGCGCTTGGCAACGCGTTGATCGACCGCGCACATATCGAATCGGCGCTGCCGAAAGGGCGCATCGAGGGCGAACGTGGCCGCACGGTCGGTCAGTTGAGGCTGTTTGCGTCGTTGGTGCGCGATGGCCGCTGGCTCACCGCAACACTTGATCCGGCGTTGCCGGATCGCAAGCCGTTGCCGCGTTCCGATCTGCGCCTGCAGAAGATACCCGTCGGCCCGGTTGCGGTGTTTGGCGCGAGCAATTTTCCGCTGGCGTTTTCAGTTGCCGGTGGCGATACGGCATCGGCGCTTGCGGCGGGTTGCCCGGTCGTCGTGAAGGCGCATCCGGCGCACCTGGGCACGTCGGAACTCGTCGGTCGGGCCATCCAGAAGGCCGTCGCAGACTGCGGTCTGCCGGAAGGCGTGTTCTCGCTCGTCCTGGGTGCGGGCAATGCGATCGGCGAGGCGCTGGTTGCACATCCCGCGATCAGGTCGGTGGGCTTCACGGGTTCGCGGCGCGGTGGACTTGCGCTCGTCGACATTGCATCGAGGCGTCGCGAGCCGATACCCGTGTTCGCCGAGATGAGCAGCATCAATCCGTTCTTCCTGTTGCCCGGCGCGCTGGCACAGCGCGTCGACGCGATTGCGTCCGGCTTTGTCGATTCAGTGACGCTTGGCGTCGGCCAGTTCTGCACGAACCCGGGTCTCGTGATCGTGCTCGACAGCCCGCATACGCAGCGTTTCATCGATGCCGCCGCGCAGGCGTTCGCGAAGAAAGAAGCGCAGACCATGCTGACCGCCGGCATTGCCAGTACCTACCAGGCAGCCATCGAACGGCGCGCTGAAGCGGACGGCGTGCGCAGCGTCGCACAGGGCGCGCCGACGGACGCGTCGTGCGCCGCATTGCCTGCGCTCTTTACGACGACGGCCGCGCAGTTCCTGGTATCCGCCGAACTCGAGGAAGAAATCTTCGGACCGACTTCGCTGGTCGTGACCTGTAGCGATGTCGACGAGATGATCCGCGTGGCGGAGCGCCTCGAAGGTCAGCTGACCGCGACGCTTCAGCTCGAACCCGACGACTACGAACTCGCTCGACAACTGCTGCCGACGCTCGAACGCAAGGCGGGTCGCATTCTCGCGAACGGCTTTCCTACCGGCGTCGAGGTATCGTATGCGATGGTCCACGGCGGACCGTTTCCGGCGACCTCCGATGCACGCGCGACGTCGGTCGGCGCGACGGCGATCGAGCGCTTCCTGCGCCCGGTCTGCTATCAGGACCTGCCTGCGGCGCTGCTGCCTGAGGCGCTCCTCGACGACAATCCGCTGAAGCTGTGGCGTCTACGGGATGGCAAGCTTGTCCAGGGTTGATCGCAGGATGATCGTTTGAAACAGCTCGCCTCTGCCTGATTTCGGATAGCGGGAGGCCGCCAGGCAGGCGAGCGTTTGCGCTGGGCGTCGCAGGCTTGCAGGAGTCGACGCCAGGCTACGTACACAAGGAACACCATGACAGACAGCAGCCGTCGTTATCCTGATCCCGCCGTTCGCGTTCTCGATCCTCGTTTCGCGGCGCTGCGTCTCGCGTCGGCCTCGGTCGAATGCCTGTATCAGGGGGCGCGCTGGTCCGAAGGGCCGGTGTGGTTCGGCGATGGGCGCTATCTGCTCTGGAGCGACATTCCAAACAACCGCATCCTGCGCTGGGACGAAGAGAGTGGCGTGGTCACGCCGTTTCGCCAGCCGTCGAACAACGCCAATGGCCACACGCGTGACCGCGAAGGACGACTCGTCAGTTGCGAGCATCTGACACGGCGTATCACGCGTACCGAGTACGACGGCTCGATCACCGTCCTCGCCGATCGCTATCACGGCAAGCGCTTCAACTCTCCGAACGACCTGATCGTGAAGTCCGATGGTTCGATCTGGTTCAGTGATCCGACCTTCGGCATCGACGGGTTTTACGAAGGCGAGCAGCTGGAGTCAGAACTGCCGGCGTGTGTCTATCGCGTCGATGGCCAGTCGGGCGAGGTGACGGTCGTCGCGGACGACATCACGGGCCCGAACGGACTGGCGTTTTCGCCGGATGAGTCGTTGCTCTACGTCGTAGCGTCGCGCGAGTCGCCCCGCAAGATCCGCGTGTTCGATGCTCGCGGCGACGGACGCACGCTCGAAAACAACCGGGTGCTGATCGATGCAGGCGAGGGAACGCCGGACGGCTTTCGCGTCGACATCCACGGCAATCTGTGGTGCGGCTGGGGGATGGGCACCGACGAACTCGACGGTGTCCGCGTGTTCACGCCGCAGGGTGAGCCGATCGGCCATATCGCGCTGCCAGAGCGCTGCGCGAACGTCTGCTTCGGCGGCCGCCATCGTAACCGCCTGTTCATGGCGGCGAGTCATGGGTTGTACTCGCTGTATGTGAATACGCAGGGCGTAAAGGGCGGTTGAGACTCGTGCGCAGGCCGGCGTGCGTGACAAGTTGCCAAACAAGTATTGGGGGAAATCCGGGTGGCACCTCCGGCCGCAAACATTGATTTGCAATCAAGCCATTGTAAATAAAGAGATTTAAGTCAATATCATCAAATGGTGTCATATCGTCCGTATCTTGCAATTTGCTTGACATCAGCAACCCTGGTTAGCTATGTTCCACTAAGCGAGACATGTACCGCCAACTACTCAAGATGACCGGCGGACTTCCATACCAAGAAGCGAGGAGATGCAATGACTTTTACTGGCAAGGTGTCAGTCAAGTTGGCGGCTGTGTGTGTAGCGGTCGGGGCCGCGTTTGCGCCGGTGGCGCGTGCTGCCGATCCGGTCACGTTGAACATCGTCGACGTCGCGGGCGATCTGCAACTAACGCAAAAGGGCTTTGAGGCATTCAAGGCGAAATACCCCAATCTCGTTTCGAACATCACGTACACCAACGCGCCCGCGCCGCAATTGCCGGGCAAGATCAAGGCCATGCAGGCGGCAGGCCGGTCGGACATCGATCTGGTCCTGACGGGCACCGACGCGCTCGCCGCCGGCATCGAGCAGAATCTGTGGCAGAAGCTGCTGCCGGATAACGCAGCCGCCTTCCCTGGAGTACTCGACAAGTACGCGCCGGGTCCGCGCAAGATGCAGGACCTGGCCCAAGGCTACGGCCTTGAGGTGGGCTATATGCCTGCAGGTCCGCTGCTCGAATACAACCCCGCCAAGGTCAGCGATCCGCCGAAGACCCCTGACCAACTGCTGCAATGGTGCAAGGCGCATCCGAACAAGCTGATCTACGCGCGCCCCGCCAATTCCGGCCCGGGCCGCACCTTCCTGATGGGTCTGCCTTACGTGCTGGGCGACAAGGATCCTCACGATCCGATTAACGGCTGGGACAAGACCTGGGCATTTCTCAAACAGCTGAACGACTGCATTCCGTACTACCCGGGCGGCACGTCGGCGGTGATGAAGGAACTCGGCGAGGGCACGCGCGACATGACCGTTACCGTGACCGGCTGGGACATCAATCCGCGCGCACTCGGCATCGTGCCGGCGGAATTCCGCGTGCAGGCATTTGACAACATGACGTGGGTGAACGATGCCCACTACATGGTGATCCCGAAGGGCGTGCCGAAGGAAAAGGTCGACGTGCTCTACAAGCTGATCAACTTCATGCTTGAACCGGCACAGCAGGCGTTGACCTATGACGACGGCTACTTCTATCCGGGGCCGGCCATCAAGGGTATGACCGAAGCGCAGGCGCCTGAACACAGCCAGGAAGTGCTGAAGAAATTCGGCCGCCCGGAATACGCGAAGCTGCTGGCCGATCGTCCGCACGCCCTGCCACTGGACGCCGCTGCGATGGTCGCCGCATTCCAGAAGTGGGACCGCGAAGTCGGCGCGGCGAAGGCGAAGTAAGGGAGTACCCGTACCCAACGCACGTAACAGCACGTTCACACGATCCGCGCGGCGGCATTGCAGGTCACTTGCAATGCCGCAGCCAGCGTCAGGAAACCGCCATGAAGCATCACTTTGAGCAGCTACGTCTCGACTCGGTCTCCCGCAGCTTCACGAATGCGGAAGGCCACGCAGTTGCGGCCTTGCAGGGTCTTGATCTCAACATCCAGCGCGGCGAATTTATCGCGTTGCTGGGGCCTTCAGGGTGCGGCAAGTCGACCGCGCTCAATTGCATCGCCGGTCTGCAGCCGCTCACGGGCGGCGGCATCTGGCTCGACGACAAGCGCATCGACGTGCTGCCGCCGGAAAAGCGCGGCTTCGGTATGGTGTTCCAGAACTACGCGCTGTTTCCTCATATGTCGGTGCTCGATAACGTCGGCTTCGGGCTCAAGATGCGCGGTGTGGCAAAAAGCGAAGCGGCCCGGCGCGCGCGCGAAGCGCTGCAGCTCGTGCAGCTCGTTGGCCATGAGCGCAAGCTGCCGGGGCAACTGTCGGGTGGACAGCAGCAACGCGTCGCGATTGCGCGGGCGATTGTGATCGAACCGCCGCTCGTGCTGATGGATGAGCCGTTATCCAATCTGGACACGAAACTGCGTATCGAAATGCGCGCGGAGATCCGCCGCATCCATAGCCAGCTCGAACGCGCGACGATTTACGTCACGCACGATCAGGACGAAGCGCTGTCGATGGCCGACCGCATCGTCGTGATGAAGGAAGGCGTCGTGCAACAGGTTGCCGCGCCAAAGGAAGTCTACGGCCGGCCGAAGAACCTGCATGTCGCGCGCTTCATGGGCTATCGCAACGTCGTGGCGTTCACGCTCGAAGGGATGCAAGGCGAAGGCGTGGCGGTAACGGCGAACGGCGTGCGCCTCGTCGGCACGCCGATGGAAGGTTTCAACAGCAAGCGCGTGAGCGTCGCGCTGCGTCCGGAGGATATGGAACTGGCCGCTCCCGGCATGGAGAACGCATTCGACGCAGACGTCACAACCGTCGAATACGGCGGCCGCGATTCGCTGATTCGCGTGAAGACGGAATTCGGCGAGCTGTGGGCAAGGCTTGCCGGCGAATTCGCCGAAGGCGAGCGTGTCAGCCTGCGCGTGCCGTCGTCGCGCACGCTGGTGTATGACGGAGAAGCGTCATGAGCGCCGCGCTGCTTGCGCCGCGTGCGCCGCGCGATACCAAGGCGTGGCTCGTCTCGCCCGCACTGATCTTCATTCTCGCGCTGTTCATCTACCCGTTCCTCTACGGTCTCGCGCTGTCGTTCCAGCCGACGAATGGCGGCAGCATCTGGGGCAACTACACGACGTTCTTCACGGACACGTCGATGTGGCCGACGATCATCGTCACACTGAAGCTTGCTGTGCCCGCGACGCTGATAAACGTCGGCGTGTCGATTCCAGTGGCGTTTGCGTTGCGCCGCAATTCGCCGTACCAGAAGCTGGTCACGACGCTGCTGGTGATTCCCGTCACGCTCGGCACAGTGCTGATCGCCGACGGCATGCTGACGTACTTCGGCCCGAATGGCTGGTTTCCGCAGGCGTTGCAGGGGCTGCATCTGTACACGGATGAAGTGCGGCTGACGCATAACTACTGGGGCGTGCTGATCTCGCTGATCGTGTCGGGCTTCCCGTTCGCGTTCCTGTTGACGCTGTCGTATGTGACTGGCATCGATCCGACGCTCGCGAGCGCCGCGGCCACACTCGGGGCGGGCTCCTGGCAGCAGTTCCGGCAGATCTATCTGCCGCTTCTCGTGCCCGGTTTGACGATGGCCGCCTGTCTGTCATTCGTGCAGGCGTTTTCGGTGTTTCCGTCCGCGGTGCTGCTTGGCGCGCCCGCCGGGCCGACGCGCGTGATGTCGATTGCCGCGGCGGAAGCGGCATTCGAAAACTATGATTATTCGCTCGCCTCGGCCATTGCGATGGTGATGGGCTTTGTGCAACTGCTGGTCGTCGCGGCAATGCTCGGCGCGCGCCGGTTCTTTTATAGCGGACCGGTTACTGGAGGGAAGGGCTGATGGCATCCGATCACCACGCCGCGCATCCGTGGCCGGCGTCCACGCCGAAGGCCAACGGAAACCGCGAAGGGCGCAACGACGGCGCACAGCCGTCGCGGGCCGAAAGGCAGCGCACGAGTCTGCCCGATCGTTTGTGGAAAGCGCTCGTCTGGGGCGCAATGGGCTTCTTCCTGCTCAACGTCGTGTTGCTGATTGCGACGGTCGCGGTCAATTCGGTCGCGACACGCTGGTTCGGGACGTTGCTGCCGCAGGGATTCACGCTGCACTGGTACGCCCAGGCCTGGAGCGACTTCCAGCTTGCCAGCGTGCTGTGGGTCACCGTCGAAGTAGTGGGCGCCGTCGTGCTGCTGTCGGTTGTGCTTGGGGTGCCGGCCGCCTATGCGCTCGCCCGCGTGCAGTTTCCCGGCAAGCGCTTCGTGATGCTCATATTCCTGTTGCCGTTGATGGTGCCGCCTGTCACTTACGGCATTCCGATGGCCACCGTGATGTACAAGGTCGGTCTGGCCGGGACGCTGCCCGGCGTGATCCTCGCGAACCTCGTGCCGGCGCTGCCGTTCGTAATTCTCGTGATGACGCCTTTCATCGAGCAGATCGATCCGAATCTCGAATCGGCGGCGCGCATTTTCGGCGCGAACACGTTCCGCTATTTTCGCTACGTGTTGCTGCCGTTGCTGGTGCCTGGCATGCTGGCAGCGGGGTTGCTCGTGCTCGTCCGCACGATCGGCATGTTCGAGCTGACGTTCTTCACAGCCGGGCCGGCGACGCAGACGCTGGTCGTCGCGCTGTACTACGCCGTATTTTCAACGGGTGTGCGCGCGCCGCAATCGATCGATGCGATGGCGATGATCTACATGGCGATCACGTTGATCTGGGTGCTGATCGCACTGCAGTTCGTGAGCCCGACGCAGATCGTGTCGCGCGTGAAGCAACAGAAGTCGTGATGTATGCATGTGCATGTGTCGCGTTGCTCTAATCAGACGTAGCTGGAGATAGCGTGACGAAACGAAAGACCCCCGAAGAATTGCGCAGCCATCGCTGGTACGGCGTCAACGATCTGCGTTCGTTCGGCCATCGTTCGCGCACTGCACAGATGGGCTACAGCCGCGAAGAATATGCCGGCAAGCCGGTGATTGCGATCCTGAATACGTGGAGCGAGATGAATCCTTGCCACACGCATTTCAAACAGCGTGTCGAGGAAGTGAACCGCGGCATCTGGCAGGCCGGGGGTTTTCCGATCGAGTTGCCTGTGCAGACGTTGTCGGAGCCGTTCCAGAAGCCGACCACGATGCATCGAAAGCGCGAAAATCTTCAATGACGACGTGATTCGCCGTCGCACTGCGCCGCTGATGCCGGGCAACGGTCTTGCGGTCCTGCGCGGCAATATCGCCCCGGATGGCGCCGTGATGAAGCCAGGCGCTGCAGATCCGAAGCTGCACGTCCATACAGGTCGCGCGGTCGTATTCCGCGACTACAACGACATGGCGGCACGCATCGACGACGACGGGCTCGAGGTCGACGAAAGCAGCGTAATCGTGCTGCAACACGCGGGGCCAGTCGGTGCGCCGGGCATGCCGGAATGGGGCCAACCGCCGATTCCGAAGAAGCTTCTGCAAAAAGGCGTCCGCGACATGCCTCGTATTTCCGACGCGCGCATGAGCGGCACAAGCTATGGCGCGTGCGTGCTGCATATTGCGCCGGAGTCGTTCATCGGTGGGCCGTTCGCGCTGGTGCGGGATGGCGATCTGATCGAACTCGATGTACCACGGCGCAAGCTGAACGTGCTCGTATCGGACGGGGAACTGGCGCGTCGCAAGGCGATGTGGGTTCAGCCGGCGCCGCGTTTCGAACGCGGCTACGGCGCCATGCATCAGGCCCACGTGTTGCAGGCCGACAAGGGCTGCGATTTCGACTTCCTGCAACGCGATGGTGCGAAGACCGAAGGGGAGCCAGAGATCCACTGAGCTTGACGCATCGAATACAGACGGCCGTCGTCCTCCTTTTTGGGAGGACACCCGCCGTTGGACAGGGCTTACGCTGAATTTATCTCAATAATCGGATTTTGCTGATACCCGTGACTACCCGTGGTCCGTACAGTAAGGGCTCCTCTTACTGGGTTGTGTAGCGCGAAAAGGTAACCCTCAGTCCATTGGGTTCCCGGTCCAACTGGTGTCCGCCCGCTGCCGTGCGTTTCAAGCAATGTCATTCTTGCCCGCAGCCCTTTGTTCCGACTGCGAGGTCTTGAAATGATGCTGTTGCCCTATCTACGTCATGTCTGCGCCAACGCTCAGGCCATTGCCCAAAAAGTGGCTCATTCGGTGCATTCCCGATTTCAATCTCCAGCGCGTGCCGTATTGCTGTGCGGCATGGTTGCGATCGCGGGCGCGTCGGCTTGGGTGACGGTATCGGAAATAGTCAGTCGCGTGAACGCATCCTGCGCAACCCAGGCGACCCTTGAGGCGACTGTGCCGGCTGCGCAACGCATTGAATGGGTCGGACAGGTTTCCGGAGGTTCGGCCGGCATTGCCGCTGCGCCGCCCGTCATGCCGCAGACCGGCAGTGGTTCATACGCAGGGCGGATCGAAGGCACGTTGCGCGATACCCTGGTGCGTGCCAGCGTGCCGGTCGAAATACAGAAGCAGATCGCACGTATCTTTGCCGCCCGGCTCGACCTCGCTGCGCCCGCGCAGGAGGGCGACACTTATCATGTTCTCTACGAGCGCGACGACGCAACCACACAGCGCAAGCGTGTAACGGCCGTCGAACTCCGGTCAGGCGGTGGGGTGTACCAGGCTGTGTGGTTTATCGCGCCGGGGCGAGCCGACGGAGCCTACTATTCATTCGACGGACAGCGGCTTGCCGCTGAGCCATTTTCGATGCCGCTCGATCACGTTCGGGTCAGTTCGCCATTCGGTTACCGAATCCATCCGGTCAAGGGCAAGCCTCACATGCACACAGGCGTGGACTTTGCCGCGCCGAAGGGGGCGCCCGTTGGCGCGGCCGCCTCAGGAGCCGTGCAGTTCGTTGGCACCAAATCCGGGTACGGTAATACCGTCGTGCTCAGTCATCCGCAAGGCTATACGACGCACTACGCGCACCTGTCGGCCTTTGCCCGCGATTTGCGCGTCGGCGCGCCGGTGACTGAAGGACAACCGCTCGGCGCGGTAGGCAGCACCGGCACGGCCACGGGGCCCCATCTGCATTTCGAGGTGCGACTGAATAATCGACCGGTCGATCCGCTCACGTTGACGAGCCGAGCCGGCGCGCCGCCGCTTACGACCAGTCAGCGCGTCGCGTTCGACAGGGTGACAGGCGCCATGCGCGAACAACTCGCAGCGCTTCCCGTCGATACTCCAACGGCCAAAATGGCGTCGAATGCTGAAGAAACACTGAATCGCCCTGCAAACCCTGAGGG
The DNA here is from genome assembly GCF_004361815.1 of Paraburkholderia sp. BL10I2N1. Lineage (NCBI taxonomy): Bacteria > Pseudomonadati > Pseudomonadota > Betaproteobacteria > Burkholderiales > Burkholderiaceae > Paraburkholderia > Paraburkholderia sp. BL10I2N1. The sequence goes on along the minus strand of NZ_SNWA01000002.1, from coordinate 1,671,385 downwards.
CTCGTTGGTTTGAGGCTCGAGGCCATGCGTGCCTTGATGAGCCGGTCGTTTCGTGCCCGGTGAGTTTCGAGGCTCTGGCGCAAACAGGTGGTGCGGCCGAGATTTTTCTGGTCAACACTCCAGACGGAGAGCGCTGTGGTGTCCTGTTCAATCGATAAGGTATCCATATCTATAAGAAAAATTTCAGCCACGCCACCTCGCCGAAGCCAGGCGCATCATCGTCAGCCAGCATTGCCGCAAACGAGCTCTCCGTTTGCAGCCCATCAATGATCAGTATCCGACGCGGTACACACGCCCGGTCTGTGCGCCTTCCACGCTGCGGCTATACGCCAGCGCAGCACGCGCTGCGCTGACGGGCTCAAAGCCGCGGAAATACGGCGCGTAAGCTTCCATCGATTCTTCCAGCACGGTGGGGCTGACGAGGTTGATCCGGATGCCGCGCGGCAGTTCGATAGCCGCACCGCGCACGAAACCTTCCAGTGCCAGATTCACACTCGTCGCGCTTGCGCCTTCGCGGATCGGCTCGTCGGCCAGGATCCCGCTCGTCAGCGTAAACGAGCCCCCGTCATTCAGGTAGCGCTGCGCGAGCAGCACCACATTGATCTGCCCCATCAGCTTGTCGCGCAGGCCGACCCAGAACTGGTCGACGGTCATGTCCGGCAACGGGCCGAAGTGAACCTTACCGATTGTGGTCACGATCGCGTCAACTTTGCCGGTTTGGGGAAAGAGCTTCTCGATGCTGGCGGGGTTCGTGCTGTCGACCTGGTATGCACCCCGCGTTGCGCCGACTTCGATCACCTCATGCCGCGTTTTCAATTCTGCAACGACTGCACGTCCGAGCGTACCCGTAGCACCGATCACGACTACCTTTTTCATTTGATACTCCAGATGAGGAATGGCCAAGGGATTGTCACCCGATCGCGCGGAAGGAAAAAGAGGTATCGATGAGCAGGTCCTGCAACCTGCGGTTTCGAATCTGACGCAAACGTTAGCGCGATATCGTTAAATGCACCCCGCAAAACGGAACCGCGTGCCACGAGGGGCACGCGGAAAAATCAAACGCCCGGGCGAAATGCGCGACCGGTACACCGGACCGCGCGCTACGTGGCGCGCTGGAGTTCGATTACGCGCGTTGGCCGCTGATGGTTCAAGGCATAGTGCATCCGGCCGCGATCATGCCGGTTGCCGTAATAGCGGGCTTCATTGAGTTGCTCTTCGATACGCGGCGGTTCTTCGGGCGCGACCATGCCCTTGTCGATCACGCTGTAGCCTGGCTCCAGCGCCAGCAGCAGATGATTGCCGCCCACCCGACTGTCGAAACCCGCGAAGCCGTCACGCGACTCGGGCACGCTGTTGTCGAGCGTCGCGTCGGAGGTGGTCACTTCGTCCGGGCCGATTGGGCTGTGTCCGGCAAGACGTGCCGCTTCGCGATTCTTGCCGTCGGTGTCGACGGTGCTGTCGTGCGTGCGGTCGTTGTGAAGCTCTGCACTAAGCGGACTTTTGGCGACTGGCGTCGCTGCGTCCCTTTGCGGTTTTCTCTCGTTAGCGGTGTCCATTGCGATACCTCCGTTGACCAACGACAAGGTGGAAAGCTCACCTCATCCACCAGCATAAGCTGTACCCAGGTACGCCCGCTCGGGGCTCGCCGGGGCACCGTTTAGCCCATACTCACCTTCCCGAATATTTTGCTTTTTTCCGTGCAACGCTCATTTTCTACAGAGTATGATCTTAGTCCGACGGGTTGGCGCGCATTAATGACGGTCGCTGTCAGTGACCGCTGACGGCTCTGCTGCAACAAGGCACCGCGCCTCTCACACCTTCATACGAGGCAGTCAGGGCGGGTGACTCATGCACTTCGAAGCTGCATTCACACATCGCGGCTACTTGCTGAACTGTGCACCGGCGCGAGCGGGCGACGGCACGTATCAACCCTATGTCGTGATCTCGCGTTCAAGCGACGGCGAACTTGTCGCCAACCGTTTTTTTCCGACCGACCTCCGTTTTTCTGACGAAGCCGCCGCTATCGCGCATGCGCGCGACTGGGCGGTGCGCTGGATCGACGCGAGCAGCGTCACTATCTGACGGCCATCGCTCTCCCGGCTTCGTCCGCAGGCACGGCGCGCGGCCTGCCGCAAAACGCGGTAATCTTTGGGACACTTCACTCTGAGCCGCGCCTCGCGCGCGGCTGCGGTCCTCATCATGTCAAACGTGTCTTCCCACAACTGGGGTCTCGAACAGATCGTCGCCGAGTTGCGTGCGTCGCGTGAACAACTCCATCGCACGCGACATCCGCGTGGCATCCGCGAATTGCCATCGCGGGAAGGCGTGGTCAACATCGTCGCCGGGCTGCGCGCTGCGCTTTTTCCGACTCATTACGGCGCGCCGGATCTGACCGACGAAAGCGTCGACTACTACGTGGGGCATACGCTTGAAAGCACGCTGCGCCTGCTCGCGGAGCAGATTCGCCGGGCGCTGCGCTTCCTGCCCGAACACGCCGACACGCCGGACACCGAACTCAGCGTACGCGCGTTCGATGTCGCGCGCGAATTCGGCAGGCAGTTGCCGGGCATTCGCGCGCTGCTGGTGAGCGATATTCAGGCCGCATTTGCGGGCGATCCCGCCGCGCAACACATTACCGAAATTCTGCTGTGCTATCCCGGTGTATGGGCGATGACCCATCATCGGCTTGCGCACGCGCTCCACCGGCTGGGTGTGCCGCTCCTCGCGCGCTTTATTAACGAGATTGCACATTCGGCGACTGGCATCGACATTCACCCGGGCGCGCAGATCGGGTCGAGCTTCTTCATCGACCACGGCACGGGTGTCGTGATCGGCGAGACGGCGATCATCGGCGAGCGCGTGCGCCTCTATCAGGCCGTGACGCTCGGCGCGAAGAGCTTTGCAGCGGACGTCGACGGCACGCTGGTAAAGGGGAACGCGCGCCATCCGATCGTCGAGGACGACGTCGTGATCTACGCAGGCGCGACGATCCTCGGGCGCGTGACCATCGGGCGCGGTTCGGTGATCGGCGGCAACGTGTGGCTCACGCATAGTGTGCCGCCGGGCAGCAGCGTGTCACAGGGCAAGATTCGCGAAGGCGAGCGCAACGACGAGGGAAAGCGCTAATGGCTGCAAGCCCGCTTTCAGCTTTGAGCGACTGAGGCGGCGATGCAACGCGGCCGCGTGCAGATGCCTCGCTGCGCGATCGACGGAGTCGAAGCGACGATCGCGGAAACCGCGCATGCGTTTCCGCGGCATTCGCATGACGGCTTCGGCATCGGCGTGATTGTGCGTGGCGGGCAGCGCTCGGCGAGCGGGCGCGGGCCGGTGGAAGCACGCGTCGATGACGTCATTACCTGCAATCCCGGCGAAGTGCATGACGGCAGTCCGCTCGACGAGCGAGGCCGTGCGTGGCGGATGCTGTATTTCGCGCCGTCGCTGATGTTCGATGCCGCGGGTGAGCTCACGCTGACGGCGCCACGCGCCGTCGAACTGACGCGGCCTGTCGCGCACGATCCGGTATTGAAGTTGCTGTTCGAGCGGCTGTTCGCTGCTGCCGTGGACGAAGCCGCGCAGGTCGACGATCTGGCACGCGAGGAAGCGCTGCTTGCGTTGCTGGCCCACGTCGGCGCGCGGCATACGACGATGAGGCTGCTTCGTCAGATGACTGCGCCGATTGCACACGCCAGGGCGCGCATCGACGACGATCCTGCCTCGGCGCTCACGCTTGCCGATCTTGCCGCTGAGGCTGGCATGAGCCGCTTCCAGTTGCTGCGCAGCTTCGCGCATGAACTTGGATTGCCGCCGCATGCGTACCGGATGCAGCGGCGCGTTGTGCTGGCGCGCCGGTTGATCGCACACGGCGCGGCACTTGCCGATGCCGCAGCGGCTGCCGGATTCGCAGATCAGAGCCATATGACGCGGGCGTTCGTGCGTCTCCTTGGCGTCACGCCTGCGAGCTACGCGATGGCGATGCGTCGGCGCTAAGCGGCGCCGAGCGATACCACGCGGTGGCGAGCGAGAACGAAACACGCCATCGCCGCGCAGTTAAAAGCCCGGGCTAAACGCCGCTGCAATTTCGTTCAAGACCTTCCTTTCCTGCACGTTCTACGCTGCGTCTTTGTTCCCCAAGCAAAAGGACGCAGCATGAACTCGCGCACGACCGGTTATCTTTTTTGTGGCCTCGCGATGGTGGGTGTCGGCAGCACGGTGGTGGTCAGCAAGATGATCGCGGCGGGGTTGCCACCGTTCACGGCCACCGCGTTGCGGTTCGCCATCGCGTTTCCGGTGTTTGTCGCGGTCATGCGTGTGCGGCGCGCGCGCTGGCCGAGGCTCGATGCGCACGACAGGTGGCTCGTCATCGCGCAAGCCGGCGCAGGAAGTGTTGGCTACACGGTGCTTTTGATCAGCGGCATGAGACTCGCGTCGGCGGCCGACGCCGGTGTCATCACCGGCACGTTGCCCGCGGTGTCAGCGCTCGTCGCGATGATCGCGCTTGGCGAACGCCCCGGTCCTGCGTTGCTCGGTGCAATCGCGCTCGCGACGACTGGCGTGCTCGTCTGTACGGTGCGCCTTGACGAGGTCACCGGATCGAGATCGGCAAGCGCGTTGGTCGGCGGCGCGCTGGTATTCGCGGCGGTCTTTTGTGAGGCGCTGTTCATCCTGTTGAACCGGAAATTGCGGCAGCCTGTACCGGCACTGCAACTGTCGGCGTTGATGACCGGGATCGGCTTCATCGTCGCCCTTGGCCCTGCGCTTTGCTTCGAAAAGCCATGGGCGGGACACGTGAATGCGAGCGCTGTCGCGGGCGTCGTCTACTACGCGCTGGTGCCGACGGTGGGCGGCTTTGTGCTCTGGTATGCGGGCGCCGCGCGGGTGAGCGGCGCGGAAGCGGGCCTGATGACGGCGCTGGTCCCGGTTTCCGCGGTCGCGCTTGCCGCTGGGGTGCTGCGAGAGCCGATCAGCGCAGCGCAACTGGCCGGCATGGCATGCGTGCTTGGGGCTGTGCTGCTCGCGAGCCTGGAGGGCGTCGTTCGCGCGCGCCGCGCAAACGCTTGATCCGGCCCGTCCGGGCTCAGGTATTCGGCACGCTGACCGCGGAGGGGCTCGCGACGATCGCCAGAAACTCGCGCCGGGTCGACGGGTCCGTGCGGAACGAGCCGAGCATCCGCGACGTGACCATCGCGACCCCCGCCTTGTGCACACCGCGCGTCGACATGCATTGATGCGACGCTTCGAGAATCACGCCGACTCCCTTCGGTTGCAGCACTTCGTTTAGCGTATCGGCGATCTGCACCGTCATCTTTTCCTGAATCTGCAGGCGCTTGGCGAACGCGTCGACGAGCCGCGCGAGCTTCGATATGCCTACCACGCGATGCTCCGGCAGATACGCCACATGCGCGCGCCCGATGATCGGCACCATGTGGTGCTCGCAGTAGCTTTCGAAGCGGATGTCCTTCAGCACGATCATCTCGTCGTAGCCGTCGACCTCAGAAAACGTGCGCGCGAGAATCTCGCGCGGATCGACCGAATAGCCTACGAAGAACTCTTCATAGGAACGCACGACGCGCGACGGCGTATCGATCAGGCCTTCGCGCTCGGGATCGTCGCCGGCCCAGCGCAATAGCACCCGAACGGCTGCTTCGGCTTCGGCACGCGTCGGGCGCGCGGGCGGATTGTTGCTCGTGCTCTTCTTCGTTTTTTTAGTAGCGGCGGCCATCCAGTGCTCCTGTCAGGTGACGGTTTTCCGGCCATTGTTCCATGTTTTGGCGCGCTTCGTTACTTGGGCCATTCGTCCATCGCGTCGTTGAACAACTCAGAGACGACACTGCGCAGCCAGCTCCCGCGCGGGTCGTTATGAAACTTGCGATGCCAGTGTTGCCGAAGATCGAAGCGTGGCAGCGGCAAAGGCGGCTCGACGATCGTGATCGACGCGTGTTCGGCGACGTAGGCGAAGCCGATCGCGTGCGGCACGGTGGCGATCAGATCCGTACGCGCGAGGATGAACGGCAGGCTCATGAAGTGCGGCGTCTCCAGCACGGCGCGACGGCGGATGCGTTTTTTCTCCAGAAACTGTTCGAGCACTTCCTGGCTGCGCCCTTCGGCACGGACGACGGCATGTCCGCTATCGATGAACTGCTGCACCGTGAGCGGCGCGCGGGCGAGCGGATGCCCGCTGCGAAGCAGGCAGATGAAGCGATGCGTGAAGAGCCGCTGCTGAAAGAAGTTGTTGCCCGAGAGGTCGGGAAAGTAACCGACTGCCAGGTCCACATCGCCTGACTCGAGCCCGCGTTCGACATGCGCCGGCGGCAACGACACCGATCGCAGATTCGCATGCGGCGCGCGTTCGGCGAAGAGCTGTAGCAGACGCGGCAGGAACACGATCTCGCCGACGTCGGATAGCGCGAGCGAGAACGTATGCGTCGAGGTTGCCGGATCGAAATCCTGCGACTCCAGCATGCCTTTCTCGATGCGTCCGAGCGCCTCGCGCGCGGCCGGGATGAGCGCCAGCGCGCGGGGCGTGGGCTCCATGCCGCGCGACGTGCGGACGAACAGCGGATCGCCGAAATACTCGCGCAGCCGGCCCAGCGCAGTGCTCACGCGCGGCTGGCTGACGCCGAGGCGCTCCGCAGCGCGGCTCACGTTGCGCGTGTCCTCCATCGCGACGAGGTAGGGGATCAGGTTCAGGTCGAGTTCAGGCATGACTGCGGCGGATGACTATCTCAAAGACGGATACAGAATATCCTCAAAATCGCATTGCCGCATATTGAGGGATGCGCCGAGAATCGTTTTCATTATTCGAATCAATGATCAGGAGACGAACATGCGCACCCAGGTCGCCATCGTCGGCGCAGGGCCGGCGGGACTTCTGCTTTCTCATTTGCTGCGGCTTCAGGGCATCGATTCGGTGCTGATCGAAACCCGCTCGCGCGAGCACTGCGAGAACCGCATCCGGGCAGGCGTGCTGGAGCAGGGCACGGTCGATACGCTCAATGAGGCTGGCCTTGGCGAGCGTATGAAGCGCGAAGGTCTGGTGCATCACGGCATCGAACTGCTGTTCGACGGACAGCGCCATCGCATCGACCTCGCTTCACTCACGGGCGGCCGGGCGATCACGGTGTACGGGCAACACGAGGTCGTGTGCGATCTGATCGCGGCTGCGTCGATGAACGGCCAGAAGCTGTATTTCGACGTTGGCGACGTGTCGCTGCATGACGTCGCGAGCGGTTCGCCACAGGTGCACTTCACGCATGGCGGCACCGCGCAGCGAATCGAATGCGATTACGTCGCCGGCTGCGACGGCTTTCACGGCATTTCGCGCACTGCGATTCCCGCGGATGTCCTGCGCACCTATGAGCGCGTTTACCCTTATGCGTGGCTCGGCATTCTCGCCGACGCCCCTCCCACCCTCGATGAACTCGTCTACGCACATCACGAGCGCGGCTTTGCGCTTTTCAGCATGCGCTCGCCGACGGTGACGCGCCTCTATCTGCAATGCCGTCCCGACGAAGACCTCGCGCAATGGTCCGATGAGCGCGTCTGGTCCGAACTCCACACGCGCTTTGCCTGCGAAGATGGCTGGACACCCGGCGAAGGCCCGATCACGCAGAAGAGCGTGACGCCGATGCGCAGCTTCGTGACCGAGCCTATGCAATACGGGCGCCTGTTCCTGGCGGGCGACGCAGCGCACATCGTGCCGCCGACGGGCGCCAAGGGCATGAATCTTGCCGTCGCCGATGTGCGCGTGCTGGCAAAAGCGTTCGCTGAGTGCTATCAGCACGGCCGCCACGATCTGCTGGACGCCTATTCATCGACATGCCTCGGGCGGGTCTGGCGCGCCGAGCACTTTTCGTACTTCATGACGAACTTGCTGCATCCGTCTTTCGACGACGACGCGCCGTTCGCCAACCGTCTGAAGATGTCCGAGCTGAAATACGTGACGACTTCTGAGGCGGCTGCGCGCTCGCTTGCGGAGAACTATGTTGGCTTGCCTTTTGCCGCGTAATGCGGATCATGGGGAAGTCCCCGCCTTGACAAGCCGTTCTGGCACCTTCCATAATGCGCCGGAAACGTTCGCTAAACGAATCTGTGTTCGTATGCAGAACAAATTGCAAGCTGGCCAGGCAGGCGACAAGTAATAGTCAACAGCCATTAGCCGCTAGCGGGCAGATCGCGCGTATCCCGGAACCCGGCGACGCGCAGTCATCACGACGCGGAGACGGTGTCGCGCGGCCTTCCTGGGCGGCGCGGCGCAAGGCGTCCAACTGGGAACTGGCATGATCAACAAGATATTCGATTCTCTTCAGTCGGCGGTGGCCGATATCAATGACGGCGCGACGATCATGATCGGAGGCTTCGGTACGGCGGGCATGCCTTCCGAACTGATCGACGCACTGATCGAGCAGGGCTCGCGCGACCTCACTATCGTGAACAACAACGCCGGCAACGGCGATATCGGCCTCGCGGCGCTGCTGAAAGCGAAGCGCGTGCGCAAGATCATCTGTTCGTTTCCGCGCCAGACCGATTCGTACGTGTTCGACGCGCTGTACCGCGCCGGCGAAATCGAGCTGGAACTCGTGCCGCAGGGCAATCTCGCCGAGCGTATTCGCGCAGCGGGCGCGGGCATCGGCGGCTTTTTCACGCCGACCGGCTATGGCACGAAACTCGCCGAGGGCAAGGAAACGCGCCTCATCGACGGCAAGCATTACGTGCTCGAATCACCGCTTCACGCAGACTTCGCGCTGATCAAGGCGCTCAAGGGTGACCGCTGGGGCAATCTGATCTATCGCAAGACCGCGCGTAACTTTGGCCCGATCATGGCGAGCGCGGCAAAGACCGCGATTGCACAGGTATCGGAAGTGGTGCCGCTCGGTGCACTCGATCCTGAAGTGATCGTGACCCCCGGCATCTTTGTGCAACGCGTGATCGAAGTACCGCAGGCAGCGCATCAAAACGCTGCGGCCTGAAAGGAGACCTGACATGAAACGACTGACCCGCGATGAAATGGCCAAGCGCGTCGCACAGGACATCCCTGAAGGCGCGTATGTCAACCTCGGCATTGGCGTGCCGACGCTGGTGGCGAACCACCTCGATGCAAGCAAGGAAATCTTCCTGCACAGCGAAAACGGTCTCCTGGGCATGGGCCCCGCGCCCGCCAAAGGCGAGGAAGACGACGAACTGATCAACGCCGGCAAGCAGCACGTCACGCTGCTCACGGGCGGCGCCTATTTCCATCACGCGGATTCGTTTGCGATGATGCGCGGCGGCCATCTGGACTTTTGCGTGCTCGGCGCGTTCCAGGTCTCGGCCAAGGGGGACCTCGCGAACTGGCATACGGGTGCGCCCGATGCGATTCCGGCCGTTGGCGGCGCGATGGATCTGGCGATCGGCGCGAAGCAGGTGTACGTGATGATGGAGCATCTGACGAAGCAGGGCGAAAGCAAGATCGCCGCGGAATGCTCGTATCCGGTGACGGGTGTGAACTGCGTCGACCGGATCTACACGGACCTCGCCATGATCGACGTGACGGCTGACGGTCTCGTCGTGCGCGAGATTTTCTCCGATATCGACTTCACCGAATTGCAGAAGCTGACCGGCATTCCGCTCATCGACGCCACGCAGCCTGCCGCAAGCGCAGCGTAGTCCGGCATGACCGTCGCGCGGCGTTCGGCGACAATACCGTCCGGTGCCGCGCTCAACACGTTGCCGGCACATGCGGCCGACATCCCTTCCTTCGATTGTTGACGTCATCATGCTCGAAGCCAGTGCCCGTCTGACGGGCCTCATCTGCGGCACGCAGCCGATGAACGACCTCTGGTCACCCCGCTCGACGCTGCAACGGATGCTCGACGTCGAAGCCGCGCTAGCGCGTGCTTCGGCGGCTCACGGCGTGATTCCGCAAACGGCTGTTGCCGCGATCGAAGCCACCTGCCACGCCGACCAGCTGGACGCCGACGCGCTCGCACGCGATGCCGCGCTCGGCGGCAATCTGGCGATTCCGCTAGTCAAGCAGCTGACTGCCTGCGTGAAAGCCGTGGACGCGGAGGCTTCCAAATACGTCCATTGGGGCGCGACAAGCCAGGACATCATCGATACGGCGACCGTCCTGCAACTGCGCGACACGTTTGATCTGCTCGACACCCAGTTAAAAGGGACCTGCGCAGCGATAGCGGCGCTCGCGCGCACGCATCGCGCGACGCCGATGATCGGTCGCACGTGGCTGCAACAGGCGCTGCCCATTACGCTCGGGCTGAAATTCGCGCAATGGCTCGACGCGCTGCTACGGCATCGCGACCGGCTCGACGCGCTGCGCGCACGTGTGCTGGTGCTGCAGTTCGGCGGCGCGGCGGGCACGCTTGCGAGCCTGCGCGACGCCGCGCCCGCGGTGACACAGGCCCTCGCCAAAGAACTCGAACTCGCCGTTCCCACGCTGCCGTGGCACACGCAACGCGACCGGATCGCGGAGACCGCATCTGTGCTTGGCATGCTGATCGGCACGCTCGGCAAGATCGCGCGCGATATTTCCCTGCAGATGCAGACCGAACTCGGCGAAGTGGCCGAGCCAGCGGCAGCGGGCAAGGGCGGCTCGTCGACGATGCCGCACAAGCGCAACCCGGTCGCCTGCGCGGCGGTCCTGACGGCCGCGACCCGTGCGCCGGGGCTCGTCGCCACGGTGCTGGCCGGCATGGTCCAGGAGCACGAACGTGCGCTCGGCGGCTGGCAGGCTGAGTGGGACGCGCTGCCGGACCTCGCGCGCCTTGCAGGCGGCGCGCTGGCGAATATCGAACAGATTGCCTCCGGTCTCGACGTGAACGTCGAGCGCCTCACCGCCAATCTCGAAGTGACGCACGGTCTGATTCTCGGCGAATCCGTGATGCTTGCGCTTGGCGACAGCATCGGTCGGCTCGACGCACATCATCTCGTCGAACAGGCGTCGAAGTCGGCGGTCCAGACGGGGCGGTCGCTCTTCGAAGTGCTCGCCGCTGATGCGAACGTCACGCAACATCTTCCGGTCGAGCAGTTGAAGCGCCTGCTCGACCCTGCGCAGTATGTCGGCCAGGCTCACGCTTACGTGGACGCCGCGCTGGCCCTTTACACCGCGCGCGAAAACCGCGCTAAAGATCAGGAGTAACGGCAATGACCTACGCCGCAGTGAACGGCACCGATATTCATTATCGGGTGGACGGTGAACAGGACGGCAACGCGCCGTGGATCGTGCTGTCGAATTCGCTTGGCAGCGATCTGTCGATGTGGACGCCGCAGGTGGCCGCGTTTTCGAAGCACTTCCGTGTGCTGCGTTACGACACGCGCGGTCATGGTCACTCGGCAGCGCCGAAAGGACCGTACACGATCGACCAGTTGACGGGCGACGTGCTCGGCCTGATGGATTCGCTCAAGATCGAGCGCGCGCATTTTTGCGGCGTGTCGATGGGCGGCCTGACCGGCGTTGCGCTGGCTGCGCGTCATGCAAACCGTCTGAATCGTGTCGTGCTGTGCAATACGGCGGCGCGCATCGGTTCGCCTGAAGTGTGGGTGCCGCGTGCGGCGCGGGCTCGTACGGAAGGGATGCTGACGCTGTCCGATGCGGTGTTGCCGCGCTGGTTCACCGCAGGCTTCTTCGAACGCGAGCCGCTCGTGCTGGCGCAGATCCGCGACGTGTTCGTGCATACCGATGCCGAAGGCTACGCGTTGAACTGCGAGGCCATCGATGCAACCGATCTGCGTCCGGAAGCACCTGGCATCAACGTGCCCGCGCTTGTGATCAGCGGCACGCACGATCTCGCTGCGACGCCGGCACAAGGTCAGGAACTCGCCGCCGCGATTCCGGGTGCGCGCTATGTCGAACTGGATGCATCGCATATTTCCAACATCGAGATGGCCGACGTATTCACGAAGACCGTACTCGACTTCCTGACGGAGCAGCAATGACCGACGACGAACGCTATGAAGCCGGCATGAACGTGCGCCGTGCAGTGCTGGGCGATGCACACGTCGATCGGTCGCTCGTGAACCGCACTGAACTGACGGAAGAATTCCAGAACCTGATCACCCGTTATGCGTGGGGCGAGATCTGGACGCGTGAGGGCTTGCCGCGTCACACGCGCAGCCTACTGACCATCGCGATGATGGTCGCACTCAATCGCAGTGAAGAGCTGGCGCTACATCTGCGCGCAGCGAAAAACAACGGCGTGACGCGCGAGCAGATCAAGGAAGTGCTGATACAGACGGCGATCTATTGCGGCGTACCGGCAGCGAACTCGGCATTTCATCTGGCCGACAAGCTGTTCCGCGAGGACGATGCCGCGAAGGCGTAACGCGGTAACCTGACCAGGCTTTCAGCGAACCGGCGGCGGCACGGCAGGCGTGTCGCCGTCGACCGGCACGTGCAGCAGCACCGCCCGCAAGACCGTTTCCTTGATGACTTCACACCAGTGCGTGAGCTTCGCCTTGTCCATCAGCGGCTCACCGAGGAAGGCGCCAAGCGTGTACTGGTTGGCGTTATAGAAGTACCCGAGCGACGCGATCATGATGTACACATCACGCGCCTGCACACGCTTGCGAAACACGCCCTTCTCTTTGCCCGCGTCGAGCACTTTTTCGACGACCGAAATCGCATAGCCCGAGATCTCACGCAGCTTCGATGATTTCTTCGAGTGCTTGCCCTGGTGCAGGTTCTCGCTCGACAGCAGCGTGACGAATTCCGGATGGTCGAGGTAGTACTGCCAGACGAATTCGACCATCTGCGCGAGGCCATGCGCCGGGTCGTCAAGATCCAGATCGAGCTTGCTCTCGGCTTCGTTGAACTGCGAGTAGATCGTTTCCAGCACTTCGATGAACAACTGCTCCTTGCTGCCGAAGTAGTAATAGATCATCCTGTCGTGCGACTTCGCGGCCTTCGAAATACTCTCGACGCGCCCGCTCGCATAGCCCTGTTTCGCGAAGACCCGGATAGCGGCTCGCAGGATCTTCGCGCGCGTGTCCTGCGCCTGTTTCGCGCGGATGCCGGGGGTGCCTGGTTTGCGGGCAGCAGTCGTACTCATGGGCAGCCTCGATACGGAGTGTTGATGTGGCATCGCATGGTACACGCTCGCGTATCACGCGATGCCGCCCTGCCGGCCGATGTCAGTCGAACACCGGCGACTCGACGCCGAGTACCTTGTGCAGCTTCGAGCTCGTCGTCGTGTACTGCATGTGAATCTTGCGGTCCGGGAAGATATACGGCGCTGCGCCGAATGCGGCCAGCGCCGCTTCATGAAAGCCCGACAGGATCAGCTTCTTCTTCCCCGGGTACGTGTTGATGTCGCCGACTGCGAAAATGCCGGGCACATTCGTCTCGAACTTCTCTGTATCGACAGAAACCTGCTTGCGTGCAATGTCGAGGCCCCACTGTGCAATCGGGCCAAGTTGCGGCGAGAGTCCGAAGAACACCAGCAGATGATCGAGTTCAAGTGTGCGCGTGACGCCGTCGCCGCCTGCCACCTTGATACGCCGCAGCGCTTCGTGATGGTCCTCGAAGCCGTTGATCTGGCCAATCAGGCATTGCATTCGCATGTCGTCGCACAGCGCGTGCATTTTCGCAACCGATGCCGGAGCGGCGCGGAACTCGTCGCGCCGATGGACGAGCACGACGCTTTGCGCAATGTCAACGAGGTTGAGCGCCCAGTCGAGCGCGGAGTCCCCACCGCCGCAGACAACGATGTCCTTGTCGCGGAACAGTTCAGGATCGCGTATACGGTAGAAGAGTTGACGACCGTGATGTTTGTCGATGCCGCTTACTTTCAGCGTGCGCGGCTGGAACGAACCGACGCCCGCTGCGATGAAAATCGTCTTCGTAAAGAATTCGGTGCCCTTACTCGTGCGCACGAAGAAGCGGCCATCTGTCAGGCGCTCGATGATCTGCACCTCCTGGCCAAGGTGAAATGTCGCGCCGAACGGCTCGATCTGCCTGAGCAGGTTATCGGCGAGTTCCTGTCCGGTACAGATCGGCACTGCCGGAATGTCGTAGATCGGTTTGTCCGGATAAAGCTCGACGCACTGACCACCGACAACGGGCAGCGAATCGATGACATGCGCCTTGATTTCAAGCAGCCCCAGTTCGAACACCTGGAAGAGGCCGACCGGCCCGGCACCGACGATCAATGCGTCGGTTTCGATGGGCGATGGCGGTTCGGCGTGCGTGCGATGCTCGACTGGATGGTCGACAACCTCGTTCATGGGTTTCTCCTGCAATCGGTAGAGTGCGGAACAACGACGGAACGACGTGCAGCGCGCGTCCGCGGCGCGCAACTGCCAGAAAAGGGCGAAGTCGACACAAGCGGCGGCTTAGCGCTCGAGCAGATGCAGCTTGTCCGTGACGTCCTTCCACGTTTCGGCATCGGCGAGCGGCGGTTCGGCTTTCGTGGTCACGGGAAATGCGCCTGCAAGCTCCGCGTTCAGCGCAATGAAAGCTTGCTGCGCAACGGGCACATCCTCTTCGGCGTAAATTGCATTGATCGGGCACTCGGCAACGCAGACCGCACAGTCGATGCATTCATCCGGATCAATCACCAGCATGTTTGGCCCTGCATGAAAGCAGTCGACCGGATAGACCTCGACACAATCGGTATAGCGGCAGCGGATGCACGCTTCTGTCACGACATGAGTCACGGCGAAACTCCTTCTGCACGAGAGTGCGCGGCGAATATTGGCGCGCCGCAGCATGACGGCCGATGGGGAAAAGACGTTGCGCAGTCTATTTTGATCGAGTAGATTTCAATCAAGTTTGGTGTAGCGGATACTACACGAACGGTTAGTGACCGCAACATTTTTCAAAATGAAAAGCGTCGCGTGTCACACGAAAGTGCCTTGAAAAAGGGGCTATTTCGTTAGCCGGGCAGGACCGAATGTAATGTCGTTGCATGGAAACACCACCATGACTGAACATACGAAGGTCGATTTCGGTGCGGAGCGGGTTGATGGCGAAGTGGCCTCGACGCCTGGTCCCACCGTGCTCGAAAAATCGGCGCCGCGCAGCGAGCGGATGGCGTCGAACAAGATCGAATGCAATGCCTGTCCGGTGTTGTGTCAGATATCGGAAGGCCGCACCGGCGCGTGCGACCGCTATGCGAACGCAGGTGGCCGGCTGATTCGCGTCGATCCCGTGGTGTTCGTATCGCGCGCGGTTTCGGCAACGGAAGGGCCCGCGGTCGAATTCGGTGCAGCGGCCGGCGCGCAGGATCCTGTCAAGGAACAGGCACTCTTTGTCACTGGCGTGGGCGCATCGTCCACCTATCCTGACTACAAGCCCGCGCCTTTCATCGTGTCGTCGAAGCTCGACGACGTCGATATGGTCACGGTCGTCACGGAAGGCATCTTTAGCTACTGCAGCTTCAAGGTAAAGATCGACACGGATCGTTTTCTCGGGCCGGAGCAGTCGAACGTGCGTTGTCAGGGCGAAATTGTCGGCCACGTCACGACGGCCGAATATGGTTCGCAGATGCTGAGCCTCGGCGGCGTGCATCATCTGACAGGCGGCAGCAAGAAGGAAGGCCGCGTGACCTGCGACATGATGCAGGCACTTGGGAACAAGGAAGCGGTCGAATTCACCATCGACGGCGGCGCGAGTCTCGTCATTCGCGCGGGCGCGGCGCCCGTCGTGGACGGAGTCGAAGAAAAGCGGATGCGCGTCGGTTGCGGGTCGGCCACGATTGGTATCTTCGCGAAACAATGGTTTGGTCACGTCGATGAAGTCGTGGTGGTCGACGATCACATTACCGGTGTGCTGACCGAGCACCAGGCGGGACGTTGCCTTGGCATGACACGTTCCGGTCTGAAGATTCGCGGACGCAAGTCGACGCCGGGCCGCTATTTTCAGGTGGCCAATCCCGGCATCGGCTGGGGCGGCACGGATATCCAGGACCCGCTTGCGATCATCGAAGGTTTCGATCCTTCAGTTGCGCGCCCCGGCATGCGTCTGTTGATGGTGTCGACAACCGGCGAGCACGCGCAGTGGTATGAACTCGACCAGAATCTCGTACCGCAGCTGGCTTCGATGCCGGACGTGGTGCAAAGAACGGTAGAGCGCATCGGCGAGAACTGCGAGCCGTCGCTTGCCACGGTGCTGTTTATCGGCGGCGCGGGCGGTAGCCTGCGCGCCGGCGCAACCGAAAACCCCGTGCTGCTGACACGCGCGATCAAGCAGCGTCTGGTGAACGTGACATGCGGCGGAGCGCCAGCCTATGTGTGGCCAGGCGGGGGCATTACCGTGATGGTCGACGTGACGCGCATGCCCGACCGTTCGTTCGGCACGGTCCCCACGCCGGCGATCGTCGCGCCGATCGAATTTTCGATGACCGTCGACGCGTATCGCGATCTGGGCGGTCATATGGAAGCGGTCCGCTCGCTGGAAAGCGTGCTGGCGAACGGGCCGGATCACCTGGAAGGCGCACCGCTTGCTCGCCGCACGCTCGCCCGGCATACGGACAACCCATGGCCGCTCGGCGTACCGCCGATGCTCGGATAAGCGCAATGAACGCGACCCGCATGCAACTCCACGACCGGCGCTGGCATTGGCAACACGGTCCGATCGACCTGATCGTCGCGGCGGACGGCGATGCAGCCGCCGTCCGTGCAGCGCATGAAGCAGGCTGGCAGCGGTTTACGACGGTACTCGCGGAGCTGGTGTCGGAACTGCCGCTATTGAAACGCGCGATCGCAGGCGATGCAGCGCAAGCCGACAATCCTTGCCAGGGGGCCGTCGCGCGCAGAATGTGGCGGGCGTGTCATGCACATCGAGCGCACTACATCACACCGATGGCAGCGGTCGCAGGCAGCGTGGCGGACGAACTGATCGAAGCGTTCCAGCGAATTGGCGTGCGGCGTGCGTTCATTAATAACGGCGGCGACATCGCACTTCATCTGGGGCAGAACGAGTCCTACCGCGTCGGTGTGTTCAGCGATCTCGCCGCCTTCGGTGGCACGCCACTCGACGCCGTCGATGCACTGGATGCGAACATCACGCTAGACTACGCCACGCCGGTGCGCGGCGTTGCGACAAGCGGCTGGCGCGGCCGCAGCTTCAGTCTTGGCATCGCTGATAGCGTAACCGTGCTGGCGCCCACGGCGGCGCAGGCCGACGCAGCCGCCACCATGATTGCGAATGCCGTCGATGTCGATCATGCGGGTATCGTGCGACGTCCGGCTTCGTCGCTGAAGGATGAAAGCGATTTGGGCGATATCCCTGTCACTGTCGACGTCCCGGTGCTACGCCAACCGTTGATCGATATCGCGCTCGAGCGCGGCGCGGAGGAAGCGGCGCGTCTCTTCGATCTCGGGTTGATCGAAGGCGCAGCACTGTTTCTGCAACGGCGCACACGCGTCGTCGGCACGACGCACCCAGGCGACACGTTGCGCGCAGCGGGCGCAGGCGGCACGCGTCGGATCAATCAACAGACGGAGGCTCCGTGTTCGAAATACGCCGCGTGCTGACGCACGTCGAAGACATTTTTCACGAGTTCGGGCCCGCGCCCGCGCAACCGCTGCGGCGCGGTGCGATTGCCGCGGTGATGACCAACCCGTTCGCCGGTCGCTACGAACCGGAGATCCAGCATGCCATGGAAGCGCTCAAGCCGATCGGCGTCGATCTCGCGCAACGGCTACTCGCGGCGATGAACGTGCCGCACGCGGCGATCGAAGGCTACGGCAAAGGAGCCATCGTCGGCTCGGCGGGAGAGCTGGAACACGGCGCGCTGTGGCACGTGCCCGGCGGCTATGCGATGCGTGAACTGCTGGAAAAGAATGGGGTACCGACCAACGCGATCGTGCCGTCGACCAAGAAGGTCGGCCCGCCATCCGGCGCGCTCGATGTGCCGCTGACGCATGTCAACGCAAGCTACGTGCGCAGCCATTTCGACGCAATCGAAGTGCGCGTGCCCGGATCTCCGACAGCGAATGAAGTGGTGTATATCCTCGCGATGAGTACGGGGCAGCGCGTGCATGCGCGCGTCGGTGGGCTCGCAAAGGAAGCGATCGTCGGCAAGGACGGTCTGCGTTAAGCGGGCCGGGCGGCTTTGGCGATTCAGACGCACATCGGGACAAATGTGGTGATGACGGAGAGAGAGATGACAGTCAAGCTTCGCAAGCTGGTTGTGCAGGTCGATGAAACGCGCATTGAAATGGGTCAGACAATCGAACCGCCGGTCCGGCGTGCAGTAGCGATTGCCGTGATCGAGAATCCCTATGCGGGACGCTATGAGGCGAAACTCGACGCGCTGATCGAAGCCGGCGAAGAACTCGGCGGCCTCCTTGGCACTAAGTGCGTCGAAGCGCTTGGCATTGCGCCGGGCGATGCCCAGAGTTATGGCAAGGCGGCGATTGTCGGCGAAGCGGGCGAACTCGAGCATGCCGCCGCCATCCTTCATCCGAAGCTCGGCGCGCCGCTGCGGGTCGCCGTCGAAAAGGGCGCGGCGTTGGTGCCGTCAGCGAAAAAGATCGGCACGCTTGGCACCGCAATCGACGTGCCGCTTGGCCACAAGGACGCCGCCTATGTGCGCAGCCATTTCGACGCGATCGAAGCACGCGTCTCCGATGCGCCGCGTGCGAATGAGATCGTCGTGGCCGTTGCGGTCACGGCGTCGGGCCGGCCGCTGCCGCGTATCGGCGGATTGCAGGCCAGCGAGATCAAGGGCGAAGACGGTTTGCGCTGAATTAATTCGCTGATAGCGTGTGAGGGGGCGCAGCTTTTTCGATGCGCCGGATCGCAAGCCGCTGAGGGCAACGATGCTTTCGAATCTGCTGGTACAACTCGTCAACGGACTGGCCGATGCGTCAGCGCTCTTTCTCGTCGCGGCCGGGCTGTCGCTGATTTTCGGTGTGACGCGCATCGTCAACTTCGCGCATGGCTCGCTCTACATGATCGGCACTTACGTTGCGTACAGCATCGCCAGCCGCTTTGGGGCGACGGCGGGGGGCTTCTGGTTTTCCGTGCTTGCGGCCGCGCTGGTAGTGGCGGTGCTGGGCGCCCTTGTCGAGATGATCGTGCTAAGGCGCATCTATCAGGCACCGGAGTTGTTCAATCTCCTCGCGACGTTCGCGCTCGTGCTGATCTTTCGCGACGCGGCGCTATGGATCTGGGGGCCGCAGGATCTGTTCGGCCCGCGCGCGCCGCATCTCGCCGGCGCGGTCGATCTGCTCGGCCATCCACTGCCCACCTACGACATCGTGCTGATGGTCATCGGACCGCTCGTGCTGCTGGTCCTCTGGTATGCGTTGACGCGCACGCGCTGGGGCACGCTCGTGCGCGCCGCCACCCAGGATCGCGAGATACTCGGCGCGCTCGGTATCAATCAGGCGTGGCTGTTCACCGGCGTCTTTTTTGTCGGCGCGTTTCTGGCCGGACTGGGTGGCGCGCTGCAGGTGCCGCGCATGTCGGCGAACCTGTCGCTGGATCTGGAGACGATCGGCAATGCGTTCGTGGTCGTGGTGGTCGGCGGGATGGGTTCGATCCCTGGCGCGTTTGTCGCCGCGTTGCTGATCGCTGAAATCAAGGCGCTTTGTATCGGCATCGGCAACGTGTCGATTGGCGGCATCGATCTTTCGTTGAGCAAGTTCACGCTGGTTGCCGAATTCGTCGTGATGGCCGTGGTGCTCGTCGTGCGGCCCTGGGGACTGCTGGGTCGCGCCACTGCCGCGGTACGCGCGATGGCCGCACCGGAAGCTCCGCTGCGGCCAGCAGGCAAGCGCTTGCGGGTGCTGGCGGTTGTTGCGCTGCTCGTGCTTGCACTTGCACCGCTCGCCGCGAACGCGTTTCCGTATATGCCCGTGCTGCTTGTCGAAATCCTGATCGCGGTGCTGTTTGCGACGAGCCTGCATTTCATCATGGGGCCGGGCGGCATGCATTCGTTCGGGCATGCCGCGTACTTTGGGCTCGGCGCGTATGGCGCTGCGCTCTTTCTTAAGGTCCTTGATCTGCCGATGGAAGCCGCATTGCTGCTCGGACCGCTGCTTGCGGTGGTCGGCGCGCTCGTGTTCGGCTGGTTTTGCGTGCGGCTCTCCGGCGTCTATCTCGCGATGCTGACGCTCGCGTTCGCGCAGATCGTGTGGTCCGTCGTGTTCCAGTGGGATGACGTCACCGGCGGCAGTAACGGCATTCTTGGACTATGGCCATCGACCTGGCTTTCGTCGCCCGTTGCGTATTACTACCTGACGCTGGTGTGTGCTGTGATCGGCGTGTGGCTACTGCGCAAAATGCTGTTCTCGCCGCTGGGTTATGCGATGCGCGCGTCGCGCGATTCGGTGCTGCGGGCCGAGGCGATCGGTATCGACGTCAAGCGGGTGCAATGGGCGGCATTTGTCATTGCCTCGCTGTTTTGCGGGCTCGCTGGCTCGCTGTACGCGTTTTCGAAAGGCACGATTTCGCCTGAGGTGATCAGTGTGAGCCGCTCTGTCGATGGTCTCGTGATGGTGTTGCTCGGCGGTCTGCAGACGCTGACCGGCCCGATTGTCGGCGCTGCGGTGTTCACTTGGCTGCAGGATACGGTCGCGCGTCAGACCGACTACTGGCAGGCGCTGCTCGGCCTGGCGATCCTGCTGCTCGTCATCGCGTTTCCGCAAGGCATCGTCGGGTTTATCCGCGACCGCTTCGGCGATGACGACGTCACCACCAAAAATGGCGATGCCAGCACCCGCGCGCCGGGCGCCGCGGTGAAGGAGGGCCTATGAGCCTGTTGCGCGTGTCCGGGCTGTCGAAGTCGTTTGGCGGCCTCAAGGCCGTCGACGGCGTGTCGTTCGATCTCGAAGCCGGTCAGCTGCTCGCCTTGCTTGGGCCGAACGGCGCGGGCAAGTCGACCTGCTTCAACATGGTCAACGGGCAGTTGCGCCCGTCGTCGGGTTCGATCGTATTCGACGGGCACGAACTCGTCGGACGTCGTCCGCGCGATATCTGGCGGTTGGGCGTTGGCCGCACGTTCCAGATTGCCGCGACGTTCAATTCGATGACCGTGCTGGAAAACGTGCAGATGGCGCTGGTTTCGCGCGAGCGCAAGCTGTTTGGTCTCTGGAAAGCGACCTCGTCCTGGTATGCGGACGAGGCGATGAGTCTGCTCGAACAGGTCGGCATGGCCGCTGACGCGCACCGCGCGTGTGGCGTGCTGGCGTATGGCGACGTCAAACGCATCGAGCTGGCGATTGCGCTGGCCAACCGTCCGAAGCTGCTGCTGATGGATGAGCCGACTGCAGGCATGGCGCCGAAGGAGCGTCACGACCTGATGGCGCTCACCAGACGTCTCGTCACCGAACGGCAGATTGGCGTGCTTTTCACGGAACACAGCATGGATGTCGTATTCGCTTACGCCGACCGCATGATCGTGCTCGCACGCGGCAAGCTGATCGCCGAAGGCAGTGGGGAAGCGATCCGCAACGATGCACGCGTGCAGGAAGTGTATTTCGGCACCGGCAAGACGTTCCAGCCTCGCGCGCCGCTTGCCGGTACGGATTCACAGGGAGCGCTGCAATGAGCGAGCCGATGCTCAAGGTGTCCGGCCTCAACGCGTTCTATGGCCGCGCCCACATCCTGTTCGATGTCGGGCTTGAAGTCGGCCGAGGCGAAGTGGTTGCGCTGATGGGGCGCAACGGCGCGGGCAAGTCGACGACGATGAAAGCCGTCATGGGCCTCTTGCCGCGCAAACAGGGCGAGGTGTGCTTTCGCGGCACGGACATCACTGCGTTACCGCCATACCGTATCGCGCGGATGGGCATGGGCTTCGTGCCGGAAGACCGGCGCGTGTTCGCCGATCTCACCGTGATGGAAAACCTCGATGCCGGTCGCCAGCCGCCGCGCGAGGGTGCGCCGCAATGGACCCCTGACAAGCTGTTCCGCCTCTTTCCCAATCTCGGCGAAATGCCGAAGCGTCCGGGTGGGCAGATGAGCGGCGGCGAGCAGCAGATGTTGACCGTATCGCGCACGTTGATGGGCAATCCACATCTCGTGCTACTCGATGAACCGTCGGAGGGCGTCGCGCCGGTGATCGTCGAACAGATGGCGAACATGATTCTCGAACTGAAGCGCGAGGGGCTGTCGATCCTGCTGTCGGAACAGAACCTGCACTTTGCCGAACTGGTTAGCGATCGTGCGTATGTTCTTGAAAAAGGGCAGATCCGCTTTAGCGGCACGATCGGCGAACTCGCGAAGAACGAAACAGTCAGGCGCGCGTATCTGAGCGTTTGATGCCTGCGGAGCGGAAACTGGCGCACCGCACTGTCATAGCGAACGTGGCGAAAGGAGAAGCAGATGGCAGCAGAGACGTTGACGGGCACTTCGGGGAAGGTCGTGGTCAAGAACATCGGCCTGCTGTTATCGGGCGATATCGACAAGCCGATTCTCGATGCAGACACGATCGTGATCGACGATGGCGTGATCGTCGCGGTGGGCAGGGAGAAGGACTGCGACCCTGAAGGCGCGCGCACGACGATCGATTGCAAGGGCACGACGGTCGCGCCTGGGCTCATCGATTCCCACGTGCATCCCGTATTCGGCGACTGGACGCCGCGTCAGAATCAGATGGGCTGGATTGAATCGAATCTGAACGGCGGCGTGACGACGATGATCTCCGCCGGCGAAGTGCATCTGCCGGGCCGCCCGAAAGACGTGATCGGCGTGAAGGCGCTTGCGATCACCGCACAGCGTTCGTTCGAAGGAATGCGTGGTGCGGGCGTTGGTGGCGGCGTGAAGGTGCTGGCCGGCGCACCGGTGATCGAGAAAGGCATGGTCGAGTCCGACTTCAAGGAACTGGCCGACGCTGGCGTCAAACTGCTGGGCGAAGTCGGGCTGGGAAGCGTGAAAGCTGGCGAGGAAGCTGGCCAGATGGTCGCCTGGGCGCGCAAGTACGGCATCCAGAGCACGATACACACAGGCGGCCCGTCGATCCCCGGTTCAGGATTGATCGACAAGGACGTTGTGCTCGCCGCCGATGCCGATGTCATCGGCCATATCAACGGCGGCCATACATCGCTGCCGTACAAACATGTCTGCGATTTGTGCGAGCAGTCCACCCGCGCGCTCGAAATCGTCCACAACGGCAATGAGCGCATTGCGCTCTTGACCGCGCGTCACGCGATCGAACTCAAATGTCCGCATCGGATCATCCTCGGCACAGATAGCCCGGCTGGCTCCGGTGTGCAGCCGCTTGGCATTCTGCGGATGATCGCGTTGATCTCGAGCCTTGCCGACGTGCCCGCTGAAATCGCCTTCTGCTTCGCGACGGGGAATACGGCGCGTCAACGCAATCTGCGCCAGGGGTTGATCGAAACGGGGCGTCCCGCTGATCTGGTATTCATGGACCGCGCGCAGCACACAGCGGGCAGTACGCTGCTGGAAAGCGTGCAACTGGGCGACGTGCCCGGCATCGGCATGGTGATGATCGACGGCCTGATTCGCTGCCGACGCAGCCGCAATACGCCGCCGGCCACTGAAGTGCCGGTGGTGGTCTGAGCGTCCGCACGCACGTTCACGCGATGAACCGCCTGATGCCACTGACGCTCAACGTGAACGGCGCAACGCACCGCGTTGACGCTGACGTCGACACGCCTCTGCTCTACCTGTTGCGTAACGATCTGGAGTTGAATGGCCCGAAGTTCGGCTGCGGCCTGGGCGAATGCGGTGCCTGCACCGTTTTGCTGGACGGCATGCCGACGCGTGCCTGCGTGACCACCGCCAGGGTCGCGCAGGGCCGCGAGATCACGACGCTCGAAGGTCTGGGCACACGCCATGCGCTGCATCCGGTTCAGCAGGCCTTCATCGAAGAACAGGCCGCGCAATGCGGCTACTGTCTGAACGGCATGATCATGACCGCAAAGGCGTTGCTCGACCGCGATCCGCATCCGAACGTCGACGTGATCCGGCGGGAGCTGTCGCGCAATCTTTGTCGCTGCGGCACGCACGTCGAGATCGTGCGTGCCGTGCAGCGCGCGGCCGAACTGCTTGCCGCGCGGCATGAAAGCGCCGGAGGCCACGCATGACCGGGCCGGACTTCAGCGTCGATCGCCGTCGCGAGCCTGTATCGCGCCAGATGTTGTTCGACAGCACGAACGTGCTGATCGTCACGCGGCCGCCGCAGGCGCCTGCCAGGCCTGCGAGCGGGCAACCGGGTTCGAGGTCGTCACACGTGCCGACCGAACCCGATCTGTTCCTCGCGGTACGCGGTGACGGCAGCGTGGTCGCGTTCAACGGGCACGTCGATCTAGGCACGGGGATCGACACCGCGCTTGCGCAGATCGTCGCGGAAGAACTCGATGTGCCGCTGACGCGAGTTGGCATGGTGCTGGGGCACACCGTTGATGCGCCGAACCAGGGGCCGACGATCGCAAGCGCGACGATCCAGATTTCGGCGGTTCCGCTGCGTCAGGCTGCGGCTCAGGCGCGGCAGTTTCTCGTCCGAGAGGCGGCGCAACGCTGGAATGTGAGCGCGGAATCGCTCGATGTGCGCGATGGCATCGTGCACCGCCTGGGCGGCGATATCGCAGAAGGCATTGGCTACGCTGAACTCATCGCAGGGCGGCGTATCGAGTTGAAGCTCTCGCCGGAGACGCCGGTGAAGTCGCCGGACGAATACCGCATCGTCGGCAGAAGTACACCGCGTGTCGACATTCCGGCTAAAGCCACGGGCGAGCTGACCTTCGTTCACGACGTGCGCGTGCCGGGCATGCTGCATGGGCGTGTGGTGCGCCCGCCGTATGCGGGCATCGCACAGGGCGATTTCATCGGCAATAGCCTCGTGCATGTCGATGAAGCGTCCGTGAGCGATATGCCAGGTATCGCGAAGGTTGTTGTGATTCGGGATTTCGTCGGTATCGTGGCAGAGCGCGAAGAGGTCGCGCAGAATGCGGCGAAGCGACTCGATGTGCGATGGAAACCTGTAGAAGGCATCCCCGCACTCGATAGCAGCGAAGAAGTCGAAGCCGCGTTGCGAGGGAATCCGGCGAAGCGTCGCGATCTGCTGATCGAGGGCGACGTCGATGCGGCGCTCGCGAACGAAGCCAAAATGCTGGAACGCACCTACGTATGGCCGTTTCAGATGCATGCATCGATCGGGCCGTCCTGTGCGGTCGCCGACTATCGTGATGGGACGCTCAAGGTCTGGTCGGGCACGCAGAATCCCCATTCACTGAGGGCGGACCTTGCGCTGCTCCTCTCGCTCGATGAAACGCAGATCGAGGTCGTCAGAATGGAAGCGGCGGGCTGCTACGGCCGCAACTGCGCCGACGACGTTGCCGCCGACGCAGCGCTTCTGTCGCGTGCAGTGGGCAAGCCGGTGCGTGTGCAACTGTCGCGGGAAGACGAACACGCATGGGAGCCAAAAGGCGCGGCGCAATTGATGGATGTGCGCGGCGCGGTCGATGCAAACGGCGTGCTGACGGGCTATGACTTCGCGACCCGTTACCCATCGAACGACGCGCCCACGCTCGCATTGCTGTTGACTGGCGCGATTCCCCCGCAGCCGCAGGTATTTGAAATGGGCGACCGTACGGCGGTGCCGCCGTACGACTATCAGTCGATGCGTGTGGTCTGCGACGACACGCCGCCGATCGTGCGAGCCTCATGGCTGCGTGGCGTGTCTGCGTTGCCGAATACGTTCGCGCACGAATCGTTCATCGACGAACTTGCTGCTGAAGCAGGCATCGACCCTGTTGAATTTCGTTTGCAGCACCTGACCGATCCGCGTGCGATCGATCTTGTGAAGGCCACTGCGGAAAAAGCCGGGTGGGCGCCGCGCGCCATGACGCTCAAGCGGGACGAAGACATGGGCGATGAGCAGAACGACATCGCACATGGACGCGGGTTCGCGTACGCCCGCTACGTGCACAGCAAGTTTCCGGGCTTCGGTGCGGCATGGGCAGCCTGGGTCGCCGATATCGAGGTCAACAGGAAGAGTGGCGAGATGGCTGTGAAGCGCGTCGTCGTCGGGCAGGACACGGGGACGATGGTGAATCCCGACGGCGTGCGCCATCAGATCCACGGCAACGTGATTCAGGCGACCAGCCGTGCGTTGAAGGAGCGCGTGACGTTCGGCGGCACGGCGGTCACGAGTCAGGAGTGGGGCGCCTATCCGATCCTGACGTTCCGCGAAGTGCCCGTGATCGATGTGCTGATGATGCCGCGTCACGGCGAGCCGCCGATGGGCACCGGCGAATCCGCGTCGTTGCCTGGTGCGGCTGCCATCGCGAATGCGTTGTTCGACGCGACCGGCGTGCGCTTTCGCCGGCCGCCCTTTACGCCGGATGTGATCCGCGCCGCACTGGCCGATGCGCAGGCGGAAGAGAAAGCGGCCCGCCGCAAGAAACGCTGGCGCTTCGGTTTGCCCGGCCTGCTCGGCGCGCTGGCAGCAGGCGCAGCGGGCCTGCTCGGTGCGATGTCGCTTGCGCCACAGCCCCTCGCACCCATCACACCGCCGCTTGCAAGCGCGTTCGCCCCGGACCTGGTCGCACGCGGAAAGGTGCTCGCCGCCGCAGGCGATTGCGCCGTTTGCCACACTGCGCACAATGGCGTGCCGAATGCGGGGGGCCTGCCGCTCGAGACGCCGTTCGGCACCGTGTACAGCACGAACATCACGCCGGACGCGCAGACGGGCATCGGCAACTGGTCCCTCGATGCGTTCACGCGTGCCATGCGTCAGGGCATCCATCGCGATGGCCGGCACCTGTATCCCGCGTTTCCGTACACGTCGTTCAAGAACGTCTCCGACGACGACCTGAAAGCGCTTTACGCTTACCTGATGTCGCAGACCCCGGTCCGCTCGCGGCCTCCCGAAACGAATCTCGCCTTCCCGTTCAACGTGCGGCCGTTGATGGCTGTCTGGAACGGCCTGTTTCTCGGCCGGAACACGGTTGCCCACGATCCCGAGCAGACTGCGCAGTGGAATCGCGGCGCGTATCTCGTCAACGGACTCGGCCATTGCAGCGCCTGTCATACGCCGCGCAACGCGCTAGGCGCAGAGAAGACCGGCGCGGCGTTTCTGTCGGGCGGTACCGCCGACGGCTGGCAGGCGCCAGCGCTCACGACAAGCTCAGACGTGCCGGTGCCCTGGACTGAAGACGAGCTGTTCAGCTACCTGCGCTTCGGTCACGCGAAGCTGCACGGTGTGGCGGCGGGCCCGATGGCGGCCGTGGTCAGCGAACTGTCGGCGTTGCCCGACGCCGACGTTCGCGCGATGGCAACCTACCTCGCGTCGCTCAATCCCACCGAACCGAACGCGGATCCGCAGGCACTCGCCCGCGAGTACGAGAAGGCCAGCTCCGCAACCGCTATGGAGTCCGCCTCCAGCCTCGGTGCGAAGCTCTTCGACGGCGCCTGCGCCGCGTGTCACCACATGGGCAGCGGGCCGCAACTTTTTGGCGCGCATCCGTCGCTTGCGCTCAACACGAACCTGCACAGCGCAACGCCGGACAACCTGATACGCGTGATTCTCGATGGGATTGGCTCGCCTGCGCAACCGGATCTCGGTACGATGCCGGCTTACCGCGACAGCTTCAACGATGCCCAGGTCGCCGAACTCGTGGCGCACCTGCGGCAGCAGTTCGCGGGCGGCAAGCCCGCATGGCAGAACGTCGAGGCTGCGGTCGCGCGGATTCGGGCCGATTCGCGGACTGATGCGCAGGCCAATTAGCATGTCGGTTCACGCGGCGGCTCGCGCGGCGCATCGCTTGACCAGCCTGGCCCGCCTTCTGCTGGACCTTGCACTGAGCACTGAACCTGGCCGGACCCGAACTCGCAGCATTCCCGCAATCCCCCTGATAACGGAGAAAAGCATGACCACGCGCGCAGGATGGATCTCTCGCTTGACTGTCTCGTTGACGCTATCGCTGACGGCGCTCGGCGCCACGGCGCAGCAGACGATCAAGATCGGTGAAATCAATAGCTACAAGGCACAACCGGCCTTTCTGGGCCCGTACAAGAACGGCTGGAACCTCGCGCTCGAGCAGATCAACGCGGGGGGCGGCGTGCTCGGCAAGCAGCTGGAAGTGATCTCTCGCGACGATAACGGCAACCCGGGCGATACCATTCGCGTCGCCCAGGAACTGATCGCAAACGAACAGGTGCAGTTGCTGTTTGGCGGCTTCCTGTCGAACACGGGCCTGGCGCTGTCCGACTTCGCGAAGCAGAAGAAGATCTTTTTCCTTGCCGCCGAACCGCTCACTGACAAGATCGTCTGGGCCGACGGCAACAAATACACGTACCGTCTGCGCCCGTCGACGTATATGCAGGTCGCGATGCTGGTGCCCGAGGCGGTGAAGCTCAACAGGAAGCGCTGGGCACTCGTCTATCCGAACTATGAGTATGGGCAATCGGCGGTCGCCACGTTCAAGAAGCTGATGAAGGCCGCGCAACCGGACGTCGAATTCGTCACCGAACAGGCGACGCCGCTCGGCAAGCTCGATGCCGGTGCAGTGACGCAGGCGCTGGCCGACGCGAAACCCGATGCGATTTTCAACGTGCTGTTTGGCGCCGACCTCGGCAAGTTCGTGCGTGAAGGCAATACACGTGGTCTCTTCAAGGACCGCAGCGTCGTATCGCTGCTGACCGGCGAGCCGGACTATCTCGATCCGCTGGGCGCCGAAGCGCCGACAGGCTGGATCGTGACGGGCTACCCCTGGTATTCGATCGATACCGCGGCGAACAGGAAGTTCGTCGATGCGTATCAGGCGAAGTACCACGACTATCCGCGGCTGGGATCGGTGGTGGGCTATTCGGCCTTGATGTCGATTGCGGCCGGACTGAAGAAAGCCGGTTCGACCGATCCAGACAAGCTGGCTGCCGCGTTCAAGGGGCTCGGTGTCGACACGCCGTTCGGGCCGATCACGTATCGCACGCAGGACAATCAGTCGACGATGGGCGCCTATGTGGGCGTGACCGGCGTGAAGGACGGCAAGGGCGTGATGACGACGTATCGCTACATCGACGGCGCGAGCGTGCAACCGTCAGACGCCGAAGTGAAGAAGCTGCGCACGGCAGAGTAAGCGTTGCGTGGCCGTCGCGCGGGGGCGTCGATGATCGCTGCCGCGCGCGGTTGGCGCGCAGCGCGTGCTATTGCTCGTGATCGTGCTCGGCGACGAAGTGGCGAAGATAAGCGAGAACGGCGGCTTCAGCGGCCCGGTGATCACGGCTGCTTTTCGAACCGGCGTTCTCTTCGTCGCCAAAGAGCGCCGACGGCGCGTCGTGAACATCGACTTCCTGCCCTTCGCGATATAAGCGGATTTCATGGGCCGCTTCGATATATTCGGCGATCCAGTGAACGCCTTCGATGTGGGTGCCCGCGCGTATCGATGGTGGTTTCATGGTGGCGTCTCCCGACAGACCGGGCATACGGAGCCGGTCCCTGCTCTAACAATAGGCGCTACAAGCATCGAGCGCACCCTTTGTTGAAGTCGGGCCTGGCCTCGTCACGTGCCCGCGCGGATAAATGCGCGGACAAGGCGCCGGGCATACAGGCAGCCTCGACGAAGGGCGCCGCCGGCCGTTCGGCAGCCGCAAAAAAAAGCGGCCCATACCAGGACCGCCCGCGCTCATCACTGAGCGTGCGTGGCGCTGCCGCGTGCGTTATTGCACGCTGGCCAGCGCTTCGCGAACCGTGCTGAAAATGCGCTCGATCTGCGCTTCCTCGATGATCAGCGGCGGCGAAAACGCGAGGATATCGCCCGTGAAGCGGATCAGGACGCCTGCCTCGAAGCATTTGAGGAAGGCTTCATAGGCGCGTGCGCCCGGTGCGCCCGCGCGTGACTCCAGTTCAACGCCCGCCACGAGGCCGAGATTGCGGATGTCCTTCACGTACGGCGCGTCGCGCAGCGCGTGGACAGCGCTTTCGAACTTCGGCGCCATCGCATGGGCGCGCGCGAAGAGATCTTCGCGGCGATACAGATCGAGTGTCGCGATCGCTGCGGCCGCTGCTGCCGGATGTGCAGAATACGTGTAGCCGTGCGCGAGTTCGATCGCGCCAGGCGCACCGCTGTTGACGATCGTGTCGTGGATCGTGCGGCTCGCCGCGACCGCGCCCATCGGAATGGCCGCGTTATTCATCGCCTTTGCCATGGTCAGCAGATCCGGCGTTACGCCGAAATATTCGCTGGCCGTCGCCTTGCCGAGGCGACCAAAACCGGTGATCACCTCGTCGAAAATTAGCAGAATGCCGTGTTTCGTGCAGATTTCGCGCAGCTTCTGCAAATAGCCCTGCGGCGGGATCAGCACGCCCGTCGAACCCGCGACCGGCTCGACGATGACTGCGGCGATCGTCGACGCGTCGTGCAGCGTGACGAGGCGTTCGAGTTCTTCGGCAAGATGTGCGCCCCAAGCCGGTTGTCCCTTCGAAAACGCGTTGTGTTCGAGGTTGTGCGTGTGCGGCAGATGATCGACCGAAGGCAGAAGCGCGCCCGAAAACGTCTTGCGGTTAGGCGAAATGCCGCCCACTGAAATGCCGCCGAAGCCCACGCCATGGTAGCCGCGCTCACGGCCGATCAGCCGCGTGCGTTGCCCTTCGCCACGGGCGCGGTAGTACGCAAGCGCGATTTTCAGCGCGGTATCGACCGATTCGGAGCCCGAATTCGTGAAGAAAATCCGGTCCAGGCCTTCGGGCATCAGTTCGGCGACTTTCGATGCCGCTTCGAACGCGAGCGGATGACCCATCTGGAAGGTCGGCGCGAAGTCGAGCGTCGAAATCTGCTTCGTGATGGCCTCGACGATCTCAGCGCGGCTGTGCCCCGCGTTCACGCACCAGAGGCCGGCGCAGCCGTCCAGCACCTCGCGTCCGTCGGTCGTGCGGTAGTACATGCCTTTCGCCGATTCCAGCAGGCGCGGCGCGGCCTTGAACTGGCGGTTGGCGGTAAACGGCATCCAGAATGACGACAGGTCATCGATGACGGGGCGCGAAGTCATAGGTTTTCTCCTCGAAGTGGTAGCGAAACTGTAGCGTCCGCGGTTAAATGGCGGACATAAACAGTTGATTTACTGCGCTGATAACTGTGCTGGTAAATTGGCCTTAACTGTAGTGGTTATCGACGCCCCCTTCGCCATGATCGAACTACCTCTGGAACGCGACCGCCGCAGCGCGCCAACGCTTGTCGAGCAGCTGGTACAAGGCTTTGCCGAAGCCATCGAGGCGCAGTCGCTGCGTTCCGGCGCGCTGTTGCCGTCGGTCCGACAGCTCGCGCAGACGCATCAGCTAAGCACCTTCACTGTGATGGAGGCGTACAACCGCCTTGTTTCGATGGGGCTCGTGACCGCGCGGCGCGGCTCCGGCTATCGCGTGGCGACTGCGGGCGCGCCGGCGACGCGCGCCAGTGCGTCCGACTGGCAGCCTCCCAGCCTCACGGCGACCTGGCTGCTGTCCGACGTGTTCGTCGATCATTCGGTGCCGATCAAGGCCGGTTGCGGCTGGTTGCCGAACGAATGGGTGAACGGCTCCGGGCTGCATCATGCGTTGCGTGCGATGAGCCGCGTGCCGGCCGGGCGGTTCGCCGACTACGGCCATCCGTATGGATTTGCGCCGCTGCGCGAGCGCATCGCCGAGCAACTGGACCGGCGCGGCCTGCCGGTCGACGTCTCCAATGTGCTGCTTACCCAGGGCGCAACCCAGGCGCTCGACCTGATCGTGCGCACGCTGCTGCGCCCGGGCGACACGGTACTGGTCGAAGATCCTGGTTACTGCAACCTGCTGCAGATTCTCAAGCTGGCGGGACTCGTCGTGCACGGCGTGCCGCGCACGCCGGCAGGCCTCGACACCGAGATGCTCGAAACGCTTGTCACCGCTCACCGGCCGAAGGCGATTTTCGTCAACACGACGCTGCAGAACCCGACCGGCGCGACGCTCAGCATGGCGTCAGCGTTTCGTCTGTTGCAGATCGCCGAGCGGCAGCGCATGTGGGTGATCGAGGACGATGTCAGCCGCGAACTTGCGCCGCCCGGTGCGCCGCTACTTGCCGCGATGGAAGGGCTGCAACGGGTGCTCTACGTCAGCGGCTTTTCGAAGACCGTTACGCCGGGGTTGCGCTGCGGCTATGTCGTCGCCGAACGCGACGTGTTGCGCGAGCTGGCGCGCACCAAGATGGCAGTTGGCCTGACCTCGTCGGAGGCGATCGAGCGGATCGTCGACAAGGTCCTGCTCGAAGGCCGTCATGCACGCCATGTCGAGACCGTGAACGAGCGGCTGAAGGCTGCGCACGCGCTGTTCGAGGAGCGCATCGATGCGGCCGGACTCGAGCTGTTTCACCGGCCACGCGCAGGGCTTTTCGTATGGGCACGTCTGCCGGTCGAGCCGGAGCGCGCTGGTGAAATCGCAACGGCCGCGTTGCGTGACGGCATCTGGCTCGCCCCCGGCTCGTATTTCCGACCGGACGACACGCCAAGCGCGTGGTTCCGTTTCAATGTGCCGTATTCGGCCGATGATGCGTTGTGGCGCTTCATCGATAAGGTTCGGAGCCGCGAGGTGTCGCTATGAATGGCGAGAAGGCGTTCTGAAGCGTTTGGCCACGTCAACGGCGATCCCGACGCGCACCGTGCCTGCCTGGCGCGGCATCGCTGATTTCCCGTACCAAGCCATTCAATACGGTACGCTTATCAAGTTGATTAGTATCACTATTAGCTTGATTAAAAATTGAACGAAAACATGCCACCTGGGCGACGCGTGTCGGAAGTTCGTCTTTCACGCGGCAAGTCCACGACGCTTGTATCGCTTTGATGACGTACAGCCCTCTACGCGATGGCACCGCTGCTTGACCTACCCTCATAGCCGGCCGGTTCAGCCGAGCATGTGCAGGATGACGGGATACATCGACAGCACCAGGAGCAGTGCCATCACGATGTTGAAGGTACGCAGCCTGACGGGATTCGACAGGAAGCCGCGCAGGCCCGTGCCGAACGCGGCCCATAAGCAGATGCACGGCAGGCCGATCACATAAAACAGCACCGCCATCAAGAGCGCATTGAAGCCGAAGTCGGCGCTCAGATGAATCGTCGTCGCGGCGGTGAGCACCATCATCCACGCCTTTGGATTGACCCACTGGAACGCGATCGCTTCATGGAAACGCATCGGGCGGCGCTCGCCTTTGCGAACCTGCACTTCCCCCGACGTGCCGATTTTCCAGGCGAGATACAACAGATATGCGACGCTTGCAGTCTCCAGCACGGTGTACAGCATCGGCAGACGGCGGAATGCCTCGCCGAGCCCAAAGCCCACCGACAGCATCAACAGCGCGACACCCGCACTGATACCCAGAACATGCGGCACGGTACGGCGAAAACCGAAGTTGACGCCCGACGCGAGAAGCATCGTGTTGTTCGGTCCGGGCGTGATGGTGGTGACAAGCGCGAACAGAACGCCGGCGGGCAGGGCGCTCAGGCTGATCAAGGTGTCGAACGGCATGAAAGGCTCCGGCATCGATGGATTTTCATGCAGTTTATCCATTGAGGCCGGTACAGTACCGATACAGATAGGCAGATGCTCTCCGGTACGGATTCCCGTTCGCTACGGTGCCGGTGCCGCCGGTTGGCGGGGAAGGCTTGGTGTGCCGCCGGGCCCGGCAGGATCGGGGTTACCGAATCGTGGGATGCCCCCGTTCGTGCGGGCACGGTCCAGTTCCGCTCGTACCTGCGCGCGTGTTTTCGGTCCGGCATCCGGCGCGGTAGGCATCGAGGCAGGCTGGACGGTCTGTACGGCCTGTCGGGCTTCGGCGTCTGGCTGCATTGGACCAATCGGCTGGGACACTGCCGGCGCGCCGGACACAGCGGATGCTGCCTGCCGCGCGGCCGACTCCACCTCTACGGCTTCGGGGGCGGGACTTGTCGCCTGAATGTCGGCGCTGGTGTTCGGGGCGATCTTGACTTGCTGGGTGGTCCCGGCCTGTACATGACGTGAAGCACTCGCTGCGTGTTCGCGCATGGCCAGGGTGCCGCCGCGCAGGCGATCGGCTTTTGCCCGCGACCGGGGGCCAGGCCGCGGTGATTCCACCGTTTCAGGCGCCTTCTCGGGGTGCGCAACCGGGGATGCCTGCTCCGCCATGTCCTCGCGCGCCCGCAGATCTCTCTCAAGCGCCTGCACCTCTTCATCGTCCTGATGAAGCGATCGCATCGAGTCTAGCAGGACCCTGGCCGAAACAAGATCGTTGCGTCGCAAGCTGTCCCGAGCCGCCTCAAGTGTTTGCGCCATGCCGGCGTTTGAACTGCTGTCGGCGAAAGCCGGCGCTAACCTCACCGACCCGCTCGCCATATCGTCTCTCCCCCGCGAAGCGGAGGCGTCATTGCGCTCGAAGCTGGATTGATCTCCCGCAAGGTGCTGGTTTGAGCGCGATACATAGGCAGTGATCGCCAGTGCACTAATCACCAGGCCCGCAAGAAATATTTTCCTTGATTCGCGAATCATGACGTCTGCCCCTCGAATCACGAACATGCGCAGCCGAAGGCATGAAATGGCGACCCGAATCCATCGAATCGTTCGCGGCCAATGGCAAATACACATGGACCGCAAGCGCCGCGGTTTCCGTCACGTATGAAGTCAAACCCGAACTCGATGCGCGGATTTCTATTTAATATGCTCCGAAATGAGACTTTCGTCGCTTTTCGGGCGCGGCGCCTGACAGACGGATGAGCGTGCGATGAAGCTGGGCGGCCGGCGCATGCGCTCCATGCGGCCCGGCCGTAGGCGGAATCCTTAGAACGCCGAGAAAAATGCCCGTGCGGCGACCATGCAGAACGGCGCGACGAGTTCGCCATGGTAGGCCTGAAGCACTGCGGAAGCGCCCCCATCCTTGGCGCCCGCGGCAACAGCCTGTGCTGCGAGTGTCGCTTTCGCGAGCGCGAAACCTTGCTTGATGCCCGCATAGATGTCATTTGGCCCAGAGACCGGAGAGTCGACATCCAGCACCGTGGTGAGCCGGGCTGGCACCCCGGCGTTTTGCCAGTAGGCCTGTTCAATGAGCGTATTGAAGAAGAACACCGTCGGATCCGACTGCCCTCCGCAGAGCTGAACGGGCGCGCGGGGCATCCAGTTTCGCAAATCGTTTCGCTTGAATGCCTGGCGCAGGGGGGCAGTCGGATTCGCGGCAGGCGCCATTGCTGCCGTTGAGCTGGGGAAGGCGCCGTCGGGATAGCGAGCCGCGTCTTCAAGAAGGCTCAGGCGATAAGCGTTGCGCACGAGGTTTGCGCTGCCAAAACCTGTCGCAAACAGCGGCGTTAGCCCGGGCGGCACGAGCGGCGGGGACTTCGGCGGGGTGAGCGACGCGAACTGTGGCGCAGGAGGGATGTTGCTGAAGAGTTGCGTCGCAGGCAGTTTCCCCTGTGCGATTAGCGTGCCGATGGGTGTCACGTTTGGCAGGAGGGTCTCGATGCCAGGCGCGTACGCGGCTTCGTAGAGGTCGAAAGGCGTGCCATAGATGTTGTGGTAAGCATGCTGGTAGCTCGTCGCGACCAGGACCGTGAACACGGTGGAGCCAAGGTCCACTTCGCCCGCAAGCAGCGCGTCACCCATGGCGGCAAGCGCGTAAGGACCCGATCCCGGGGCGGCCGCCGTCACGGTGACGCCCGCCGCTTGCAGCGCGCGATGCGTGGCCATGGCCACATGGCCGCCCTGCGAATACCCGGTGATGAAGAGCTTGCCGTTTTCGCGGGTCCTTCTTCCGGAGCGCCTGTCGTCCATGACCGCACGCGCTGCCCGCAACGAGTCGATCATGTCGGCCGATTGCTGGTCTGCGTTAAGGTAGGGGTGGTAGCTCAGATCGGAGCCTGCGTAGCCGGCGTAGTTGCTCGCCACCACGATATAGCCCTGAGCCGCGTACATGGCCGCAATGCTGATGCCCTCGGATGCGCCGTCGCCGTTGGCAGGATCTGCCTGCGTGACGTCGGCGATATTGTAGTTGCGATACGTCGTGGTCCCGTGCGCATACATCAAGGTCGGGCGTGGCCCGCTGCATGCCCGGCTGCCGCCCGGAATCATCAGCGCGGCGCTGGAGGTCGTGTGTTCCCCCGCACCGCCGATTGTCCGGTAGCGGAAATACACGATCTCGATGTCGCAAGCCGGGGTGCCCGCGATTTGCAGGAGCTGCCTACCCGAAGCGCTCGACGCAAGCAATGTCGAAAGCGTGCTGGCGCCGAGGCGCAACGTGGTCTGCTGACCGAGGATTCGACCACGGGCGTTGCATGCCCCATCGCATTCCGGGCTGGCTTGCACGTAGACACTCGTGCCCAGCATGAACGATGTCAGCAGTGCCAGGCCCGTATTGCGTATCGTCTTCGACATGTCAGGCTCCGTCTTGTTGGAATTCGTTTATTGGGGCTGCTTCGCATGGTTGGATGAGTATAGGTAAACGGACTGACGGATCGCCAGCCTTGTCTTGATCTCACTGTGTAAAGTGAATGCTCCACACGGCGTGATGGGCGCAGGCGAGCCGACGTGGTGCGGCATTCCCTGTAAAAAGGCAGGAAGCCGGGTTCGTGGGAGTGCTGCGGTGAAGCAAACGCCGATGCAATCGCGTGCAGTGCTTGAAGAAGGCGGATTCTTCCGCATTAGCCCGACGATGGCCGGTCGCAACGGCGGTCGCTCTTTTTGGAATGCCCCGTACCCGCCGAAGATTGTCGCTGAGCGGGTTTTCGTCGCGTGCGATTGCGCAGAAGCTGGCGACTTCGTTCGAGACCGTGCGCTCCCGTAAGAAGCATCTCTACGCCAACCTCGGCGCCGGTTCGCAATCGGAGCTGTTTGCGATGTTCTACGAGCCAGGCCGCACCAAGTCCGATGGATGACGGCCTGACCTTGTGGTCGTGCCCCACTCAAGGCGCACGCTAAAGACGTTGCGCGTTGAGAGGGCACGCGGTCTGATCCGCGCGAATCAGCGCGTACCGCCGCCTGCCAGGAGTTGCTCGCCGGTGAGCCAACGGGCGTCATCCGACGCGAGGAAGGTGACGATGGAGGCGATATCGTCCGGCTTGCCGATGCGTCCAAGCGGCGTCTGACTGATGGCCCACGTCTCGAAGTCCGAGCCCATAAAGCCGGCGCTGTGCGTGCCTTCGGTCTCGATCATGCCAGGGTTTACCGTGTTGACCCGAATCTTCTTCGGACCGAGTTCGCGCGCGAGCACGCCGGTGATGGCGTCGACCGCACCCTTCGTACCCGTGTATACCGCGCTCCCCGGAGGCGTGATGCGGGTGACCACTGAGCCGATGTTGATGATGCTGGCCCCTTCGACGAGATGCTTTACGGCTGCCTGCGTGACGAGCAGGAGACCGAGCACGTTGACGTTGAAGTGCTTGTGGAAGTGCTCTTCGGTGATGGTGTCGATGGGCGAGAATTCGTACACCCCCGAGTTGTTCACGAGAATGTCGAGGCGGCCATAAGTTTCAATGGCCGCCTCGATGATGCCTTGGGCGTCGGCTGCCCTGGACACGTCGCCCGCCACAGAGACAGCCTTGCCGCCGGCTGCGCTAATGGCGCTGACGACTGCGTCCGCGCCGGTCTTGCTGGACGCATAGTTAACGACCACCGATGCGCCTTCCGCGGCTAGCGATCTGGCGATTGCGGCCCCGATACCCTTCGATGCGCCCGTGACAACCGCTACCTTTCCTGTCAGTTTGCTCATGATCTTTCCTATCGATGTATTTTGCGTCGGGGTGAAGGATTCACCGTGGTGGAAGTGCAGCGACGCCGTGACAGGTGCCAATCTAGGCAACCAGCGAGACCGGATCAAGCCGCTGGAGCCGAATAGATACGGCGGGATATCCGAACAATCGAAACGGGACGTGTCGCCCACGGCACGACAGGAAGTTCTGTCAGCACTTACAACGCACGGCTCGTTTGCCGCGAGAGATTACCGCGCGGCCTTGCCTTTGTAGGCATAGTCGTCGTTCAGTGTGGACAGAAACGCAGCTACATCGTCGATGTCCTGCTCGGTCCAGGCGGGACGCCCGCCTGGCTTGCGCGTGAGTGGCTCGTCGATGGTGTCGACATTGCCGCGCATCGCGACGGGCAGGTCATTGAACTTGTCGATCTTGCCGTGGCGATCGACCGGATACCACTTCGCCGGGTTGGTATCGCGTTGCACGTAAAAGCGCAATGCATCTTTCAACGTATGGAAGCGGCCATTGTGAAAGAACACCTGACGGGTTGCCGTGTTGCGCAATGACGGTGTCTTGAACAGCCCGCAATTGCTTGTGTCGCCTGACTGATCGGTGCGCAGAGGTCCGCACAGGCCCATGTCGAAATAGCGTGAATCCGCATTCACATGCAACTCCGGATTGCGCGGCACGCCGAGCGCTTCGAAGTTGTAGTCGGTGAAAAGCGGGTGCGAGCCATCCGCACCTCGCTGATCGATGTGGCACGACGCGCAGTTGCCGCCCGCCGGATCGTCGAACAGCTTCTTCCCGCGCAGTTCGCGCGCCGTCAGCTTTACCTTGCCGTCGAGGTAGTAGTCGAACTTGCTGTTGTATGGATGAAAATCCGGGTCTTCAAGTTCGAAGCGCTCGATTGCGTACATCGCCTGGGTGAACGCTCTGGACGGGTCCGCAAAGATGTTCTGGCCGAAAACCTCCTTGAACCGTGCGGCATACGGCGCCCGTTCGAGCTTCGACAAAACCGCAACGCGATCCGTATTGGCCATCTCGTTCGGGTTGAAAAGCGGAAAGACGGCCTGGTGATGCAGATAGTTGAAGCGGCCGTCCCATCCGAAGCCGCCGGACGGCGCGTTATCGGTATCCTGGATGCGTTCGGCAACGGTCGCGGCCTGTGCATGACTCCAGACCGGCGTCCGGTTTAGCACGTAGCGCAGACTCGGCACCGCTCGCGTGCCTTGCGAACGCAGGTCGGGACCGCCCAGCTGCGCAGGCAGCCCGTTGGGCGGACCATATGCGTGCGACGGGCTATGACAGCTTGCACACGACATCTTCCCCGAGGCCGACAACGACTGATCGAAAAACATCAGTTTGCCCAGCGCGGCGGCGTCGCTGTACGTGGGCGTCGCATCAAGCGTTGCCGCAACTGCCGCCATCGGCAGCAGCGCGGCGCTCATCAGCACGGCGAGCGCCGCTTGTCGCGTTTTCAGAACGGCCATCGGCTTAGAGATTGGTGAAGATGTCCGGACCGAAGCTCACGAGGCCGGCCTGTGCGGCATAGCCGAGGTAGTTGAGCCCGAAGATGTCTTCAAGGCTCCTGAGCAGCGAATAGTGGTTGTACGGCACGGTCGACACCGTGCCCGGCTTGATGAACTTCGAGATCATCACTGCGCCTGTCTGGTCGCCGCCATAGCTCTGCTTGGTCAGGTTGATCGTAAGCCCCTTGTACGTGAGCGACGAAGTCTGCGGGAACACGCCCAGGTTCGGACCAGGTTGCTGGCTGCAGCAGGTCGTGCCGGCGAACGTGAGGTCTTGTCCGCTGGCTGATGTGGTCACCGTCGCGTAACTGCTTTCGTCGAAGTTGATGATCAACAGGCCGTCCTGCTGGAATGCTGGCGATGCGGTAATGATTGGCACCCACTTCTGCAGGAATGCGTCGGCGCTCGTCAGGCCGCCCGGCTGGCCGTTCACGCATGGCGCATCGTGGCCGTCGTCACAGAGGTTCGGGGTGATCAGATTGAAGTTGGCGGTGGTTGAGATCGACTGCAGATCGGTCGTCAGGTTGTTCAGGTTCACGACGTGCTGCCCGCAATCCGGCGAATCGATGATCGAGTGGAAGTACATGAATGGGTTATGCCGCGTCGCGTACTGGTCGCCGAGCGGTACTGCCGCGCTCGGTGCCTCTGCGGACTGCGTCAGATCGGTCGTATTGAGCGTCGGATGACCACAGGTGGCCGCTTCACGAGCCGGGTCGTTGCCCATGTCGCCTTCATAGCCCTTCCAGGTGTAGCCTGCCGCCGTCAACTGATCGGGCAGTGTCTTCACGCTCGCCGGATACACGCAGCCCGTGCCGATTGCCTGGCCGTCGGACGTCATGCCCGTCAGGTTGAAATCCTGATAGGTCATGCAGTCGTTGGCAGTGTCGATCGTGGCCGACTGTCCGCTAATCATCGAAATGTAGTTGTCGAGACTCACGTGCCCCGTGCCGTAATACTGGTGGACCATTGCACCTTGTGAGGCGAGCGTCTGGGCGAGATACGGCGCCTTGGTGTTCGCGCCAAAGGTGGTCGCGTAGTTTTCGTTTTCGAGGGTAATGACGAAGACGTGCTTGATCTTCTGCAGTCCTTGCGGATATGACGACGAACTGCATGCCGCTATGGCGGCTCCAATGATGGCGGCCAAAACGATAGCGAAAAGCGCGCGCATCCAAGTGTGTTGATACATGTTTTCCCCACGGTTGAATTCATTTGAAGGTCGCAACTATGGGGGGCAGATATGACGATATCGTTAAAGATAGGCATGCTTATTATCTCAATAATGTCAATAATGAGACCGCACAGAAGCGCCCGCCTGGGCCAGGCGACATGCAAATGGCGCGGAAGGAGAGACGGGGAGGTTGCGGGGTCTTTTGATACCGCGTCTCTGCTCAGTGCAAAGGGCGGGGTGCATTGAAGCGGCCGCGCGGATCTAACCGGCCGGCTAGACGGGCGTCAGGGGGCGTGAACTCGACTGGCGCGATCCGCATGAGACGTTTGAGCATGAACTTGCGGCGATGGGGCATTAAACAAGTCACGTCTTCTGCCTACACTGCCTTCCATGCCATACGACATGGCTAGCAGATGAACCTTAACACTCAAGGAGTCGTTCATGTCCCGTCTTACCGCTATCAACCCCAACGAAGCTACCGGCAAAGCCGCTGAACTGTTCGCGGCGATCAAGAAGGCCGCGGGCAAGGTGCCGAACGCGTACGTCACGATCGGTACGCACAGCCCCGAAGCACTCGGCGCCATGCTTTCCGTCGATGGTGTCGTGTCGCACAGCAGCCTGGCCAAAGCCGACATCGAAGTCATCAAGCTAGCCGTCAGCGAAGTTGGGGGTTGTGACTACTGTGTCGCCGCACATACGCTGATGGGCAAGCTCGCCGGCCTGTCGCCAGAAGCGATGAAGCAGATCCGCGCCGGCTCCGCCACCGGCGATGCGAAGCGCGATGCGCTGGTGCGGTTTGTCCGCACGCTCGTCGATACGCGCGGCACGGTGCCGGCGGCCGAAGTTGACGCGGTGCGCGAAGCGGGTTACAGCGAGCGTCAGCTGATCGAAATCGCGCTGGCCGTGACGTCCATCACGTTCACCAATCTGGTCAACCGCGTGAACGACACGACGCTGGATTTCCCGGCAGTCGAGTAACACCCGGAAGCGGCGAGGGCCCGCAGGCTAGGGCCTTATCGCCAGCCTGACCGGCATCGAACTGGGCACCATCGTAAAGGCTGAAACTTCCTTGATGGTGCCCGGATCGACCGCCAGTTCCACGGTGAAGTTCGCCATCAGCATCGACAGCACGAGGCGCATTTCCACGCTGGCCAGATGCCGCCCAGGACAGACCCGCGGGCCGCCGCCGAACTGCAGGTAAGCGCGCGTTTCGTGCGCGCCGCGCGACGGGTCGCGCTGGTGCAGCCAGCGGTCCGGGTCGTAGCTGAGCGGCTCGACGAAATTGCGGGCATCGAGCATCGCGGGACGGTTCAGGAAGAACATCTTCGTGCCGGCCGGCAGCATGACATCCTGCAGACACACATCTTCCAGCGGTTCGAACGACTGGATGGCCGCCACGGGTCGTAGCCGGCCCGTTTCAGTGCAGAGCGCCTCGAACAGATCCAGCTCTTTCAGCGTGGCGTAGTCCGGGCACACCGGCGACGCGCCCAGCGCACTTCGCGCCTGTTCGGCGAGGCGCTGTTGCAGCGGCTGGTCGGTGGCGAGATACAGCAGCGTCCACGCGATTGAATTGGCGGTCGTGTCCTCGCCGGCCAGCAGCAGCGTCAGCACATTGGCGGCCACCTGGTCGTCGGTGATGCCGGAATCGGGCGCGTCGCGCATGGCCAGCATGGCTTCGAGCAGATGGCGCGGCGTCTCCGACGGATCGTCGCGCATGCGTTGCCGGGCACGCTCCATCATCTGACGCACATAACGGTGCACTTCGGTGAGCGCGCGATCGAAGCGCCGGTCGCGCGGCAACCTGACGTAGCGCCAGTAAGGGAAAGGCGTGTTGATGCGCGTCATCACCATCGGCAGGATCGCCGCCAGCTGTTCCTGGATGACGCCGCTGTCCTTGTCCAGCGTACGGGGATCTTCCCCGAATGCGAGTGCGCTCGTGACGTCGACGGTATAGCGCTTGAGTTCTTCCGTCATTTGCATGACCTTGCCCTGCGCGGCGGCGCGCGACCAGCGCGCATGCAGCCGCTCGGTGATCACGCTCAACGCCGGGTAGAACGCCTTGATATGCGGAATCGACAGCGCCTGCATGACCAGCCGGCGTTGCGGTTCCCAGACCGCGCCCTCGGCGGAAAAGAGACCGTTTGCGCCGATCTCTTCCAGCACCGATTCCAGCGTCGAATAGCGGCGATAGCGGTGCGGCCGCTCGCGCATGATGCTCTGGACGAGTTCGGTATCCGTCCAGACGATCACCGGCGAGCCGGCGAACTGGAACCGATAGGGCGTGCCCAGTTCTTCGGCCCATTTTTCCAGGATCAAATGAAGTCTTTCCGGCACTAGCTGATGCAGGTTGCCGAGAAACGGTAATCCTTTCGGACTCGGCAGGTCGGCGATCGTCCGCCGGGCGGTGGTTGCCCTATTCGTCGCTGCTTCCATCGATGAGGCCCTCTGTGCGGCGCCGCTGATGCGTTTTGCATCCGGCGCATCGGTTATACCGGTTGGGGCAACCGGCTTTCTCGTAGAGAGGATAGTGCATTGCGTCACGGATGCGTCGCTCAACCCGGTCGGCAGATCGCCCCTGCGTGGGCATCGCTGGCTGGCGCAATGCGGACAGAAAGC
Organism: Paraburkholderia sp. BL10I2N1; assembly: GCF_004361815.1. Lineage (NCBI taxonomy): Bacteria > Pseudomonadati > Pseudomonadota > Betaproteobacteria > Burkholderiales > Burkholderiaceae > Paraburkholderia > Paraburkholderia sp. BL10I2N1. The sequence goes on along the minus strand of NZ_SNWA01000002.1, from coordinate 1,628,514 downwards.
GCATGATCCAGGAACGCGCCGCCGGGATTCAGCAAGCGCTGTGTCTAAACGAGCAGGGCGGGCAGTGTGGCGCCACCAGGGTTGGCCGACGCGCAAAGAAGGACCAGACAGCCTTTCCACGCGCACGGCTGTGTGTTCGCAATCTCGGGAGGATCTAGCATGGAAAAACCTGACGCCGCCAATCCGTTTGGCGATTTCACCAAAATGCTCGAGCAGTTCAAGCTGCCCGGCTTCGACGTGCCCGCCATCATGGAAGCGCGGCGCAAGGACGTCGAAGCGCTGGTCGCGGCGAACCAGACCGCCTTCCAGGGCATGCAGTCGCTCGCGCAGAAGCAGGCCGAGATGTTGCGCACGACGCTGGGCGAACTGCAGGCGCTTGCCAGCCAGATGTCGAGTTCAGGCGGTGTGGCGTCCCCACAGGCTGCCGAGCTTGTTCAGCAGACGTTGCATAAGGCGCTCGCCAACATGCAGCAGCTTGCGCAGGCCGCCTATCAGTCGCAGGCCGAGTCGTACGCGGTCATCCAGAAACGCGTCGAGGAAAATGTCGAAGAGTTGAGGGCGCTTCTGCAACAGAAGAAATAGCCGCGCCCGTTCATGCCGGCCAGGGCCGCTCCAGTCAGATGGAAGCGGCCTTTTCTTTGGGCGCCGCTTGTTTCGCCGCCGATGCCGCGATGACGCGGTGCACGAAGCGCAGCTTGTCGATGACGGGCGTCGCCAGCGCGAACGGATAACCATCGGCCACGCCGACGCTGCGGTTCAGGCTGTTCAGCACGTTGGTCAGCGGAAACCAGCGCTTCATCAGGTTATCGAAGCTCGTTTCCTCGACGGGCGTGAGGTCGGTCAGCCTGGGTTGGTCCGGGCTGTCGGGCAGCAACGCGAGGTTGTACGACGCGGCGGTGTCGAGCGCGTCGATGATCAGCAGGTAGTGCGCCCAGGTTTCCGCCCAGTCTTCCCAGGGATGCATCGTGGCGTACGCACTGATCGACCGTTCCGCCCAGTCGGCGGGTGGACCGTCGCGGTAATAGGCGTCGAGCGACTCGGCATAGTCCGCCCGTTCGTCGCCGAACTGCTTGCGAAACAGCTTGACCCAACGGGTGTCGGCCACCAGACGGTCGAAAAAGTAATGACCGCTCTCGTGCCGGAAATGGCCGAGCAGCGTCCGGTACGGTTCGCCCATCGAAGTGCGCACGCGCTCGCGGTACGCGTCGTCGGCTTCGGCGATGTTCAGGGTGATGAGGCCGTTGTCATGGCCGGTCATGACCTTTGCGCCATCGCCGCCGTCTTCCAGAAACTCGAATTCCAGACCATGCTCCGGATCGGTTTGCCGCGATTCGACTGTCAGCCCGAGCGCAGCGAGCGTATAGAGCAGGCGCCGCTTGGCCGTTTCGAGGCGATACCAGTACAGCCGGTTCTCGGGCGCGCTCAGGTTGGGGATCCTGCAGGTCAGCTGGCAGGCGGCGCACAGCGTGTCGGGCGAGTCTGCCGGGATCATCCAGTTGCAGACTTCCTCCACTTCGAAGTTGTGGCACTGCCGGTACAACGCGCCATCGGCGCGTGGATGCAGGCTGCGCCACTGGCCATCACCCGCGTCTTCGAAGGCGCTGATTTCAGCGAGTTCCGGCACATAGCCGAGCAGCGCGTCGCAGCGTTCGCACAGCACGTTCTCGAAGAACACGAACTGCGCGCACCGGTTGCAATGGAAAGTTTTCATCGTTTTCGCTGAGGAGGTGAAGAGGCTGCACCACGCGCGGGCGACAGGGTGGATGTCACGGTCTGCGCGCCGGGTGCCGGAGCGCTTCAGCAATCTCCATGCCGCAGTTGTCGCCGGACATTTCTTTCTCACGCATTATGTGCATGATGGGGCATGAGCGCTGCGCCGGTTTGGTGCGTGGGACGCAAAAGCGCCGGCCGCATCGCTCGAATCTGGTCTGGTTCGCCGGACCGCCTTGACTGGCGGGGCGGCGAGGTCTCGAAACAAACGGCATGAAGCTTGCTTTTTGGCGGCTGCCATCCTTTGCGCAGGAGTCCGGTGTGTCCATACGTGCCGCGTTGACCCATGTCACACATTACCGCTACGACCGTCCGGTCGGGCTGTCCCCCCAGGTGGTTCGCCTGCGGCCCGCACCGCATTGCCGCACGCCGATTCTGTCGTATTCGATGCGTGTCGAGCCGACGGAGCACTTCATCAACTGGCAGCAGGACGCGTTCGCCAATTATCAGGCGCGGCTCGTGTTTCCCGAGAAAACGCGCGAGTTCAAGGTAACGGTCGATCTTGTCGCGGAGATGGCGGTCTACAACCCGTTCGATTTTTTCCTCGAGCCGTCCGCCGAGAAATTCCCGTTCGAGTATGCGCCGGGTCTCGCGCGCGAACTCGCGCCGTACCTGGTGAAGCCCGAGCTGACGCCGCGTTTTGCGGAGTTTGTGGCGAGCATCGACCGGACGCCGCGCATCACGGCCGATTTCCTCGTCGACCTGAACCAGCGTCTGCAGCGCGAGATCCGCTATCTGATCCGGATGGAGCCGGGCGTGCAGACCCCGGAGGAAACGCTCGTCAACGCTTCCGGTTCCTGTCGTGATTCGGGCTGGCTGCTGGTGGAGACGCTGCGCCAGCTGGGTCTGGCGGCGCGTTTCGTGTCCGGTTACCTGCTGCAGCTCGCGCCCGACACCAAATCGCTCGACGGCCCGAGCGGCACGGAAGTCGATTTCACCGACCTGCACGCGTGGTGCGAGGTCTACCTGCCGGGCGCGGGCTGGATCGGCTTCGATCCGACCTCCGGCCTGCTGGCCGGCGAAGGCCATATTCCGGTCGCCTGCACGCCGGAGCCAGGCAGCGCGGCGCCGATTTCGGGCGCCGTCGACGAATCCGAGGTCGAATTCGAGCACACGATGACGATCCAGCGCGTGCTTGAAACGCCGCGCGTGACGAAGCCCTACACGGAGGAAGTCTGGTCCGAGGTCGTGGAGATGGGTGAGCGGGTCGACCAGCATCTGGCCGACATGGACGTGCGCCTGACGATGGGCGGCGAGCCGACCTTCGTTGCCGTGCGGGACCGTGACGCCGCCGAATGGAACACCGACGCGCTCGGGCCGACCAAGCGCGGCTATGCGGTCGCGCTGATGGACAAGCTGCGCACGCGCTACGGCGCGAACGGCTTTATGCACATCGGGCAGGGCAAGTGGTACCCGGGCGAGCAGTTGCCGCGCTGGGCGATGTCGCTTTACTGGCGGGCGGACGGCGAGCCGTGCTGGCACGACCCGTCGCTTTTCGCCGACGAGCGCGACCCCGGCCGCTATACCGCCGAAGATGCGCAGCGCTTCATCCAGCATCTGGCTGGCAAGCTGGCGCTCGATACCAGAACCATCCAGCCCGGCTACGAGGACACGTTCTACTACTTGTGGCGCGAACGCCGCCTGCCGGTGAACGTCGATCCGTTCGAATCGAAGCTCGACGACGAACTGGAGCGCGCGCGTTTGCGTCGCGTGTTCGATGCGGGCCTCGCGAGCGTCACGGGTTATGTGTTGCCGCTGTCGCGCTCGGACCGCACGCCGTTGCAGGGGCCAAAGTGGGTGAGCGGCGCGTGGTTCTTTCGCGACGAGCGCATGTTCCTGATACCCGGCGATTCGCCGATGGGCTACCGGCTGCCGCTCGAATCGCTGCCGTGGGTGTCGAAGACCGACTATCCGTGGCAGCACGCCCACGATCCGTTTGCGCCGCCTGCGCCGTTGCGCTCGGCGGCGCAGTTGCGGATGCAGTACGACGCGGGCGGTGCGGCTTCGAAAGCCGCGTTTCGTGAAGAGGGCGGGGTGACAGGTACCGGCGGCGGAATGGCCGGCGATCGCGCCGGCCGTGGCGACCCGGGCGCAGCCTGGGCGAGCGCGGCGGAACGCATGCCCGAACGCGGCGAATCGGCAAGCTGGATCACACGCACAGCGCTGTGCGTCGAAGCCCGCGACCCGGCGCGCGCGGCTGGCCCGAAGGTGGAGACCAAAAACTTTGGCAGCGGCCGCACGCTGCTTCATGTATTCATGCCGCCTTTGACCGAGCTGGACGACTATCTCGACCTGGTCGCCGCAGTCGAGGCGACGGCGGCCGAGCTGCAGATGAAGGTGATCATCGAAGGCTATCCGCCGCCGCGCGATCCACGCCTGAAGATGCTGCAGGTGACGCCCGACCCGGGCGTGATCGAAGTGAACATCCACCCGGCTTCCAACTGGGAGCAACTGGTCGATCACACCGAATATCTTTATCAGTCGGCGCACGAGTCGTATCTGTCGACCGAGAAGTTCATGCTCGACGGCCGCCACACCGGCACAGGCGGCGGCAATCACTTCGTGCTGGGGGGCGCCACGCCCGCCGACAGTCCGTTCCTGCGCCGGCCCGACCTGCTGGCGAGCCTGATCGCTTACTGGCACAACCATCCGTCGCTGTCGTACCTGTTCTCCGGTCTTTTTATCGGACCGACGAGCCAGGCGCCGCGCGTCGACGAAGCGCGCAACGATCAGGTCTATGAACTGGAACTGGCTTTCCTCGAACTGCAACGTCAGATCGACCGGCTCGGCGGACGCAATGGCGGGCAGTTGCCGTCGTGGCTGGTCGACCGGACGCTGCGCAATATCCTGATCGACGTCACCGGCAACACGCACCGCGCCGAGTTCTGCATCGACAAGCTGTATTCGCCCGACGGTCCAACCGGCCGCCTTGGCCTGCTGGAGCTGCGCGGCTTCGAAATGCCGCCGCATGCGCGCATGAGTCTCGTGCAGCAACTGCTGCTGCGGGCGCTCGTCGCGAGTTTCTGGAAAACGCCGTACACGACGCGTCTCACGCGCTGGGGCCCGGAACTGCACGACCGTTTCCTGCTCGGCAGCTTCGTGCAGATGGATTTCGACGACGTGCTCGCCGATCTCGCCGAAGCAGGCTACGCGTTCGATCGGGCGTGGTTCGCGCCGCACTACGAATTCCGTTTCCCGCTGGTCGGCGAGATCACAACGAACGGCATTGCGCTGACGATACGCAGCGCGCTCGAACCGTGGCACGTGATGGGCGAAGAGGGCGCGCCCGGCGGGACAGTGCGCTACGTGGATTCGTCGGTGGAGCGGGTCGAGGTGCGGGCGCTCGGTCTGAACGATAACCGCCATGTGGTGACGGTCAACGGGGTCCCGCTGCCGATGCAGCCGACCGGCCGGACCAGCGAACACGTTGCGGGTGTGCGGTTCCGCGCATGGTCGCAGCCGTCGGCGCTGCACCCTACCATAGGCGTGGATGCGCCGCTGACTTTCGACCTCGTCGATACATGGACGGGCCGTTCGATCGCCGGATGCCAGTATCATGTCGCTCATCCGGGTGGACGCAGCTACCAGACGTTCCCGGTGAACGCGTACGAAGCCGAGAGCCGGCGGCGCTCGCGCTTCTTCACGATCGGCCATACACCTGGGCCGCTCGCCGTCGAAGTGCCGCAACGCAGCCTGGAGTTTCCGTTCACGCTGGATCTGCGTTACTGGTGAATCGAACAGTTAACTTCATACGACCTTGGCCTTTCAATCGACTTTTCCCTTCGAGCCCACCGCAGGCCTCGCCGACGCGCTAGCGGTGCTGCGCGCCCTGCCTGCACGCGAGGGCCACTGGGACGAGTTGCGCGACGCGGACGGCGCGTTGCGCGAGCCATGGCGGCGGTTTTTCGAACTGCTGGGCGAAGACGGCATTGCGGGTCTCGATCTCGACGTGGCGTCGGTCGCGCAGCAGATCCGCGATAACGACATCAGCTACAACGTCTACGCAGACAAGGGCGAATCGCGCGCGTGGGCGCTCGATCTGCTGCCGTTCCTGATCGACGAGGACGAGTGGGCGGAAATCGAGCGTGGTGTGACGCAGCGCGCGCATCTGCTGAACGCGATCGTCGCCGATATCTACGGCCCGCAGACGTTGCTGAAACGAGGCCTGTTGCCGCCGGCGCTGGTGTTCGGCCATCCCGGCTATCTGCGTCCGGTGAAGGGCTACACGCCGCCTGGCGGCCAGTATCTGCAGTTCGTGGCAATCGATCTGGCACGGGCCGCGAATGGCAGCTGGACGGTGATGTCGCATCGCACCGAAGCACCGTCGGGACTCGGCTACGCGCTGGAAAACCGTGTCATCGTGTCGGGCCTGTTCCCCGAGCCATTCCGCGAGATGCGCGTGTCCCGCCTCGCGCCGTCGTTTTCGCAACTGGTCGGAACGCTTGCGAATCTGGCCCGCGACACGATGCACGAAGGTGAAGACGGGTCGCCGCATATCGCGTTGCTGACGCCGGGACCGTACAGCGAAACCTATTTCGAGCACACCTTTCTCGCGCGCTATCTGGGCGTGACGCTGGTCGAAGGCAAGGACCTGACGGTGCGCAACGACATGCTGTATCTGAAGACGCTCGGCGGACTCGAGCGTGTGCATGTCGTACTGCGCCGGCTCGACGATGCGTTCTGCGATCCGGTCGAACTGCGGGCCGACTCTACGATTGGCATTCCGGGGCTGCTACAGGTGATGCGGGCAGGCAACGTGGTGGTGTCGAACGTGCCGGGTTCCGGTTTCGCTGAATCGCCTGCGTTGCATGGCTTCATGCCGGGCATCGCCGATGCGCTGCTGAACGAAGAACTGGTGTTGCCCGACGTGCCGACGTGGTGGTGCGGCGAAGATGCCGCGCGCGCCCATGCGTTCGCGCAACAGGACAGCGCTTTTCTGATTCCCACGTGGCCCGACGCACAGCGCGAAGGGGTGCCCGGTGTAGCGATCGGACCGCAACGGCTCGACGCGTGGCGCGAGCGCATCGAAACGACACCCGACGCGTTCACGATCCAGCAGCCGCTTCCGTACTCCTGCACACCGCGCTACGAAGAGGGCAGGATCGGCGGGCGCCCGTCGGTGCTGCGGGTGTTCGCGATTGCCGACTTCAACGGCGCGTGGCATGTGATGCCCGGCGGTTTCACGCGCCTTGCCGCCGAGCGGCAGTCCACCGTGTCGATGCAGTTCGGCGGCAGCAGCGTCGATACCTGGGTGTTGTCGAGCCAGCCGTTCTCGACCTTCTCGTTGCTGCCTTCGCCGATCAAACCCGGCGATCTTGCCCGCAAACATCGGACGGTATCGAGCCGCGCTGCGGAAAACCTGTTCTGGTCGGGGCGCTACGGCGAACGCGCAGAAAACAATGTGCGGCTTTTGCGCCTGATACTCGGTTCGCTGGAAAACAACGATGCCGATGTGATGTTTTCGACGCTTGTCGAACTGGCGCTGCAAAGCGGCCTCGTTCCGGCGGTCGACATGCTGCCCGAACGCTCGCCGCAGGCTTTCGAACGCACCCTCGTGGCGAACCTCAACGAGCATACCGGCGCGGCCAGTATCGGCCAGAATCTTGCCGCGCAGGCGCGTGCGAGCGGCGAGATTCGTGGCCGGCTGTCGAGCGATCACTGGCGCACCATCGTGGCGGCGCGCAACGATTTCCGCGACGCGCTGACCACGTTGACGCCTTCTCCTGCGTTCACCTCCTTGCAGGAGGGGCGCCGGGACCGCTACGACCGCGTGACGCTGATGAACGCGCTCGAACATCTGTCGACGCAGCTTTCGGCGATCAGCGGCGCACAGGGTGACCGGATGACGCGCGACGAGGCTTGGCGACTGCTCTTCGTCGGGCGACACATCGAGCGTATCTCGGCGATGACGACGACCTTGCGCATCGTCGCCGAGGGCAGGCAACTGGCGACGCCCGAGGGCTTCGATCTGCTGCTGCAACTTTTCGACAGCACGCTGACATACCGCTCGCTTTATCCGGGGCGCTTTGAGTTGCCTGCGCTGCTCGACCTGCTGGTGGTCGAGCCGACCAATCCTCGCGGCTTGTACGGCGTATACGAACGCCTGTGCAAGAAGCTCGACGAGATCACGGTTGCGGCCGGCAACTCGCGGCACAAGACGTTCGTCGCGTTGATGCGGCCGGTTGATACGCTGCCGACGCTCGAGCGGCTATGCTCGGCGGACGCGGACGGCGACTATCTCGAACTGATCGACCTGTGCAACGACCTCAATACGTTCGTGGCGGTCGCGGCCAACGAGATCAGCGCCCGTTATTTCAGCCACGCGAATACGCTGGCATCGCGGGTGTCGTCATGACGGCTGGGCATACCGTGTTGTCGGTGCTGCACCGGACGACCTATCACTATTCGACCTTCGTCGAAACCGCGCAGCATCTGGCGACGATCCGGCCTCTTGCGTGCGAGTGGCAGCGGGTGGTGAACCACGCCGAGCGGATCGAGCCGACGCCATCGTACCTGCATAGCCGCATCGATGCCTTCGGCAACGACGTGCTGTATTTCGCGCTCGACACGCCGCACGAACGCCTGCAACTGGTCAGCGAAACGACCGTGCAGCTGACGCCGCGCTGGACCTCGCTCGATCCGGAATCGACGCCCGCATGGGATGTCGTGGCCGACGAACTGCGCTTTAGCGTCGGCGGTCAGTTTCGGCCGGAGACGGAGTTCTGCTTCGCGTCGCCGAATATCGTTCTGCTGCCCGGATTGCGCGCCTATGCGCTGCCGAGTTTTCCGCCGGGCACGCCGATCGCGGTCGGTGCGGTCGATCTGATGCATCGCGTTCACGCGGACTTCGATTACAGGCCGTCGGCCACGATGTTCGATACGCCGGCCGAGCGCGCGTTCGAGTTGAAGGGCGGCGTCTGCCAGGACTTTGCGCAGGTGATGATCGCCTGCCTGCGCTCGCTCGGGCTGCCGGCGCGCTATGTGAGCGGCTATCTGCGCAACGATCCGCCGCCGGGGCAGCCGCGTCTGATCGGCGCAGATGCGTCGCATGCGTGGGTGTCGGTGTATTGCCCGGGTAGCGGTTGGATCGACCTCGACCCGACCAACGACGTCCTCGCCGATATCGACCACATCACGCTCGCCACCGGGCGCGACTACAGCGACGTGTCGCTGCTGCGCGGGATGATTCTCGGCGGCGGCGCGCATCGCGTAGAGGTCGGCGTCAGCGTGATCCCGCTCTAGCGTGTTGACGCGGATCCGGCATCGGCGCCGGTAGGATACCCGTCGGGAGGGATGATCGCGCGTGGATGGAGTACTTGACAGTGTGCGTATGCACACATATACTGCCTTTCATGAATCGACCCATCTCCTACGACGAATGCAACTGTTTCGCGCTGCGGCAGGCGGCGCGTCACGTGACGCAGATCTACGAGCGCCACCTAGGGCAGGTCGGCCTGACGGCGGCGCAGTTTACGATTCTGGCCAAACTGGCCCGTACGCCGAAGCTGACGATGCTGGACCTCGCCGACGCCATGGTCATGGATCGCACCACGCTGGTCCGCGCAATGAAGCCGCTGCAACGCGACGGGCTCGTCGAGACCGAATCGGCGGAGCATGACGGACGGACCTTTGAGTTCAGTCTGTCGAAAAGCGGCGAAAAAACCTTCGATCGGGCTGCCGTCGCGTGGCGCGCGGCGCAGGACGAGTTCGAAGAGAAATTCGGACGGGCACGCGCCAAGGCGCTGCGTTCAGAACTGTTTGATATCACCGAATAGCGAGCCGGGTGCAAAGCACTTCGGCGAGTTTGCGACGTTTTGATGTGTGCATACTCACTTATAAACCGGCTAACGAACATGCCCTTTGCTCCTGAAGACGATTGTTTTGCGATCCGCCAGGCTGCGCGCCACGTATCGCAGCTTTACGATCGGCATCTCGCGAACGTAGGCCTGACGATCACGCAGTTTTCGATCATGGGACGAATCAGGCGTGCGGGCCGCCTGACGATGAAGCAACTGGCCGACGAGATGGTGTTGCAGCGCACGTCGCTGGTTAGGGCGATCCAGCCGTTGCGGCGCGACGGGCTGGTATTCACCGACTCGCTCGAACCGGAGCAGCGCGCCCTGGTTCTGGGTCTGACGAAAGACGGCGAAGAACGGATTCTCGCGGCACGGCAGCATTGGTCTGCAGCGCAGGATGAATTCGAGCAGCGCTTCGGTCTCGCGCGCGCAGCAGCGCTGCGCCGGGAGCTGCTTGCGTTGACACAGGAATAGATTCGAGGCTCGCACGAAGCAGGAAATGGCCGGCGCAGATCAGTGCGCCATTTTTTGAAGCAATGGAGTGCATACGCACAGATCAACATGTCCACTACCCCGTCGACTCTCGCCCCCGCCAGCGCACCCGCCGGCACCGTTGGCAGCGCGCGTGCAGCGCGCCGCATCCCGTGGATGCTGCTTGCTGTCATCGCTGTGCTCGTGGCGCTCGTCGCCGCGGGATCGTACTGGTTCATCGTTGGCCGCTTCGTGGAGACGACCGATGACGCGTACATCGGTGGGGACGTCACCGTCATGGCGCCGAGGGTGAGCGGCTTCGTGACGGACGTGCTGGTGAAAGACAACGAGCACGTGCACGTCAATCAGGTTCTGATCCGGCTGGATGCGCGCGACTACGATGCGCGTCTCGCTCAGGCCAATGCCGAAGTGGCAGGCGCGAAGGCGGCAGTCACCGAGTTGCAGGCGAAGAAATCGCTGCAACTGGCAACGATCAACGAGCAGTCCGCTGAAGTTCGCGCGTCGGGTGCGGAACTGACGCGCAGCGCCTCGGACGAGGCACGCTATCGAGAACTGGTGAAGGACGACGCCGTGTCGAACCAGGTCGTCGAACGCGCGGACGCCGACCTGCTCAAGGCACGTGCCGCAGTGGATCGCAGCAACGCAGCCTTCACCGCGGCGCAGCGGCAACTGGTCGTGCTCGACGCGCAGATTGGCGATGCCGAGGCCCGCGTGGCGACGGCCGAGGCGGCACAGCGCGTGGCCGCACTGAACGTCGAGTACACGACCATCCGTTCGCCCATCGACGGCTACGTCGGCAACCGCACGGCACGCGTCGGCCTGCTGGCGAACGTAGGCGTCTCGCTGCTGACGGTCGTGCCGTCGAGCGGCCTGTGGATCGATGCCAACTTCAAGGAAGACCAGTTAAAGAAGATGCGCGTAGGCGATACGGTCGATGTTGATCTCGACGCCTCCAGCGGCAGGATCCACGGCGTGGTTGAAAGCCTGGCGCCCGCAACAGGTGCGACCTTCAGCGTCCTGCCGGCAGAAAACGCAACCGGCAACTTCACGAAGATCGTGCAGCGCGTGCCGGTGCGCGTCCACCTGAATGTGTCGAAGGAAATGGAACGCGTGCTGCGGCCCGGCCTGTCGGCGACGGTGAGGGTGCACCTCGCCGGTCAGGCTTGATGAGCGAGCAGGCGACACGATCATGAACCGCACAAACGCCTTCTCCATGAACTCCGGTCCTGCCGCTCTCCCGGCCAATCCCGCCGACCAGCCGACGCGCACCAAAGTCTTCGCATTCGCGCTGATGTGCCTCGGCTTCTTCATGGCGACGCTCGACATCCAGATCGTTGCGTCGTCACTGAGGGACATCGGCGGCGGTCTGTCGGCCAGCCAGGACGAGTTGTCCTGGGTACAGACTTCATATCTGATCGCCGAGATTCTGGTGATCCCGATGTCTGGCTGGCTCACGCGTGTGTTTTCGACGCGCTGGCTCTTCACCGCCTCCGCGTTCGGCTTCACGGTGACGAGCATGCTGTGCGGCCTGGCGTGGGATATCAACTCGATGATCGTGTTTCGCGGCCTGCAGGGCGCGCTCGGCGCGGCGATGATCCCCACCGTCTTTACGACCGCGTTCGTGCTGTTCCCCGGCAAGCAGCGGCTGATCGCTTCCACGACGATCGGCGCTCTAGCATCGCTCGCACCGACGATCGGCCCGGTGATCGGCGGCTGGATCACCTCGCAATGGTCGTGGCACTGGCTGTTCTATCTGAACGTCGTGCCCGGCATCTTCGTCACCGTGCTCGTGCCGAAGTTCGTGCACATCGATGAAGTCGATCTCTCGCTGCTTAAAAAGGGCGACTACCTGGGCATTTTGCTGATGTCCGGCTTTCTCGGTTGCCTCGAATATGTGCTCGAAGAAGGCCCCCGCAAGAACTGGTTCGGTGATGACGTCATTGTTCTGTGCACGTGGATTTCCGCGATCTGCGGCTTTCTGTTCATCGTGCACGCCTTCACGGCGAAGGAACCGATTGTCGATCTCCGGGCGCTGGCGATCCGCAACTTCGGCATTGGCAGCCTGTTGTCGTTCATTACGGGCGTCGGCATTTTCTGCGCGGTGTTTCTGACCCCGGTGTTTCTCGCGCGTGTGCGTGGCTTCGACTCGTTGCAGATTGGTCTTGCGTTGCTCTCGGTGGGTTGCTTCCAGTTGATTGCACTCGTCGCGTATTCGCTGCTGGCGCGCGTGATCGATATGCGCCTGCTGATGATATTCGGCCTCGTGTGCTTTGGTGTCGGTCTCTACCTGTACGTGCCGTTGACGAGCCAGTGGGGCTGGCGTGAACTGCTGATTCCGCAGGCGCTGCGCGGTATCGGGCAACAGTTCTGCATTCCGCCGATCGTCACGATGGCGCTCGGGTCGCTGCCGCCTTCGCGGCTTCGCTCGGCGAGCGGGCTCTTCAACCTGATGCGGAATCTCGGCGGCGCGATTGGCATTGCCGTTGCCAGCACGATGCTCAACGACCGCCTGAACCTGCACTTCGAGCGCCTCGACGAACACGTCACGGCGGGGCGGCCCGTCGTCGAATCGCTGCTTCATCAGCAGGCCGCGCACCTGGCCGCAATCGGCGGCGACGCGCTCGACTCGGCGAGCGCCGGCCTCGACGTGCTGCATTCGCTCCTGATGCGCGAAGCGCTCGTGCTGACCTTCTCCGATGCCTTTCTCGCAGTGGCGCTCTGCTTTGTCGTCGGCCTGGCAAGCGTGGCTTTCTCGCGCCCGTTTGGCAACACCGCACCGCCTCCTGACGCTCACTGAGAGACCCGACATGAAATCAACCTTTGCAAAGATCCTGGCAGGCATCGCGGCGCTGAGTCTCGCCGCCTGCGCGGTGCAGCCTGCAACCCACGCGGACCTTCACGAGACCGTGCAAACCGTCGCGCCAAACGCGTGGAGCGTCGCGGCTCCCGAGGCGCCGGTGGCCGCCGACGCGTGGTGGAAGGACTTCGGTGACCCGGTGATGCATCAGCTCGTGACATCGGTGCTGGACGACAACCTCGACGTAGCGGCCGCGGCTGAGCGCGTCAAGCAGGCGCAGGACGTGGCAAAGCAGCGTCACGCAGATCTGCTGCCGGAACTGAATGCGACCGCGACAGCGTCCAACACGCGGCAGAACACCCCGCCGCCGCTCGGCTACGTGCGGCAGGCCGGCATTGGCCTCGCGGCAAGCTGGACGCCCGACGTGTTCGGCGGCGAGCGGCTGGCGTTGCTTGCGGCGCAGGCCCAGGTAAGCGGCAGCAAGCAAGCATTGAACGAACTGCGGCTCGCGCTCGCCGCCAATACGGCGGCCGCGTATATCGATCTGCGCTGGGCGCAGTCGCAGATGCAGATCGTCAAGGACAACGAGCAGATCCGCGCGCGTGCGCTGCGCCTGACCCAGGAGCGCCTGCACTACGGGCTCTCGACGCAGCTTGACGTCGCCCGGGCGCAAAACCAGCTGTCCGATCTGCAGGCGCAGATTCCGCGCGTGCAGTCGACGATCCAGCATCAGTTGAGCCTGATTGCGGTGTATTCGGGCCGCACGCCGGAGAGCGTCGATTCTCTGCTGCTGGCCGACGCACGCGACATTCCGGTGCCCGCGCAAAGCGTGCCGCAGACCGTGCCGTCGGAGGCGTTGCTGCGCCGGCCCGACGTTCGCACCGCCTATGCCGGCGTCGAACAGCGCGCCGCGGAAGTGGGCGAAGCGAAGGCGCAGCGTTACCCGCAGTTCCGCCTGAACCTGACGACCGGGCTGCTTGCATCGTCGTACCTCGGCCTGCCGACCCTGACCGACAACCTCTTTAGCGCGGCGCTGAACGCGACGAGTCCGATCTTCAACGCGGGCCGTATCACCGCAGGCATCGACAAGAGCGAGAGCCAGATGCGCGAATCGCAACTCGGTCTGCATCAAACGATGCTGCAGGCGCTCAAGGAAATCGAGGATACGCGCAGCGATCTGGTGACAAGCGGCGAGCAGGTCGACCGGCTCGGCGGCGCGCTCGATGCATCGAGCCAGGCGCTGCGGCTCTCCAGCGAGCTGTACAAGGGCGGCGCATCGAGCTTCCTGGATGTCCTCGCGGCGCAGGAGGCCTATCTGCAGGACGCGGAATCGCTGAACCAGGCGAAGCGCGAACGCGCGCTCGCGGCGGTTGCGCTGTATCGCTCGCTCGGCGGCGGGTGGGATGCGCAGGATACGTCGACGGTGGCGAGCGTGCCGGCGGCGCCTGCGCCCGCAAAGGCGAACTGAGCCCACCGGAACATGAAAGCCAGCCTCGGGCAAGCGAGGCATCAGCCAGTGCGTTTTACCTCAATCAAAGAGAGATGACGATGAATACCCGAGATGTAGTGATCTGTAACCCCGTGAGAACGCCGATCGGCGCCTTTGGCGGGTCGCTCAAGGATGTTCCCGCAACGGATCTTGGCGCCGCGGCGGTGCGGGAGACGTTGCAGCGCAGCGGTCTCGACGCGAAGGAACTGGCGTCGGTCGTGATGGGCAACGTGGTTCAGGCGGGCAACCGGATGAACCCGGCACGCCAGGCTGCGATCGGCGGCGGCGTGCCGGTGGCGGTGCCCGCGCTGACCGTCAACCGCGTGTGCGGGTCCGGCGCGCAGGCCATCGCTTCCGCAGCGCAGGAGATCTGGCTCGGGTTGGGCAACGCGGCCATTGCAGGCGGCATGGAAAGCATGGAGCGTGCGCCCTATCTGCTTCCGGGCGGCCGCTGGGGCTACCGGATGGGCAACGCCGAGGTGTACGACAGCATGCTGCGCGACGGGCTCGTCGATGCGTTCTCGAATGAGCATTCGGGCTGGCACACGGAAGACCTGGTCACGCAGTTGTCCATCACGCGCGAGGCGCAGGATCGCTGGGCTGCGCGTTCGCAGCAGCGCTTTGCCGCGGCACAGGAGCGTGGTTTCTTCGACGCGGAACTGGTCGCCGTCGAAGTCACGGGACGCAAGGAGCCGGTGCGCTTCGGCCGGGACGAGCAGCCGCGCGCCGATACCACGGTCGAAACGCTCGCCAAACTCCGCCCGGCCTTTCGCCGCGACGGCACCATCACGGCGGGCAATGCGCCGGGCCTGAACAGCGGCGCGGCAGCCATGATCGTTGCGGAGCGCGGCTTTGCCGAGGACCGTGGCATCGAGCCGTTCGCCCGGCTGGTGGCGTTCGGCGTCGCGGCGGTCGAGCCGGGCATGTTCGGTCTCGGGCCGGTGCCCGCCGTCCACATGGCGCTTGAACGCGCAGGCTGGACGCTCGCGCATGTCGAACGGGTTGAAATCAACGAAGCGTTCGCCGCGGTGCCGATTGCCGTCGCACAGAAGCTCGGGCTCGCGGACGACATCATCAACGTGGAAGGCGGCGCGATTGCGCACGGTCATCCGATCGGTGCGACAGGCGCTGTATTGACCACGCGGCTCATCCACTCGATGCGACGCGACGGACTGCGGCGCGGTATCGTCACGCTGTGCATCGGCGGCGGCCAGGGCATCGCGCTGGCGCTCGAGACTGTCTGACCGAAGGCGAACGCGTTGCGCTTCTGCGGCCGGGTTCGAAAGGATCCGGCCGCGGATGCATATGAAGAATCTTTGCTACATTCCGCGTAGACAGGGATGAACGCAGCACCGCGTCCGCGCGCGGCGAGTCTCAATTGATTATCGACGGAGATACGATGCGAATTCTGGTGGTGGGGGCAGGTGCGGTAGGCGGATACTTCGGCGGACGTCTTGCCGCAGCTGGCCGTGACGTGACCTTTCTCGTGCGTGCGCAACGCGCGGAAGAACTGAAGCGTGCGGGTCTCGTGATCAGGAGCCCGCGTGGCGACCTGCTGCTGCGCGACGTAAAAACCGTGCAGGCCGGCGACGCCAGTCAACCGTTCGACCTCGTGATCCTGAGTTGCAAGGCCTACAGCCTCGACGATGCGATCGAATCATTCGCCCCGTTCATTGGGCCGTCGACTGCCATCCTGCCGCTCCTGAACGGCATGCGGCACATCGACGTGCTGACGGAGAAGTTCGGCGCGTCGTGCGTCCTCGGCGGTCTATGCGTGATTGCGGCAACGCTGAATCGCGAGCGCGAAATCGTGCATTTGAACGACTCGCATGCGTTGACCTTCGGCGAACTGGCAGGAAGATTGACTGACCGCGCGCGGGCGGTCGACGAAGTCATGCAAGGCGCCGGCTTCGACGTCACAGCCAGCGACAACGTTCTTCAGCAGATGTGGGCGAAGTGGGTGTTCCTCGCAACGCTGGCGGCCAGCACATGCCTTTGTCGCGCATCCGTCGGCGATATTCTTGCGGCGCCGGACGGCAAGCGCGTGATCGAAGGCTTGCTTTCCGAATGCCGCGCGGTCGCGGCGCACAACGGCTATGCGCTGGGCGAGGATTTTGTTGCGCGGGTGAGCGGGACGCTGTTCGCTACGGGCTCGACGTTGACCGCGTCGATGCTGCGCGACGTCGAGAACCGCTCGCGTACCGAAGCGGATCATATTCTCGGCGATCTAATCCAGCGCGCAAGCGAAGCGCAGCCTGACGACAGGCAGCCTTCGCTGCTGCGCATCGCTTACAGCCATTTGAAAGCCTATGAGGCCCGGCAGGCGCGGGAAGCTTAGACCTGAACGGCGGGCATCGATTGACGCACGCCGTTGGGCCAGTCAATCGATGCAGCGCAGCGGACCGTACACTGAGCGCTTATTTCTCGATCTGCCGGTTCCACCGCGCATCCCACTGGGCGCGGTGCTCGTTGATCGTGTCCCAGTCGACCACGTTCAACTTGTGTACCAGATCATCGACGTTGCCGAGGCTTTGCTGCATCGGTGCCGGCATCTTCGCGAGACGGTTGGTCGGAATCTGCTTGCCGGCTTCCGCCGCCGCTGTCTGAGCGGGCGCGGACAGCAGGAATTGCGCGAGCTTCTGCGCCATTTGCGGATCCGGGCTGTTGTTGACGACGCACAGGTCGACCAGCAGCAGGACCGGCCCTTCCTTCGGGTTCACGTAGGCAACGGGGATGCCCTTATCCTGCAGATCGCCGACCGCAGTCGGCGTCAACGGGAACAGCCCGGCTTCGCCCGTTTGCACCATTTCCGAAATCTTCGCCGAGTTCGGAATGTATTCGACCACGTTCGGCCCGACGGTGGTCGGCCACTTCGTGAAGCCGGGCTCGACGTTCTGCTCGCTGCCGCCCAGCAGCTTGTTGATGGCGAGGAAGCCGTGCAGCCCGAACGTGCTGCTGGAAGCCGACTGGAACACCACCTTGCCCTTGTATTTGGGGTCGGCGAAATCCATCCATGAGGTCGGCGGCGCCCAGCCCTTTTCGGCGAACAGCTTCTTGTTGTAGGCGATACCGGTCATGCCCAGTTGCACGCCCGCGCCAGCGTCGCTCTTCATGCGCGCGAACGGATACAGTTCCTTGAGCACCGGCGAGTCGTCCAGCTTCTGGCACACGCCCATGCTGACCGCGCGTGCCATGACGCCGTCGTCGAGAAACACGACGTGAATCTGTGGGCTGTTCTTGTTGGCGAGGAGCTTCGCGAGAATGTCCGACGACGTGCCCGGCACGACGACGACCTTGACATTGTTCGCCTTCTCGAACATGGGCAGCACCTGGCTCGTGTACGTCTTTTCCATCGGACCGCCATTCATGCCGATGTAAATCGTCTTCGTTTGCGACCACGCGGGTGCGGCTGCACCGAGCGCGCACAATGCGGCTGCGGCTGCGGCCGCGATCGTTCTGAACAGTTTCATGGGTAGGTCTCCAGGGATGGACTAGATGACAGAGGGAGTCGTCACGAATGCAAAGCGGTCGATACTGAACGCGTCGAGTGGTGTAACGGTCGCGCCGTCGACGACAAGCTCCGCGAGCACGTCGCCAACGCCGGGCGCGAGCAGAAAGCCGCCGCCTGAAAAGCCGAATGCGTGCAGCAGGCGCGGCACGGTGCGGCTTGCGCCGATGACGGGATTGCTGTCGGGTGTACTGCCTTCTACGCCGCTCCACGTGCGGATCAACAAGGCGTCGCGCAAGGCGGGCAACAACTGGCAGGCGTCGCGCATCACGGCACGGGTGGTGTCGGTCGACGGCTGGCCGTATTCGCCGTCGCCGCGCCCGCGGCCGCCGCCGATGACGCAGTTGCCGCGCTCGACCTGCCGCGCGTAGATGCTGCCGCCGTAGACGCCGAGGTTGTGGGTAATGAAGCGCGGCAGCGGCTCCGTGACCCACATGTTTGGATAGATCGGCTTCATCGGCACGCTTTCGCCGAAGTAGCCCGCGATCGTATTGCCCCAGGCGCCGGCCGAATTGATGAGCCAGTCCGCGCTGATGCGCTGTTCGCCCGCGCGTAGCCGAAAGCGCGTGCCGTCGTGATGGATGTCGGTGAGTGCGGTCTGCTCGCGGACGTCCGCGCCGGCGGCGCGCGCTGCGCGCGCGAACGCAGGCGAAACGAGGCGCGGGTTCGCGTGGCCGTCGCTGGCGCATAGCGAACCGCCAAGCGCCGCAGCGCCGAGCCATGGATAACGCCGCCTGAACGCATCGCCCGAGATCAACTGCAAGCTGAGACCGTGTTCGTGCGCCATCCTTGCGTACGCTTCGAGCGCGCTCAGGTCTTCCTCGCTTCGCGCGAGGCGCAGATGGCCGGAGACGACGAATTCGCCATGGATGCCGGTCAATTCGGGCAGGCGGTCCCAGATGCGCCGCGCGCGCATGGCCAAAGGCAACTGCTCAGCGGGACGTCCCTGGCAACGCACGCCGCCATAGTTCACGCCGCTTGCCTGGGCGCCGCAAAAGCGGCGTTCGAAGAGACCCACGCGCAATCCGCGCCGCGCCAGTGCGAGCGCTGCCGATGCGCCAACCAGGCCGCCGCCCGCGATTGCGACGTCATAGTGCAGGGCTTCACTCATCGCGTGCTTCCTGTGGGATGGCGGCGACGCCGTCGTCGTACAGCGCGGGCGACATTGGAATCGGCTTGACCGGCGGCTGGCTGCGGATGCGGCCAACCGCCTCCGGCGGCCGGCCGGTTTCTTCGCTGAGCAACGCGATCGCGGCTTCTCCGCACATGCGTCCCTGACAACGGCCCATGCCGACGCGCGTCAGTGCTTTCAGCCGATTGATTTCGCTCGCCTCGCCTGCGCGGATGCAGCGTCGCAGCGTACCTGCGTCGACTTCTTCGCAGCGGCACACGGTCATGTCGTCGGGCCATTGCGACGCGCAATGTTCAGGAGGGGCGAAGGCGGCTTCGATGCCAGCCCGGAAGACCGCAATGTGCTGGAGTTTCCGTTCGAGCGTCGCGACATCTGGCATCGCGCTGCCGTGCGGATGTTCGATACCCAGATCGTCGAGCAGCGCGAGCGCCGCACGTCGCCCGGCGAGTTCGGCCGCATCGGCACCGGCGATGCCTGCGCCGTCGCCCGCCAGGTAGATGCGTGCGACGGAACTGCGGCCGGCCGCATCGAGTTCCGGTAACCAGCAGCGGTTATGCGCGTCGAAGCGGAACCGGCAGCCCGCGAGATCGGCAAGCTGCGTTTCCGGCCGCAAGCCGAAGCCGAGGCCGACGGCATCGCATTCGATTGTCTGAGCGGCGCCATGGCCGCGTTTCCAGCTGATGCCGGTCACGAAGCGCTCGCCGGTGATGCCCGCGAGTGTCACGCTGCGTTCGACTCGCACGCCGCGCGCCTGGAGCCAGCCGACGTAGTAGAGACCCTTCGCAAATGTGCGCGGCTGGCGGGCGAGCTTCGGCGCCGCTGCCAGTTGCTGCGAAAACGCGCTCGTGTCGAGTACAGCTTCGATCCGTGCGCCGGCCTTCACATACTGATACGCAACGAGATACAGCAACGGACCCGTGCCTGCCAGCACCACCCGTTGACCAATGGCGCAGCCTTGCGCCTTCAGCGCGACCTGGGCGCCGCCCATGGTGTAGACACCGGGAAGCGTCCAGCCTGGAATCGGGAGCACGCGGTCGGTGGCACCGCTCGCGATGATCAGATGGGAAAACGGCACACTGCCTTCGCGTCCCGCGTGAAGGGTGTCGAGCCGACCGCCTTCGCAGGCCCACGCGAGCGTATCCGGACGATAGTTGACCCACCGCACCAGCCCGGCCATGGTCGAATGCAGCGCATCTGCCTTGCGCGCCTCGAAGCCATACAACGACTTTTTCGAACGGATAAAGCCGGCATCGAGTGGCGGCTGCCGATAGATCTGCCCGCCCCAGCGGGCGTTCTCATCGATCACCACAGGCGTGAGGCCCGCTGCCACGAGCGTTTCGGCTGCGCGCACGCCAGCCGGACCCGCGCCCACAATCACGATCCGCTGCTGGGCGCTCATCGTCCGGCTCCCGATACGCCGTCGCTTGCCGCGATGCGCGTGACGATTCGCATGCCTGCCACGAGCGGTGTCGAGCACGCACGCACGCGTGCTCCGCTTTCCGTGCGCACCCAGCAATCCTGGCAGGCGCCGATCAGGCAGAAGCCGGCGCGGGGTTCGCCGCTGAATTCGCTGTCGCGCACACGTCGCTGCTGCGTCAGGATCGCGGTCAGGACGGTATCGCCCGCGAGAGCGCTCACGTCCTCGCCGTTGAGCACGAAGGACAGCGGCGCGCGCGCAGTTTCGGCGACGCGGACGAATTGAGGCCCTTCGTCGGATCTCGCGGATTCTGCAACGGACATAGACGCGGATCGCTCTGGAGAAGAATGCGGCATACGTGATGGTGCGAAGGAAGACATCAGTGATTGCCGATCAGGATGCGATTGAGGCCGTACACGCGATCGAGCAGCAGCATCGCGGCCGCCGTGATGAAGATCACCAGCGCGGAAACGGACGCCATCATCGGATCGATCGATTCGGTCGCGTACATATACATCTTGACGGGCAACGTGACGGTTTGCGGCGACGTGACGAAGATAGACATCGTCAATTCGTCGAAGCTGTTGATGAACGCGAGCAGCCAGCCCCCCGTGATGCCGGGCAGGATCATCGGCAGCGTGATGCGGCGAAACGTGGTCCAGCCATCGGCGCCGAGCGAATACGCGGCGTGCTCGACACTGCGGTCGAGGCCGCTCGTCGACGCCAGCACGAGCCGCATCACAAAAGGCGTGATGATGATCATGTGCGCGAGCACGAGCCACGTGAACGAGCCCGTCGCGCCGATCAGCGCGAAGAAGCGCAGAAACGCGATGCCGAGCACGAGGCCGGGGATCACGAGCGGCGACAGGAACAGACCATTGAGAAAGCTGCGACCCGGAAAGCGCGCGCGTCCGATCGCGAGCCCGGCGGGCAATGCGATCGCAAGCGAAAGAGTCGCCGACGCGAACGCGAGTTTCAGGCTGTTGAGGAACGCCGCAATAAAGTCCGGGTAGTCGAGAATCGCGCGGAACCAGCGCAGCGAGAGGCCGTGCGTAGGCAGGGTCAACGTTTCATCGGGCGTGAATGCGACCAGCACGACGATAACGAGCGGCGCGAGCACGAAGAGGATCACGAGCGTGTGGAACGCGAGCGCGAGCGGGCCGTTTTTTCTCATCTCGATCCCCTCAACCCATGCTGCGTGCGTACCGGCGCTCCAGCATCCGGTAGTACGTCAACATGACGACCAGGTTCGCCACCAGCAGCAGTAGCGCGATCGTCGCGCCGAGCGGCCAGTTCAGCGAACTGAGGAATTCGTCGTAGACCGCGGTAGCGGCGACCTTCAGGCGCCGGCCGCCGAGCAGGCCGGGAATGGCGAACGCGCTGGCCGAAAGGCCGAACACCATCAGGCTGCCCGACAGGATGCCGGGCACCAGTTGCGGAAGGACGATGCGGCGCAGGACTGTGGCGGGCGACGCCATCAACGAAAGCGCCGCGTTTTCCGTCTGCGGGTCGAGCTTTTGGAGTGCGGTCCAGACAGGAATCACCATGAACGGCAACATCACGTGCACCAGCGCAATGACGATGGCGAACGTCGTGTATTCGAGCTTGTAGGGCCCCAGTCCGAACAGGCCGAGTGCCTGGTTGATGAGACCGTTGGTGTTGAGCAGCATGCTCCAGCCGAACGCACGCACCACCACGGACACCAGCAGCGGAGCGAGAATCGCGAGCAGGAACAGCGAGCGCCACGGATCACGCATCTTCGACAGCACGTACGCTTCAGGCGTACCGATCACGATGCAAAGCGCCGTCGTGAAGAGCGCAATGCCGAACGTGCGCGCGAAAATCGTATGAAAATACGACGACCCCAGCACTTCCACGTAGTTGCCGAGCTGGAACGCGGCGATCGGACCGCTCGCGGGATCGAAGCGGTAGAACGTCAGCACGAGCGTCATCGCGAGCGGGACCAGCACGAGCGTCGCGAACAGCAGGAACGCGGGCGCGCACAGGAGCCACAGCGGCAGGAGTGCGTGCCACGACGCGCGCTTCGCGCCAGCGTCGCTACGACTGGAGATAGGCATCGTGCTAGCCATGGCGCGCACCCTGTTGAATGAAGCGGATCGCGTCGCTATTCCAGTCGACGCCGACCGTCGCGCCTTCGTCCAGAGGCTCAGTGCCTTCGTTCTGGCAGCAGACCAGCACCTCCCCCAGCGTGCAGTCCACGCGATACAGCCACTGGCTGCCAAGGAAGAAGCGGCTCGTGACGGTGGCCGACAGGCGGCCCGCGCCCGGCGCGCACAGTCGCAGCTTTTCAGGCCGGATGCACAGCGTGACTGCGTCGCCGACGTTGACCGCACGCTCCCGCATCGGCAGTTGTGCCGTCTTGCCGGTTTCGGCGAGCTGATGGCCGAGGTCGATGCGGATCTCATCGCCGACCGTCTCGACGACCGTGCCCGGCAGCATGTTTGCCTTGCCGATGAACTGGGAAACGAACTGGTTTTCGGGGCGTTCATAGGCGCGATACGGGGTATCGACCTGCGTGATGCGCCCGGCTTCCATCACGACGACACGGTCGCTGATCGAGAGCGCTTCCGACTGGTCGTGCGTGACCATGATGGTTGTCGTGCCGATCTTGCGCTGGATCGCGCGCAGTTCGAACTGCATTTCTTCGCGCAGCTTGGCGTCGAGGTTCGACATCGGCTCGTCGAGCAGCAGCACGGGCGGCTCGATCACGATCGCTCGCGCAATGGCGACGCGTTGCCTTTGTCCGCCCGACAGTTCGCGCGGAAAGCGGTGTGCGAGCGTGCCGAGGCGCACCAGCGCCAGCGCTTCGCGGATGCGTTCGCTGCGTTCCGTCTTGCTGAGCCCGCGCATCTCAAGTCCGAAGCCGACGTTTTCGGCGACACTCATATGCGGAAACAGCGCGTAGCTCTGGAACACGATGCCGAGCCCGCGACGGTTCGGCTTCGTGTGCGTGATGTCGAGGCCGTCGAGCGTGATGCGTCCGCGCGTCGTGTCGACGAAGCCGGCGATCATCTGCAACGTGGTTGTCTTGCCGCAACCGGATGGCCCGAGCAGCGAGACGAACTCGCCTTTCTCCACCGACAGGTTCACGTCGACGACCGCATGCAGGTCGCCGAAGGACTTCGTAAGGTCCGTGAGTGTGAGGAACGACATGATCTGGCCTTTCGGTGCACGCGCACCGGCTGAAACAAGGAATCATCTGCTGAAGCCGACTCTAGTCAGCCAATTTTCAGGTCGTCAATTTTGAATTCCGTTTAACGGTATAAAAATGATAAAAATTCTGCTCAATGGAATATTCAACAGACGGACCATTGTCGTATTCCATTTCGGGGTGCAGGGGAAAACCCTATTTAACGAGCGATTAGACAGGTCATCAGACTGCATACTCGCTATTCCATCGAAGAATGAAAGCGTCTATAGTCTTCCATTGAATGGAATAATGCATAGAGGTTTGAATGAAAATTGCTGCGAACCGCGAAATGCAGGCAGGGATAGCGGGCGATACACCCGGCACCGGCACATTGCAGCGCGCATTCGCCGTGATCCGCGCGCTGGCCGCGACGCAGCCCGAGGGCGGGCGCGTCACGCGGCTTGCGAAAGCGGTAGGGCTCACGCAAGGCACCGTGCACCGGATCCTCCAGTCGCTGATGGCGGAAGGCATCGTCGAACAGGACGAAAACTCGAAGCTGTACCGGTTGAGCGTCGACTTCTTCGCACTCGCGGCCCAGGCGGGCAACCCCAACGGCATGCGCACGTTGTGCCGCCCTGCGTTGCTGCGGCTGTGCGCGAGCCTCGGCGATACGATTTTCCTGCTCGTGAAAAGCGGTTTCGACGCAGTGTGTCTCGACATGTGTGAAGGGCCGTTCCCGATCCGCTCGTTTACCGGCGATATCGGCGGGCGTGTCGCGCTGGGTGTCGGGCAGGGCAGTCTCGCAATCCTTGCGTTTCTGCCTGAAGCGGAGCGCGAAGAAATCATCCGCTTCAACGTGCCGCGGATTCGCGGCTATGGCGTGCTCGACGAGGTATATCTGCGTACCGAGATCGAACGTGTGCGTCAGCTTGGTTATGCGGGGCGTAACAGCGGCGTGCTGGATGGCATGGCAGGCGTGGCGGTGCCGATTCTCGACCGGACCGGCGTTGCAGTGGGTGCGCTAAGCGTCGGGACGCTTGCGGCGCGTCTCGGTGAAGACCGTCTGCCAATGGTCGTCGAGCTACTGAAGCGCCAGGCCGATGCGATCGGCCCGCAGACGAATCCGTTCGACGTCGCCCGGCGTCGTCCGCTGCACGGGCTGGCAGGCGCGGTGCCGGGCGAACGGATGGGCTGACGCCTTAACCGTTCACGCATTCCCGGCGTGCTGGAAGCGGGGCGACGGAGGTAAGCTTGGAGCGTGCAGTGGTCAGCAAAAATGGCCATTTCCAGCATATTTGAGGTAACCGGCCGGATGGACATTCACATCACGATCGAGGGTCGGCACGATCTTGCCGGGCAGATCTACCGGCAGCTCAGGGTGGGCATTGTCGAAGGGCGTCTGGCCGGTGGAGTGCAAATTCCTTCCACGCGCGATCTGGCAACACAACTCGGCGTCTCGCGCAAGACGACGCTCGATGTGTTCGAGCGGCTGCTTTCCGAAGGGTATCTGGTGGCGCGGGCCGGTGCGGGCACCTATGTCGCGGAAGGACTGCAACGCTTGCCTGGCGAAAAATCCGCGCATGCGAAGGCGGCCGAAGCGGCGAAAGCCACCGCGCGGGCGAAGGCACGTCCGGTCTGGGACGAAGTCGCGAAATCGATTACGTTGCCGCGGCCAGACGCGCGCGCGACCTTCGATTTTGTTGGCGGCATGACGGACAAGTCGTTGTTTCCGTTCGATGTCTGGCGTACCTGTGTGAATCAGGCGCTGCGCGTGCAGGCGCGTGGCCGTGGCGTCTATCATGATGCCGCCGGCGAGCAGGAACTGCGTCTCGCGATCTCGCGTTATCTCGCGTTCAGCCGGGCGGTCACGAGCAACTGGGACGACGTGCTCGTGACACAGGGTGCACAGCAGGCGCTCGATCTGATCGCGCGCGTGATGCTCCAGCCAGGCGACGTCGCCGCGATCGAGGATCCCGGTTATCCGCCTGCGCGAGCGTGCTTTGCGGCGCTCGGCGCGAAGGTCGTGCCGGTGCCGGTCGACGGGCAAGGTCTCATCGTGAGCAAACTGCCGAAGAACGCGCGGATCGTCTACGTCACGCCATCGCACCAGTTTCCGCTCGGCATGCCGATGAGTCTGGAGCGCCGCGTCGAGTTGCTCGAATGGGCGCAGCAACGCGGCGCGGTCATCATCGAAGACGACTACGACTGCGAATACCGCTTCGAAGGGCGACCGATGGAGCCGCTGAAAAGCCTCGATCGTGCGGGGCTCGTTGCGTACGTCGGCACCTTCTCCAAGACGATTTTTCCCGAGTTGCGGGTGGGATACGTGGTGCCGCCGGCATCGCTGATGGGGCCGCTCTATCGCGCTCGCCAGGTCGGCGACTGGCATGGCTGCACGCTCACGCAGACCGCACTCGCGAACTTCATGCTCGATGGCGACTTCAGGAAGCACCTGCGGCGCATGCACAAGCACTACGCGGAACGCCGCGCGATGCTCATTTGGCATCTGCAAAACGGGCTCGGAGGATGGTTCGAGCCCATCGTGCCCACTGCCGGGATTCACCTTGCCGCGCGGCTCAAGGCGCCGTTGACGGAAGCCGCGGTCATCGAGGTTGCTGCCGGTGCATCGATCGGCCTATATGGCCTCGCGCCTTTTCATGTGCGTGTGCGGCCGCAGCCCGGCTTGATCTTCGGCTATGGCGGCATCGGTGTCGAACAGATCGACAAGGCGTTGACGACGCTCGCCAGACTGATGCCGCAGCTGGCGCATTAGCGCAGCCAGCGTCGTTGCAGACGGGTGCGCCGCTATCTGGCGCAACGCGAAATCTCCCGTAATACACGGGTTTTCCAGTACTTGCGGAGAGCACGCCGTCCGGTTTTGGCATCGACGTATCGGCGGATTTGCGTCGCGCGTGTCAGGGCGATGCTGCGAATCAGGCGTTTCGACAGCAGCGCAAACAGCAGCGCAGCAGACGCCGAAACGAAGCGGCAGACAGCAGTCAAGATGCGTTTGACCCGCTAAAACAGGCATCAAAACGTGTTAAACAGTCAGCGCCGCGCAACAAACCTGCGCTCTTATACACAAAAGATTCGCGCGAATTGCCTGAGCGCTTGTAGAATCCGGCCTTGAAGTGCTCGCATACCGCGTGTGCTTCGTGCATTCACTGACCACAACAGGTAGGAGAAACATGCCGACTTCCGCAAAAAAGGTGGCCAAGAAGGCTGCCACTGTACCGGCCAAGAAAGTTGCAGCGAAGAAAGTGCCTGCTAAGAAAGCAGCAGTAGCTAAGAAGGTCGCCGTGAAGGCGTCCGGCGCACCGTCGCCGATCAAGGACACCTTCACGAAGGCCTCGCTGGCTGCGCACATCGCTGATCGCGCTTCAGTCGAACTGAAGTCCGCCAAGGCCGTCCTGGCCGCGCTCGAAGACACGATCCTCGGCGCAGTGCACAAGAAGGGCGCTGGCGAATTCACGCTGTCCGGTATTCTGAAGATCGTTGCACAAGCTGTTCCGGCGAAGAAGAAGCGCTTCGGCAAAGACCCGTTCACGGGTGAAGAGCGCTGGTTCCCGGCCAAGCCGGCCAGCGTGCGCATCAAGGCACGTGCGCTGAAGAAGCTGAAGGACGCAGCAGCAGGCTGATCGTTACGATCATAGCGTTCGTGACCGCCGCTTTCGGGCGACGGTCGCACCAGCCTGGCAGTATAGGAATCCCCGCGGACTCGCGTCCACGGGGATTTTTTTTGGTGCGCCCAGCATGGGCGCACTCTTGTGGGTGCAAGTCCCACCACGAGGTGATCACAGCGAGTGAAGCGAAGCGCAACTGCGAGAGGGTGACTGATCGTGGGGAGGAAGCGTGGAGCGAAACTGCGAGCCGATGGACAAGAACTGGATAGAAGGCGTGGTTGACCAGGGCAAGCGGGCCAAAAACCGCAAAGCTCTCGTGATCAAGGGGCAACGACGTAGATCCGGCGGTTGTGCAGTGAAGGAGTGCGTTCTTACCTGGGGAGATCTCGCCTCGTGTCTGAAAGGACGACGGCGTCGAGCCGGAGCGAGAAGTCAGCAGAGGCCGTAGTAGTCACAGGACGGGCCGATGAGGCCGAAGCTGGTGACGAAGGGCCAAACGGGAAGGAGTGTCCAAGGTCATGTCGATGCGGCAGGCAATGCGTCAGATGCCCGTGCAAACGGGGCGAGCGGGAGTAGCACGCGGTGAAGCCGCGGGCGTACCCGTGAGCGACGAAGCCTGCTGCCCGCGGCATGCATCTGGGGACACAGGGTCAGCGCTGCTGGAAGCGGCGCTGACGAGAGAGAACCTGAAGCAGGCGTTCAAACGGGTCCGGTCCAACAAGGGAGCCGCTGGCGTGGACGGTCTGGACATTGACCAGACGTCGCGTCATCTGGTGACGGCGTGGCCTGCGATCCGTGAACAGTTGCTGAAGGGGACGTACCGGCCCAGCCCGGTACGGCGGGTGACGATTCCGAAACCGGACGGAGGCGAGCGCGAGCTTGGCATCCCGACGGTGACGGACCGTCTGATCCAGCAGGCGTCGGAGTGATCCGTCCGATCCGGGCGTATCTGAACAGCGGCATCATGGATGGCGGCGTGGTCCAGCAACGGGATCAGGGCACGCCGCAGGGCGGGCCGCTATCCCCGTTGCTGGTCAACGTGCTGCTCGATGAAGTGGACAAGGAACTGGAACGGCGGGGTCATTGCTTCGCGCGCTACGCCGACGATGCGAATGTGTACGTTCGTAGCCGCCGTGCTGGCGAGCGGGTGATGGCACTCCTGCGACGCCTGTACGGGCGATTGCGGCTGAAGGTCAACGAGGTCAAAAGCGCTGTGGCGA
This sequence comes from Paraburkholderia sp. BL10I2N1, assembly GCF_004361815.1. Lineage (NCBI taxonomy): Bacteria > Pseudomonadati > Pseudomonadota > Betaproteobacteria > Burkholderiales > Burkholderiaceae > Paraburkholderia > Paraburkholderia sp. BL10I2N1. The sequence continues at coordinate 1,600,119 of NZ_SNWA01000002.1, read as the reverse complement.
GCGTGTGGGGTCGCAAGTTTCTGGGCTACAGCCTGTGGGTGGGTGCGGGTGGTGTGGTCAAACGCAAGGTGGCGGCCAAACCGCTGCTGGCGTTCAAGCACCGTATCCGCCAACTGACTGGTCGTCTGGGTGGGCGCAGCATGAAGGCGGTGGTGGAACAGTTACGCTCTTATGTGCAGGGCTGGAAGGCGTACTTCCGGTTGGCACAAACCCCGAAAATCTGGCGTGAGCTGGATGAGTGGATGCGTCACCGGTTACGCGCCATCCAACTCAAGCACTGGCGTCGTGGTCCCACCATCTTCCGGGCACTGCGTATGTTGGGCGCGTCTGTGGAGATAGCGCGACAGGTAGCGGCGAATACCCGCCGCTGGTGGCGCAACAGCGATCGCGCTCTCAAACGTGTACTCACGATCGCCTACTTCGACCGGCTGGGTGTGCCCCGTCTCTCATAACCTCAACTTCCCGAACCGCCCGGTGCGGACCCGCATGCCGGGTGGTGTGGCAGGGGCACGGCCTTATGGCCGTCCCCTATGCCGATCCCGCAGTTCTACTATGCTGCGTCGACTTTGCCTCGCTGTAGATCTCGGGAGCGCTCTGCCAGGCGCAGGTGCACCGGAGTAGCGCATTGGTCGCGCCAGCGGTAGGATGATGTCGTCGTCGTGCCCGCCGGATGCGCCGTTCAGGTGCATTCGACGTCAGTTTGCGCAGGGAAGAGAATGGCATAACGCTTGCTTGAGGCTAGACCGTTGTCGAACACCGAATGCGCAGCGCATTCGCCTTCTATCCGACAAAAAGAGCGGGGCGTGACATGCGATGCTATGACGAGATGCGTCATCACGACGAAGCCGTGCGGCCACACTATGCACGGTTCGAGCGTTGGCTGGTGCAACAGGGCGGCGATGCGATCGCCCGCAAGCGTGCCGAAGCAGATCTGCTGTTCCGGCGGGTGGGGATTACGTTCGCAGTTAACGGCGACCTGTCCGGAACCGAGCGGCTGATCCCGTTTGACCTCATTCCGCGCATCATTCCGCGTAACGAGTGGCAGACGCTTGAAGCGGGTCTGCGCCAGCGCGTGCAGGCGCTCAACCTGTTCATTCACGACGTCTATCACGACCGCAATATCGTCAAGGCCGGCATCGTTCCCGCGGCGCAGGTCTACACGAACGCGCAGTACCGGCCGGAGATGCAGGGCGTCGACGTGCCGCTCGGCGTCTATGCACACATTGCGGGCGTCGATGTGGTGCGCGCGGGTGAAGACGGCCAGTTCTACGTGCTGGAAGACAATCTGCGCGTGCCCTCGGGCGTCTCCTACATGCTCGAAAACCGCAAGATGATGATGCGGCTGTTTCCTGAGCTCTTCGTGCAGAACCGTATCGCGCCAGTTGCGCACTATCCCGACCTGCTGCTCGACACCTTGCGCTCGGTGGCCCCGGAAGGCGTCGACGACCCGGTTGTCGTTGTCCTCACGCCAGGCATGTACAACTCGGCGTATTTCGAACACACCTTCCTCGCGCAGCAGATGGGCGTCGAACTGGTCGAAGGCAAGGATCTGTTCGTCGACGACAACTACGTCTTCATGCGCACGACGCAGGGACCGAAGCGCGTCGACGTGATCTACCGCCGCGTCGATGACGATTTTCTCGACCCGCTCGCGTTTCGCAGCGACTCGGCGCTGGGGGTGCCGGGTCTGCTCACCGCTTACCGGGCAGGCCGTGTCGCGCTGGCGAACGCCATGGGCACCGGCATCGCCGACGACAAATCGATCTATCCGTATGTACCCGAGATGATCGAGTTCTACCTCGGCGAAAAGCCGATCCTGAACAACGTGCCGACCTTCCAGTGCCGCAAGCCCGACGACCTTGCGTACACGCTCGCGCATCTGCCCGAACTCGTCGTGAAGGAAGTGCATGGCGCGGGCGGATACGGGATGCTGGTTGGGCCGGCAGCGACGACAGCGGAAATCGAGGCGTTCCGCGAGCGGCTCATCGCGCGGCCGGCCGGTTACATCGCGCAGCCTACGCTCGCGCTGTCGGCTTGCCCGACCTTCGTCGAGTCGGGCATCGCGCCTCGCCATATCGATCTGCGGCCCTTCGTGCTGTCGGGCAAGACCGTGACGATGGTGGCGGGCGGTCTCACGCGTGTGGCGCTGCAGGAAGGCTCGCTCGTGGTCAATTCGTCGCAGGGAGGCGGGACCAAAGACACCTGGATGACCGACTGACAGGGTTGCATTCGCAACGAACGAGGCAAGCCGGCGAAACGCATCGCCGGCGAGAAACCGGTAACCAGCGCAGGCCGTCCGTGCCCTGCGCTCATCAACAACGGAAAGCCGTCATGCTAAGCCGCACCGCCGACCACCTCTTCTGGATGGCCCGTTACATGGAGCGCGCCGAGAACACCGCGCGCATGCTCGACATCAACCTGAAAGCGCTGCTGTTGCCGCAAACGGCCGAACAGGAGGCGCGGGCGCAGCGTTCGGTGCTGCGCATCTCAGAACTCGAAGGCGCTTTCGCGCAGCGCTACGACGAACCGACCCGCGAGCACGTGCTCCACTTCATGGTTGCGGATGCCGGCAACCCGTCGAGCATCTATTCGTGTTTGCAGGCGGCGCGTGAAAACGCCCGCGCCGTGCGCGGCACGTTGACCACCGAATGGTGGGAAACGATCAACGATACGTGGCTCGAATTCACGGAGCGCACGGCCTCGGGGCAACTCACTGCACATCCGGTGGCGCTCTTCGAGTGGGTCAAGTTCCGCTCGCATCTGTCGCGCGGCGTGACGCTCGGCACCGCCTTGCAGGACGATGCGTTCTTCTTCACGCAACTCGGCACGTTCCTCGAGCGGGCGGACAACACCGCGCGGATTCTCGATGTGCGCTTTGCCGACGTCGAGCCGAATTCACGCGATGCCGCGCGTCAGCTCGAGGATTTTTATTACTGGACGTCGATCCTGAGTTCGGTGTCGGCGCTCGAAATCTATCGCAAGGTCTATCGCGACGTCGTCACGCCAGCGCGCGTGGTCGAGCTGATGATCCTGAATCCGCAGATGCCGCGTTCGCTGCTGGCCTCGCTCGAAGGCGTGTGCGCGAATCTCGCGATGCTGCGCACGTCGGGATCGAATCAGTGCGAGCGTTTTGCCGGCAAGCTGCGCGCGGAGCTGGTGTATTCCGATATCCGGCAGATCTTCGAGGCGGGTCTGCATGCGTATCTGACGCAGTTTCTCGCCCGCGTGTTCGAACTCGGCGGACTGGTTGCGCGTACCTATCTGATGCTGCCAGTCGCCTGATGGAGGTTTTATGTATTTGACGATTCGCCACGACACCTCCTACCGCTACGAAACGACGGTTCATTACTCGATCCAGCAACTGCGCCTGACACCCGCGAGCGGGGCATCGCAGGTGGTGCGCCGCTGGAGTATCGAGGCGCCCGGCAAGCTCGATGCTACTTTCGATGCCTACGGCAACGTGCTGCACACGCTCGTGCTGAACAAGCCGCACAGCGAGATCCGTTTGCGCGTATCGGGGGAAATCGATACGTTTCCGCTCATCGACGGCCTGTTGCCCGATGGTCCCGGTCCGGTTCCGCTCGAGCACTTCACGTGTTCGACGCCGTTGACCGATGCCGATACCGCTGTGTGCGAGCTGGCGCGGTCGGTGCCTGCGCTCACGTCACCGGCCTCGTTGATCGCACTGTCGGAGAGAATCATTGAGCGTGTGGAATTCCAGTCCGGGGTGACCGAAGTGACCAGTACCGCCGCAGAAGCGCTCGCGCTCGGCAAGGGCGTCTGCCAGGACCACGCGCACCTGATGCTTGCCTGTTGCCGCGCGCGCGGCGTGCCGGCGCGCTATGTAAGTGGCTACATTGAGCCCGGCGATGTGCCGCACGGCGCAAGCCATGCATGGGTCGACGTGTGGCTCGAGGGGCTGGGCTGGACGTCGGTTGACGTGACGCACGCCACGTTCGCCAGCGAGATCTACTGCCGGCTCGCGGTGGCTCGCGATTACGAGGCGGCGGCGCCGGTACGCGGCCGCAGGATCGGTGGCAGGGAGGAGAAGCTGAACGTGTCGGTGACGGTCAGCGCACAGATACCGCAATGAGCGGGTTCAGGCTCGATCCCAGGTTCCGGTCAGGTTTCAGCGACAGACCCGATCGAGCCCGAGCCGGCCCCAACTGGCTCGGCGAGGCCCATCAAGGCTCCACCAGGGGCATTCGCCCTTTCACAAAGCTCGCCACGCAGCCGATATAACGCAGGAAGCGTCAAGGACACCGTCCTGGCGCATTACAATAGCGGCGTTCGGTCGTTTTCTGGATTTTGCAAACATGACTTACTGCGTGGCGATGTGCGTGGATGAAGGCCTTGTGTTCCTGTCGGATACGCGCACCAACGCGGGCGTCGATCACATCAGCACGGCGCGCAAGATGTCCGTGTTCGAACAGCCCGGCGAGCGCGTGCTCGTGCTGCTTGGCGCGGGTAATCTATCCCTGACCCAGGCGGTGCTGCATGCGCTCAGTGAACCCGCTGACTCCGCAAAGCCGACGCTGTGGACGGTCGCGACGGTCGCCGAGGCGGCCCGTGTGGTCGGCGAGGCTGTGCGCCAGGTCTATCAGCGCGAAGCCCAGGCGCTGCAGGAATTCGGCGTCGACTTCAACTGCAGCTTCATCCTGGGCGGTCAGATCGCCGCGGAAGGGGGGGCAGCAACGATGCCGCGTCTCTTCATGATCTACTCGGCGGGCAATTTCATCGAAGCGTCGAGCGTGAGCCCCTATTTCCAGATTGGTGAATCGAAGTACGGCAAGCCGATCATCGACCGCGTACTGACGCCCGCGACACCGCTCGACGAAGCCGCCAAGTGCGCGCTGATCTCGATGGACTCGACGCTGCGTTCGAACCTGTCGGTGGGCTTGCCGCTCGACCTGCTGGTCTATGAAAAGCATGCATTGCATGTGACCCGTTTCGTCTCGGTCGATCAGGACAACGCGTACTACCAGATGATTCATCGCACCTGGGGCGATCAATTGCGCCGCGTCTTCAGTTCGATTCCCGACCCGGCGTGGGAGAACTCGGGCGACGTGCCGCTGCGCCAGCGTGGCCACGCCCCCGTGGTGCAGCACAACGGCGCCGATGGCGTGCATGGACAGCCGGACCACCAGGCTGCACAGACGCTTGCTCAGGCGGACAGGCACAAGGCGCAGCATTAAGCACCAGCACCTGCACGCTCATCGAGCCACTGCTGCATAGCAAAAAGCCGGACGTAGGTCCGGCTTTTTGCTATGCAGCGATACCGTATGTGGCGTCGTCGACGGAAACAAAAAAGCCAGCCATCGGCGGATGCCTCTGGCTGGCTTCTTATTACGTCTGCTTCAACTACACATCAGGTCCTGATCAGAACTTGTGACGGATACCGAGGCTGACCATGACCTGGTTGTCGGTGCTCGACTGGTTGCCATACGAAGCGATCGAAGCCGTCGAGGAAACGAGGAGGCCCGTGGTCGGGTCGCGTTGTTCGCCGCTTGCATGCTGCCAGGCGCCAACCAGGTAGAAGTCTGTGCGCTTCGAGATCGAGTAATCGCCACCCAGCGACACCTGGTGATACGTCGCGGACGCGTCGCCGTGGCCCTTCGTGTAGGCGTAGCCAAGACCCAGCAGCGCTGCCGGCGTGAGCTGATAGCCCAAATAGACGCGGCCGACTTCGTACTTCTGAGTCTGATTGAAGAGCGAACTTCCGTCATGGTAGTACTGCGCGTTGCTGTAGCTCAGGCTACCCGTCCACGGACCGGTAACGTACTGAGCAGCCACCGAAGCGATGCCGATCCTCGACGCAGTAGCGTAGGCGGCGTTGATGCCTGCGTTTGCCGGGAAGTTGGAGTCAAACGTGCCATCCGACGTGCTGCTCCAGCCCGAGCGGAAGGTCGTCGCGTTGAAGTTGTGCATCGAGAGGTAGCCAGCAGCAATGCTGAACGGACCCGTTGCATACGTTCCCGCAGCGCCCCACGTCTGGCCCGAACCCGTTGCACCCGCAACGCCGCCCAGTGCGTACATGCCTTCGAACTGGAAGCCTGCGAACAGCGGCGAAACGTACTTGATAGCGCTGTTCGTACGCGAGCTGTTGTCGTTGTTGTCGACGTCGCCCGGCGTAGCAAACGTGCTGCCGAAGTAGTTGTCGCCCGTCAGCGGCTGGACCATGTCAACGACCGGGTCGTACTGACGACCAGCCGTCAGGGTACCGTAGGCGTCGTGCGTCATGCCAACGTACGCCTGGCGACCGAACAGGCGGCCGCCTTGATTCGACCTGCCGGTGTTGATGTCAAAGCCGCTTTCCAACTGGAAAATCGCCTTCAGGCCACCGCCCAGGTCTTCCGTACCTTTCATGCCCCAGCGGTTACCTTGAAGGTTGCCGCCGTACATTTGCCACAATGCGCCGCCATGGGGCGTGGCATTGTTCACGTACTGGATCGATTCATCGAGCAGGCCGTACAGCGTGACGCTGCTTTGAGCGTGGGCAACACCTGCAGTGCCCAGCAGTGCCAGCGAGAGGGTAGACAATGCGATTCGTTTCATCATTTCTCCACGCAAATGATTGGTTTTCGTAGTTGCGATTCGAGAATAGCTCAGGGTGACTAAATGTAAGAACTGAAAAAAACTCACTGTCTCTAAAATGTGACACCTGGCCAGAAACCGCATAAATACGCCATCGGCGTCGCTATTGCTAATTTGGCAATAGTGAATGTTTCACTCGGCAATATTATTGTTGCGATGAGAGTGATCGTATGAAAACGGCAAAAGCAGATTGATACGATGAAAGTAAGCTGTATTGAACTTGTATATTCCGCGCGATGATTGCAGCGGTCGTTTAAACAGCGAAAAGACGCAGATAAAGCACTGCGGACTGGACTTTTTCCGCAGATCGTGGCTGCTACGACGATTGGCGGCCGTCGTCGGCCGCGCGGTTCGCCGGAGTAGAGTTTTCGGTATTCCGGCGCCCCGCCACCGTCGTGACGACGAAAGCCGCGCCAGCCGCGATCAGCATCGAGCCCCACGGATACCGCCTGACGTAACGGTCGGCGTCGGCGGCCGTACGTGCGGCCCGAACGAAGGTAGCGGCAGCGGCGCGAGTGGCCTGTTTTTCGGCACGCGCCAGAGAGCCGCCGAGGCTGGTCAGGACGGGTGGAGACGGCTGCGGCGACCCGCCAGACGCCGGGTCTGGATTGACGGGCGCAGCGTCAGCGCGATCAGTCGAAACGCCGCTTTGTGAGCGGTTGACCGAAACCGTGGACGCCGCGATCGCCGAAGCAAGCATGACCCGGCTACCCGGCAACACCTCTTCCTGTCTGCCCCACGGGCCGCGCGGATCGTGCAGTCGCCCGCGCGCCGCCGAAAATTCCGCACCCAGCAGTAGCACCAGCGCCGAAAAATAGAGCCACATCAGCAGCACGGCGAGCGAGCCGGCTGCGCCGAACGAGTTAGCCATGCCAGCGTGCGCGAGATAAAGCGCGAACAGCTTCTTGCCTGCGGAGAACAGCAACGCCGAGACGAAGCCGCCCACCAGCGCATCGCGCCACTGCACCGGCGCGTCAGGGAGGAACTTGAGCAATGCGGCGAACGCCACGGCCAGAACGAAGAGGCCGACGGCCAGCTGAAGAAGATTGCCGATCATGAGATAGGGGGAGTCGCCGAGCAGCCATCTGCCGACGAAGGTGATCGCGGCATCGAGCACCAGCGATACGATCAGCAGAAACGCGACCCCCAGCACAAGACCGAACGAAATGAGCCGCACCCGCACAAGCGCGAGCACGCTCGACGTGCGAGGTCCGGAGAAGGGCCAGACTATATTGAGTGCGCTGTTCAGCGACGAGAACGTCGCCGATGCGCCAATGGCGAGCAGTACAAACGAGATGATCGCGGCGATGCCTCCCGCGCTGCCGCTGTGGTGCGCGTTCTGAACGATGGTTTGCACGCCGGCGGCCGCGTCGTCGCCAAGTACGCCGTGAACCTCGCGAAACAGTTCGCCGCGCGCCGCATCGGCGCCGAAGAACCAGCCTGCGACTGCAATCACCATGACAAGCGTCGGTGCGAGCGAAAACGCGGCATAGAAAGCGATGCCCGCCGCCATCGCGGCGCAACGGTTCTCCGCGAACTGCCTGAAAGCGCCGACCGCCCATGAGGCCTGCTTGCGTGCGGCGCTCTGAAGCTTGTCGGTGGAAAGCGTGTCCATGCGTGCTGTTCCTGACTGGATCAATGCAGTGGACGCGGCGGCCGTGGGCGCTACGCCGGCGAGCCTTAGCATTGGTTGACTTCGCGCAAACCCTATGCTTCGTACTATAACAAGGCACGAGGCGTTGCCCCCCGCCTCATGGCGCGCCGCAAAAAATCAGAGAGTAGAGGCTTCGCGGTCGGAGAAACTGAGCGCTTTGCACTGCGATTGCGCATTAATCGACTTATACTTTTCAATACCCCCCACCACCAAACGAAGCCGAGGGCGACCATGGTCCAGATGTCCCGGCGTCAGTTCCTCAAGGTCACGGCGACCACGCTGGCCGGATCGAGTCTAGCCTTGATGGGCTACTCGCCGGACGTCGCACTCGCCGAAGTCCGGCAATACAAACTGGCGCGAACTACTGAAACACGCAATACCTGTCCGTACTGTTCTGTCGGCTGCGGTATTTTGATGTACGGTCTCGGCGACGGCGCGAAGAACGCCATTACCAGCATCATCCATATCGAAGGCGACCCGGATCACCCGGTCAATCGCGGCACGCTATGTCCGAAGGGCGCGAGCCTCATCGATTTCATTCACAGTGAGAGCCGTCTCACGCATCCGGAATACCGGGCGGCCGGTTCGGACAAGTGGGAGCGCATCTCGTGGGAAGACGCGCTTGACCGCATCGCCAAACTGATGAAGGAAGACCGCGACGCAAACTTCGTCGAATCCACGGAAGACGGCAAGAAGGTCAACCGCTGGCTGACGACAGGTATGCTGGCCGCATCGGCAAGCAGCAATGAATCAGGATACCTGACGCACAAGGTGGCCCGCAGTCTTGGGTTGCTTGCATTCGACAACCAGGCGCGTGTCTGACACGGCCCGACGGTGGCAGGTCTTGCCCCGACGTTTGGCCGTGGAGCGATGACGAATCATTGGGTCGACATCAAGAATGCGGACGTTATTCTGGTCATGGGCGGCAATTCGGCCGAGGCGCACCCATGCGGTTTCAAATGGGTCACCGAAGCGAAGGCGCACCGCAAGGCACGCCTGATCGTGGTCGATCCGCGCTTTACGCGCACCGCATCGGTCGCTGACTTTTACGCGCCGATTCGCACCGGCACGGACATTGTCTTCCTTGGCGGGATCATTAATTACCTGCTGACGAACGACAAGATCCAGCACGAGTACGTGAAGAACTACACGGACTTCCCGTTCATCGTCCGTGAGGATTTCGCATTCAAAGACGGCATCTTTTCCGGCTACGACGCGGACAAGCACGCGTATCCGGACAAATCGACATGGGACTATGAACGCGGCGACGACGGCTTCGTGAAGGTCGATCCGACGCTGCAGGATCCGCGCTGCGTCTACAACCTGATGAAGCAGCACTACTCGCGCTACACGCCCGAGATGGTCGAGAAGACCTGCGGCACGCCTAAGGACAAGTTCCTGAAGGTGTGCGAAATGCTCGCCTCGACCGCGTCGCCGACACGCACCGCCACCATCATGTATGCGCTCGGCTGGACCCAGCACTCGGTCGGTTCGCAGATGATCCGCACGGGCGCGATGGTGCAACTGCTGCTGGGTAACATCGGCGTTGCGGGTGGCGGCATGAACGCGTTGCGCGGCCACTCGAACATTCAGGGGCTGACTGATCTCGGTCTGCTGTCGAACCTGCTGCCGGGCTACATGACGCTGCCGTCGCAACCCGAGCAGGAATTCGATGCCTACATCGAAAAGCGCGCGGCGCAGCCGTTGCGGCCGAACCAGTTGAGCTACTGGAGAAACTATCGGGGCTTCTTCGTTAGTCTGATGAAGGCGTGGTGGGGCGACGCGGCGACCGCCGAGAACAACTGGGGCTACGACTATCTGCCCAAGCTCGACAAGCAGTACGACATGTTGCAGGTGTTCGAGCTGATGTCCCAGGGCAAGATGAACGGCTATGTTGCGCAGGGCTTCAACCCGCTTGCCGCTGCACCGAACAAGGCAAAGATGACCGCCGCGTTTTCGAAGCTGAAGTGGCTGGTCATCATGGACCCGCTCGCGACCGAGACGTCGGAGTTCTGGAAGAACCATGGGCAGTTCAACGACGTCGACGCGTCGAAGATCCAGACCGAAGTGTTCCGGCTGCCGACCAGCTGCTTTGCCGAGGAGAACGGCTCGCTCGTCAACTCCGGGCGCGTGCTGCAATGGCACTGGCGGGGCGCCGCGCCGCCGGGCGAGGCGAAGACCGATCTGGAGATCATGGGGAGCTTGTTCGTGCTGATCCGCAAGCTGTACAAGGATCAGGGCGGCAAATTCCCGGACCCGGTGGTCAATCTCAGTTGGCCCTATGCGGCTCCGTCGGCGCCGAGCCCGGAAGAAGTAGCGATGGAATTCAACGGCAGGGCTTTGGCAGACCTGACGGACCCGAAGGACGCGACCAAGGTGCTCGTGAAGCGGGGTGAACAGCTCTCAGGCTTCGCGCAACTGAAAGACGACGGCAGCACGTCGAGCGGCTGCTGGATCTTCTGCGGAGCATGGACGCAAGCCGGTAATCAAATGGCGCGACGCGACAATGCAGACCCGACGGGCGTTGGCCAGACGCTTGGCTGGGCGTGGGCGTGGCCGGCGAATCGGCGGATCCTCTACAACCGCGCGTCGTGCGACGTAAACGGCAAGCCGTTCGACCCGTCGCGCAAGCTGATCGCGTGGAACGGCAAGGCATGGACGGGCTCGGACATTCCCGATTTCAAGGCCGACGAGCCGCCCGAAAACGGCATGGGACCGTTCATCATGAACCCGGAAGGCGTCGCGCGGTTTTTTGCGCGCGATGCCATGGCCGAAGGTCCATTCCCTGAGCACTACGAGCCGTTCGAGACGCCGCTCGGCTACAACCCGCTGCATCCGCAAAACGCCCAGGCGACGAGCAACCCGGCTGCCCGTGTGTTCCCGAACGATCGCGCGGCGTTCGGCAAGGCGGCGGACTTCCCGCACACAGCGACGAGCTACCGGCTCACCGAGCATTTTCACTACTGGACCAAGCACGTGCGGCTGAACGCGATCATCCAGCCGGAGCAGTTCGTCGAGATCGGCGAGGATCTCGCGAAGGAGGTCGGCGTGGTGGCGGGCGACCGCGTGAAGGTGTCGTCTAATCGCGGACACATCGTCGCGGTTGCTGTGGTCACCAAACGCATCAAACCTCTGATGATTGACGGGAAGAAGGTGCAGACCGTCGGCATTCCGTTGCATTGGGGCTTCAAGGGCATCGCGAGGCCGGGCTATCTGATCAATACGCTCACGCCAGTGGTTGGCGACGGCAATACGCAGACGCCGGAATTCAAGTCTTTCCTCGTGAAAGTCGAGAAAGCCTGAACACGCGAAAGGAGAACACGATGGCACTGCAATCGCTCGATATCAGACGCGTGTCGGCCACCACGGTGCAGCCGCCGTCAGCGCGCGAGCCGGTTACGGGCAGCGTTGCGAAGCTGATCGACGTCACCAAGTGCATCGGCTGCAAGGCATGTCAGACGGCATGCATGGAGTGGAACGACCTGCGCGACGAAATCGGCAGGAACGTCGGCGTCTACGATAACCCGCCCGACCTGACCGAGCATTCGTGGACGGTGATGCGATTCGCCGAATACGAGAACCCGGACGGCAACCTCGAATGGCTGATCCGCAAGGACGGCTGCATGCATTGCGATGACCCGGGCTGCCTGAAGGCGTGCCCTGCGCCAGGCGCGATCGTCCAGTACACGAACGGCATCGTCGATTTTCATGAGGAAAACTGTATCGGCTGTGGCTATTGCATCGCCGGTTGTCCATTCAACATTCCGCGCATTTCGAAGAAAGATCATCGTATGTATAAATGCACGCTGTGCTCGGATCGCGTTGCGGTTGGCCAGGAGCCGGCGTGCGTGAAAACGTGCCCGACAGGTGCGATCGTGTTCGGCACCAAGGAAGACATGAAGCAGCACGCCGCCGAGCGTATCGTCGACCTGAAGGAGCGTGGGTTCGAGAATGCCGGGCTGTACGATCCGCAGGGTGTCGGCGGTACGCACGTGATGTATGTGCTGCATCATGCAGACAGGCCGTCGCTCTATCACGGCCTGCCGGACAATCCGAGGATCAGCCCGCTGGTGGGGCTGTGGAAGGGGATTGCCAAGCCGCTGGCGGTCGCGGGTATTGCGTTGACCGCGCTGGCTGGATTCTTCCATTACACGCGTGTCGGTCCGAACGAAGTGACGGAAGAGGAAGAACTGGCTGCGCGTGACGAGGCACGTCGGATCAAGGAGCCCTCAGATGAAACATGACGAACCGAACCTGATCGTTCGTTATACGCCTAACGAGCGCACCAACCACTGGATAACCGCGATTACGTTTGTTTTGCTCGCCCTGTCCGGGCTGGCGCTGTTTCATCCGTCGCTGTTCTGGCTTACTGCCCTGTTTGGCGGCGGGCAGTGGACGCGGATTCTCCATCCGTTTGTTGGCCTTGTGATGTTTGTTTCGTTTCTGATTCTTGTGTTGCGGTTCTGGCATCACAATTATCTGGATCAGAGCGATATTCAGTGGCTTAAGCAGTTCGAAGATGTGATCGCCAATCGCGAAGACAAGTTGCCCGAGATCGGGCGCTATAACGCCGGGCAGAAGCTGCTGTTCTTTGTCATGGTGGCGTGTCTGGTTCTGCTGCTTTGCAGCGGGATTGTGATCTGGCGACGGTATTTTTCTTTCTACTTTCCCATCGGCGTGACTCGGTTGGCTGCTGTCGTGCATGCTTTTGCCGCGTTCGTTTTGATTTGCGGGATTATTGTGCACATCTATGCGGCTATCTGGATCAAGGGGTCTGTTGGCGCGATGGTGCGTGGGACGGTTACTTATGGGTGGGCGCGGAAGCATCATCCGCGATGGTTTCGGGAAAGTGTTAAATAGCGGTTTGACTTGCTGACCGTGCGCACGACGTTCATGGACCTGCACGGCGTGGACGCCGCGATGCTCTCCCACATGATCGACGACATGGTGCTGTGATCGGAAGGACCCGCACAGGGGCAACGCCAGTAAATCGACAAGATAATCTGCACCCAAAGAAACGAAAAGCCCGCAAGCAAGGAAACAAAGGAAAGAGGCGAAAACATGGTGCAACGCATCCTGGAACCAGGCCAGATCGAATCTCTGGACGCGTCAGCGATCCCCCGAATCCGCCAGCCCGAACGGGCAACCGTATTCGCGACCCGGGCCGCGCGCATGCGCAAACTCGCCGACAGCAATCCGATCGGCGGATACGTTCACCTGATGGCTTCACTGGCCGACGCGCAGCAAAAAGTGCTATCGAGCTTCGAGGCCACGATGCCACCAGCAGAAGCGATTGCCAAAGCGCAGAAACATTCGATGCCGCTAGTCCCTGCACTGGCGTCAGACCGTGATCCGGCCTGGCGCGACGTGCTGCATCGCCTGCTGGACAAGGTAGAAGCCGCAGGCGCGGTCACCCCGGCATTGGCAAAAGTCCTCGACACGCTTCGCGCAAGAGGCGACGCAGATCTCGACGCACAAGCCGACGCCATCCTCGCGCAGCGCTACAGCGAAATCGACCCTGCCGGCGCGCCGTTCATCATGGCTGCGCTGCAGGTCGTATGGACCGATCTGGCGAGCCGTCTCGATCAACGCGACATCCCGTACCTCGACACACCTGGTCTCTGCCCGGTTTGCGGTTGGCTGCCGGTGGCGAGCATCGTGCGCATCGGCGGTCAGTATGAGGGCTATCGCTACCTGCAATGCGGCCTGTGCGCGAATGAATGGCACATGGTCCGCACGAAGTGCTCCAACTGTGATTCGACCAAAGGCATCGCCTTTCACGGCATCGCCGGCGGTAACGAAGCACTGAAGGCTGAATCCTGCGACGAGTGCCACACGTATCGCAAGATCGGCTATCAGGAAAAGGACTACGACATCGAGCCGCTCGCGGACGATCTCGCCAGCCTCACGCTCGACCTTCTGATGAACGAAGCCGGTTATCAACGTAGTGCGCCGAATCCGCTACTATGGCCCGAAGTGCCATCGGAGGCATAAGCGGAGGATCGCGTGTGAGCGAAGTATCGGGTCACGAATTGAACGCGCTGCTCGCGCGGGTACCGTCGGTCGAACGGGTGATGTCGTCGGCGGCGCTAGAGCCGTGTATCGACGCATACGGCCGCACGCAGGTGCTCGCCGCCGTCCGCGCGACGCTGGATGCCTGGCGCAACAGCGCGTTGGCCGGCGTTGCGCACGCCGCGGCACCGCCCGCGACGCTCGACGAGGCCCGGATTGCGGCCGAAGTCGCCTGCATGCTGGCCGAACGCGCGCAAAGCCGCCTGCGCACCGTGTTCAATCTCACGGGCACGATCCTGCACACGAATCTCGGTCGCGCATTGCTACCCGACGAAGCCGTGCGCGCGGTCGTCGACGTGCTCACGCGTCCCGCCAATCTCGAGTTCGATCTTGCAACCGGTCGCCGCGGTGACCGCGACGATCCGATCGACGGTCTCATCTGCGAACTGACCGGCGCTGAAGCCGCTACCGTTGTGAACAATAACGCGGCGGCCGTGTTTTTGACCTTGTCGGCGCTGGCGTCGAAGAAAGAGGTGATCGTGTCGCGCGGCGAACTGGTCGAGATCGGCGGCGCGTTCCGGATTCCCGACATCATGAGCCGCGCGGGTGCACGCCTGCGTGAAGTCGGCACGACCAACCGCACGCATCTGAAGGACTATCAGGAAGCCATTGGCCCGCGCACGGCGATGCTGATGAAAGTCCATTGCAGCAACTACGCGATCAGTGGCTTTACGAAGACGGTCGAGCTTCAGCAACTGGTGCCGCTCGCCCGCGAACATGGCTTGCCCATCGCCGTCGATCTTGGCAGCGGGACGCTCGTCGATCTGGCGCAGTGGGGGCTTCCGGACGAGCCGACCGTGGGCGAGACGGTGGCGGCCGGCGCCGACCTCGTCACGTTTAGCGGCGACAAACTGCTTGGTGGCCCGCAGGCGGGGCTGATCGTCGGTCGCAAGGAGTTGATCGGCAAGCTCAAGAAGCACCCGCTAAAACGGGCGCTGCGCGTCGGCAAGCTCACGCTCGCCGCACTCGAACCGGTTCTGCGTCTGTATCGGGCGCCGGAATTTCTGCGCGAGCGCCTTACCACCTTGCGTCTGCTCACGCGGCCTGCCGAAGACACGCGTGCTGCTGCCGAGCGCGTGCTGCCGGTGCTGCAGCAGGCGCTCGGTGATCGATACGCCGTGACGGCCGAACCGATGTTCAGCCAGATCGGCAGCGGGGCCTTACCAGTCGATCAATTGCCAAGCTATGGGCTCGTCGTGCGCAATGCGTCGGGCAAACGGAGCGGCAGTGCGCTGCAAAAACTCGAAAAAGCGCTCCGCGGATTGCCGCGTCCGGTGATCGGCCGTGTCGCGGACGATGCCGTGCGCCTCGACCTGCGTTGTCTCGAAGCCGCCGACGAAGCCGTCTTCGTCGCGCAATGCCAGGAGTTGCGCGCATGATCGTCGGCACAGCCGGCCATATCGATCACGGCAAAACAACCCTGGTGCGCGCGCTGACTGGCGTCGATACGGATCGGCTCAAGGAAGAGAAGGCGCGGGGAATTTCGATCGAACTCGGTTACGCCTACACGCCGCTCGACAATGGCGATGTGCTGGGTTTGATCGACGTGCCCGGTCACGAGAAGCTCGTGCATACGATGGTGGCGGGCGCGTGCGGCATCGATTTCGCCTTGCTGGTGATCGCCGCAGACGACGGCATCATGCCGCAGACGCGTGAACACTTCGCCATCCTGCAACTGCTCGGCGTCGCGCGAGGCGCAGTGGCCTTGACCAAGACGGATCGCGTCGATGCGGCGCGCCTCGCCGAGGTTCGCGGCGAGATTGACGCGTGGCTCGCATCGACGTCGTTCGCCGGTGCGCCGGTCTTCGTAACGAATGCGACTGAGCCTGACGATCCAGGCGTAGCTGCACTGAACGCGCATCTGCGAGCGGCCGCGATCGCGTGGCGTGCGCGTCGCGACGACGGCCTGTTCCGGCTCGCCATCGACCGCGTGTTCACGCTGGCGGGACAAGGGACGATCGTCACCGGCACGGTATTCGCGGGGCGCGTCAACACGGGTGACACGATGATGCTGGCGCCCGCCGGTACGCCGGTCCGCGTGCGCAGCATTCACGCCCAGAACCAGCGCGCGGATACCGGCCGGGCCGGCCAGCGCTGCGCGTTGAATCTCGCCGGCATCGACAGGGACTCGATATCGCGCGGCGACTGGGTCGTCGATGCACGGCTCGCTGAGCCGTCGGAGCGACTCGATGTCGATCTGACGCTGCTCGCGGACGCCGGCATCACATTGCAGCACTGGGCGCCGTTGCATGTTCATCTGGGCACGACGCATCGCGTGGCGCACGTCGCGCTGCTGGAGGGCGACACGCTGACGGCGGGCAATACGGCACGTGTGCAACTGGTGTTCGACACGCCGGTAAGCGCGTTGCCGGGCGACCGCTTCATCGTGCGCAATGCACAGGCGACGCGTACCGCGGGTGGTGGGCGCGTGCTCGATCCGTTCGGCCCCGCGCGTAAGCGACGCACGCCCCAGCGACGCGCCTGGCTCGATGCGCTCACGACGTGGCTCGACGAAGGGCGCCTCGACGAGTTGCTCGAACAGTCGCCGCGCGGCATGCTGCGCCCGACGCTGATGCACGTGACCGGCCTGCCCGCGCAGGCGCTTGTTCTGCCAGCCGGTGCGATCGAAATTCCCTTGCACGGCAAGACTGCTGACAATGCGTTTATCGTGATGAGCCGTCACTGGGAGCGGATGCGTGAGCAGGTTCTCGATGCCTTGCAGAACTTTCACGCGCGCTCACCTGACGAGCAGGGACCCGACGCGGCCCGCCTGCGACGCATCGTAGCGCCGCTACTGTCCGACGCGTTGTGGCGCGCCTTGATTGACGCGATCGTCGCGGATGGTGCGGTGCTGCGCAGCGGGCCGTGGTTGCATCTGCCGAACCATACCGTCACGTTCGATGCGTCGGAGGAGGTGTTGGCACGCGCTCTGTTGCCGCTCATCGCGGAAGGGCGCTTCGACCCGCCATGGGTGCGCGATCTGGCCGCCGCCGTCAATGAGCCCGAGGATCGCGTGCGACAGGTGCTGCGCAAGCTCGCACGGCAAGGGGACGTCTATCAGGTGGTGCGCGATCTTTTCTATCATCGCGACGTGGTGCGGGAACTTGCTGGCCTCGTTGCCGAACTGGCGGCGCGAGGTGGCGGCGGAACAGGCGCATCCGCATTTCGCGATGCCGCGGGTCTTGGTCGCAAGCGATCGATCCAGATTTTGGAGTTCTTCGACCGCGTTGGGTATACTCGCTTCCAGCGTGACGTCCACCTGTTGCGTACCGATAGCCGCCTGCGCGATGTCCTGTAAGCTTTGTGACTACGCGGCTGAGGGTTCTTCGTTAAGGAAGGCATCCGTATCCGGTGGTGCGGCTGGGCTTCAAACCCAGTAGGGGGTGTCAGACATTCCTTGGTCGGTTCGACTCCGGCTGCCTTCCGCCCCGCATTGACAAGGGTTAGGGGGAAAGTCGGTGTAGAGTTCATCAATTAATGTCGTTTACGACACGAATTGGTTGTTTTTGATCTGCCCCGATTTTTGACGGGAGGCATTCCGCGAGCATTTTTGTCAACTCTTACGGTCGATGATTTCGCGAGTCCCAATGCTCTCGTGTGGAATTTGCTGTATACAAAATCTCTCTTTACTCCGGTACGCTGAAAAATCCGCTCCGCAACTTTGCTCCGCGTTGGCTTTATGTCTTCCCCGAGCAGTTCTTGAAAGTATTTCCAGTATTCGTTGAAGCCCTCTTCTTTGCGCGCCAACTTTTCCGCCCGTCTCGATTCCTGTCCCCGATGCACTAGCATCGTTGCAAAGTCTGGGGCAAGTATGTGCAAACAATTTTGATTCACATCGAGAAGTCTGCAGGCCTGACTTAGATTCTTAAGCAATCCTAATTTATAACGTTTTTCTAGCTCTGCAATCAAGGCGTCTGAAGTTTTGAATGTTCGGACCCCGCGGTGGCGAAATAGCACGACGCTAGCGTTAGCGTTTTCATACATCTTGCGTAATTTTAAGTTGTTTCCAAGCACGACGTCGGATATCTTGCAACCACAACGGTCTGCGATAGTGGTCAGCATAGGAAGCGACATCTGGCGGCGGCGATAGCGGCAGCATTGGTCGATAACGTGTTTGTTGCCGAGATACTTAGCTAACCGAGCTAGTTTGCCGTCGAACAGCGTGTTTGCAGCATGTTGTATAAATTCGCTAGTTCGATTGGCATTGGCGAATTTTTCGGGACATTGGTGTATCTCATCCAACAATTCCGTGACCAAATGCGCGGATCGGATTTGCTCCTCGCTGGCCTTTCTAGTTTCCTGATTGGCAAGACTAGTGCCATCGATACGAGACACTCCAGGGAGCCAGAACGTATATGGGTCGCGTTTGCGTGCGTTGGGTACCGTCTCGAGAAGAACATTGTGGAGGGGACAGGCTTCGACACAGTGAATCGTCCAAAGCAAGCGATTGTACTTTGAGCGACCTACGGATTCGTCGTCCCTGTAACAGGAGGGGCAGAAGCGCTCTTGCCTGGAAAGAAGTTTGGCGGAGGGGACACAGGTGCGTAGCGGAAGCAATGTTCTCGAAGTGAGGTCAGTGCGCATTGTGAGTCTCTCGAGCGCGGTGACGCAAGCTGCCGCACGTCCGCTAATGCCATTCATGGTGAGGAATTCGCGACCTTGCACCAGTGCGCTCGTCTCATGTTCATGCAATAGGGGTCCAACGACATAGCAGGCAAATGTCCCCGGAAATATTCCGTGAAAGGCACTCAATCTACGTAGATAACTTGTAAGGCTCTCATAGCTCTCCCCGCTCTCTCCCTCAGGGACCAAGCCAAAGCAAGCTGACCGAGGAGGAGAATCATCAGGCCACCCGCCAGGGACGCTCACTAAAGTAATCGGAGTAGTCATTGACCGCGACGCCGATTCAGCTGGCTATCCTCATGCCGCTCTTGGTCCAACTCCCTGCGGAGCTCCGCTTCTGTTGGGTAAGTCTTGACTAGTTCACCCTGGAGATATGATTGGATGCGCTCTTCGCCGCGTAATGTCTCCATCGCTATTTGGCGATGCTCCTCAAGCGATGGCATCGATTTCACAAGATTAGTTTTGCTCCATCTTGGTCTTTTCTCTTTCGAACAACGCGCGGCAGCCTCCAGGATCACTTGCACGGACGCGCCGGGTAATCCAAACGTACCCTCGAACATGTATTCGACGTCGTGCTGTAAGTCGATCTCGAAGTGATATGGCATGTGTGCCGCCACGGATTTAATGAACGTCGCATATTCTTCGAAATCTTCTTTACACTGTTTATACCGAGGGCAGTGTATGACGGTGATCCGGCGAGCTAATTGAGCGGTTGCGTGTATTAATGCCTCGCTTCCATAGGCACCGATTAACACCAGATGGAAGTTGGACCGATTTGAAAGCGATTTTAGAAGATTTCCATAGTGAACCGGAGGAGTTGCCGAGTTCAGAAAATGAATTACCTCATCAAGTATCAGATGCTGGAGTTTCCGACCTACGATAGCGTTTTCAAGCGTCATTCGGCTATTTTCAGTCGGATCGAGTGGTCTCCCAAGATTTTGAGGCATGCCGAATCCATCCAGGACACTGGGCGCCAGCAGCGCCATGCAGATTCGCGCATAAAGAAAACCGAAATCTATCCCGTATCTCCTATCTGCAGAATCTACATCGACCATCACCGCAGGGATGATTGAGGGATCTTCTTGAATTTGATATGCATAGATTTGGATGAGATCCCTTAGCAGTTTCCGGCCGAAAGCTGATTTTCCCCATCCCGTCGGGCCGACGATCAAGATAATGGAAAGCCCCCCAAATTGTTCCATAAGTACTTCCACTTCCTCCAAGATCGTATTCAAGGTACTATGAGGAATTAGAAGATTTCTTACGTAGTCGTTTTTATCCCCGCGTGAACCCGCTATGGCTTGCTCTTTGCTGATCATGTTCAACTCCAGTGTTTTCAATAATGCGGTTTCATCCATTGCATCTAGATTAATTCGAGAAGTCTTGATCGCTTGGGTACGATGAAAAATGCGATATAAATCTAGCCTGTCGGAGTGTTCGCCGGTAAGGCTGGATGTTGTCGGAACGCGTCGGAAGCACTCGACGTGCCCTCTCAGGTTGGTTTTCTAACTGGAAGAGTTGCGTAATCAAGTTTGAACTCTTTTGGGGATTGATATATATTTGAATCGATGTCCTGACTATGGGATTCGATAATGTTATTTTTGGTTTCATCGAATCCATCGTAGCGGTCCCTGCGGGACCCTGTCGTACCCTGTTCAGGAGGTAGGACGGCGGTCAGGCCCGCCCGCCCGTAGAGCATTCGGGTAGCGGCGGTGGCTTCCGCGGCGGGTGGCAGAACATGATCGGCAAAGACGTCATCGAGCACCGACTCAAAATTTTCGTTCGGAGAAGCTTTCAGTCGTAGGCGGACCTCATAAAGGGCATAGCGCAACTCGATCGAGGTCATGCTGCGGTAGCGAAGCAACAAGCTCGATACGCATCTCACCCACTTCTTGTTGACGATGGCGTACACCACACTGACATCCCACATGTCGATGTACACCTCAACTTTCATTTTTTTATAACGCGCCGCCGCAAATTCATCTGCCCAATACCATATGCGCCAAAGCAGTACACCCGATGTTGGATTGATCTTGTGTGTACCGCGAGTGCTTGGAATCAACGTTTGCAGTATGAATTGGGTATCGTATGGCCGAAGCCGAGTGAGACGCCTGCCCGTTTCCATGAATCGCTTGTGCATATATTGTTCTGGCGTATGGTCATGTGCAGGGTGGCACGTCTCCCGGTTGTATTCCACAAAGAAGAAGTAATCCAGAAGGCCATGAAACTCAACGAAGGAGAGGTGGTCAGCGTTCATTGGGTCTACGGAACGCGTCATTGTTCGTACGTGTGCGGTAGCCTTCGTGTTGCCTATCAGGTCGTGAATGAATCTGGTGTTCGTGATACCAAAAAGGCGCTCGAGTACGTTGCCGAATCGTGATTGATGCGCTGGCCTGTAATCGACGGTGATGTCGTTGAGATCGCAGAATCGATCAAAAGCCTTCGAATGGAATTCTGGGCCGTTGTCACACACGATAAAATCCGGCACGCGCTTGTGTCGCGCGACCATAGCGCGCAGGGCCATCATGCAGCTCACCGCACTTGGTTGATGGGCCGCAAGATAAAAGGACAGGACCGCTCGTGACTCTGCGTCCATCACAAGGCTAAGCCATGCGCGTAGTTTATATATGCGGCCGCCTTTCCCTTGCGTTTTTACTACCACGTCGACCTTGGTGTGGTCGATGTGGACCCGGTGGAATGGCCGTCCTCCATGAATCTTGTCGAGCCGGTGCAGATACCATACAGCGGGCTCCATATTGTAGGCACGGCGCGCACCCTCGCGCGCTCGATCATTGCGGAACTGTGAAGAACGTTGATAGAACGTATTTCGGGAGCAGGGTCTTAATCCCCGTTCCTTGCAAAGAGCCGTGAACTCCTGAAAGCTTTTGCGCACGGACGGGTTCGTTGGATTGTTACCGCCGGTCACTGTCTCTTTGATTAGGTCAATAACACTTTGTGAGATTTGTGGGCCACGTCCTCCAGGTCGCCCAGGAATTAAATTAAGCTTCTGAAGCGGCAATGAGTCTCCTGCTTCGCGCTTTTTCTTTTGCCAGCGTTGAATTGTTCGTTTGCAACACGTGTAAGGAACCTCGACTTCTTCGAGCCTTTTCAATAATTCGAATCTACGGTTGGCCTTGTTAATCCTCTCGTCGCTGATGGGCGGATTCTCCGCAAGTAATTCATCGATGTTTTTTTGCGGCGAAAGCAGCTGAACGTCATCAGAAAACATGAGAGACTGAAACTGTTTTTCTGATAAGACCTCGAATACGTTAGCTGCCGAGTCACGGTAAAGGACTTTTCCTTCTGGTAGTGCCGTGACTGTGTACACCTCAGAGCGACCTCGAAACATGAACTCAGTTCCAATATCGACGGTCAGCAAGAAATGAGTCGAAACGGCGTGAGGCGGAGGACGGCGCCATTTGACAAGTTCTAATTGTTCTGATGTCGAGCAGATAACGGTCGTGTAAGGTTCGGAGAGGTCGTTGTACTCCAGATCGACAAACACTTGCTGGTCAGCGATAGCCTTCCAGACGTCATCGATGCGGAATCTTCCACGAGGCGTCTCAAGCTCAATGTTCTCGTTCCATGGTGTGTCGTCTTCATATGCCGCATGATTTAACGCAGCAAAACTCATGGCCCCGCCACGTTTATCGAGAAGCGTTCTTATAGCAAGCAAGGTATCGTCAGAAACGGGACGGACTTCGTCAATCAAGTATGCAGAGAGATGCTCGAGATTGGCTGCGAACAGGTCGTCGTGTTCAGCGGAAGAGCGAAGGCAAAAGGTGATTCCGAGCGATTTGAAATATGTCTCTCGTTCTGGGCAGTACCATGTCCCATCACGTTTAAAGAAGCGATCAGGCTGCTTTTTCGCTAGCCGAATCAGTTCATGCTCAGTTTTCCATTCTTCTACAAATGGACCGTAGTTTGTCAAGCGGAGGATGTCCGGTGTGTAGGGGACGTCATGGCGATACTCAGTTACTTTGCCATTCCGTCCGGTGCTACGAATGGTCCTCGGGATAGCCACTTGAACTGGCTGGCAGTAAAATTCACGTGTGAATCCGTCAAAATCGGCCTTGATCACAGCAGGGAATTCGACCCGTCTACTTTCCGTTGCAAGCCGCTTCCCCATCTTCTTTGATGTGTAACGCGATATGACGTTTCCGCCGGTGCCGGGCAATTTCCGTGTAGGCGCCTCCCGCGCCGATCGGAGTATGTAATCCACCCCAGTGGGGGGTGTGCCCCATTCGGCTAGAGCTTTTCGCCGCTCGTTATCGTCTGTGTATGGCTTCGCAGATCCAAGGGGACGGTTCTCCATCCATTGCTTCTCGTTTGCCTGCCAGACGGAGATCGGCTTGCGTTTGATCGGCAGTTCGATCCTCATTTTCACCTCCCTCACGCAGACGTGGCTTTTGATCGGCTTAGGGGAAAGGAGACATTTCGCGAAGGAAAAGTTTTGGAGTCCGCGTGCCAATTTTGGGAGCACGTTCCTCGTCGCATGACCATAGGCGACGATAGTGCGGTAGTCAACGTCTCTATCTGCCGAACTACGCAAATCATGTGATTAGGAGTACGTAGTAAAGTGCAAAAAAATATTTGTATTTTCGTTTCTGCGTGAACCAATATCCAAATTTACGGTGTGAACGTCAACGATTTGATGACTTTTTTCTGCGTCTGCGAGACGCAACGTTCAAGTTGATGCATCAAGATTTTCTCTTCGCACGCTACCGGTGATTTTTTTGAATCGCTCCGCGCTGCCTGATAGCAAAGACTCCTGTTGTCAGAGGCGGGGCTTGCGACGAGGCTCCAGCCCTCCCTCCCTCCCTCCCTCCCGTGTGTGTCAGGACGAAAGGATCCTACGCTATGTGGGCGCATTCAATTTCAGAGTTAACCGCCGGCCTGAAGCGACCACACGAGACGAAAAGGCAGATTTCCATATCCGCTGTGGTAAAAAGCGCTCGTTGTGCGCCGCTCGGCAGACAAATTTGGGCGTTGTTCCAAACATCTCGACGACGCCTAGTCAATCGGCAACATTTTGCTCCGAAACAACATCGGAACATCGGAACATCGGAGCTCGCTATGACGGACGGCGTCTGCACAGCGAGCCTGAGTCGGAACGCGGGCAGGAGCGCTGGGGGCAATCTTCCGGCACCCGAGGTGCAGCGGCCCTGATGACCGGTAAGATAGGCTTTGGGTGAGGTAGAAGCTGAGGATCGACGATGTGTGGAGGGGAAGCGCTTCGGGACGAAATGAACTTCCTTGGATGCTAGACGGCACCTGTGAGACGCCGGCGCCCGCGAATGGACCTTCGTCGTGTTTGATTTTCTGCTGTTGACCTTTTCCAATGCAAGCGCGAAAGCGCCGAGACCAACACTCTCGACCCTCGTAAAACAGGTAACCTTGCCCACCGCCCAGCCGAGCGAATATCGGCGCCCTTTTAGACTTCGGATGCAGAGCGTTGGACGTTGTATTCGAACGGCTACTGCTTGTAGTTATTGCTGGCTCGTGCGCTCTTTGTTGCGTACCGCTCCTCTGCAAACGTCAGACAAACCCCCTGCTCTTTGAGTAGTGTCACCACCGTTCTTCTGGATGGGTACGTTCCATTTTCTTTCAAGGCGAGATGTAGTTTCTCGTATGCTTGATACTTGGCGTCTAGCCTCGATTGTGCGATTCGCAGCCGATGGTGACGGCCTGCGGCAACCAGTGCTTTGTTTTGCTCCGGAAAATTACCGCGTAGGAATTTCGGCGATACATCGAGGTGATTCGCTGCTTCCTTTGCGTTCGAGTCGGGATTACATCTAATGTACTCATTGAGGGAGGCGATTAGCCTTTTTAGGGGCGTCTTATATCCGGATCGTCGCGCGAGGCCAAACAGGCCACGGGGAAATTCGCTCTGATGATGTACTCGCAGACTATCCGTATATCCGGAGATAACGTCCGATATGGTGCAATCGAAGGCGATAGCTATTCGAGCCACGCACGACAGACTTGGCAAGATTTTGTTGTGCATCCAACCATGAACTTGCGACTTGGAGGCTGCAAGGTGGTGCGCAAGAGCGGCGGAATTTCCATCAAATTGGTTGCTCACCACGTCTTGTAAATACTTTGCTGTGAGTGATGTCTTATGCCTTTTAACTTCTAGGTCGTCGATCAATTCAGCTACCATTCGAGCAGTTTCTACTTCGGACTTGGAAGCCGGTTTGCTAGTGCAGTTTGCAAGACTGCTGCCATCGATCCGTGATATGCCGGGAACTGTGAATGAAAGGGGGCGTCGCCCCTTCGCTTTCGGTTCAAGAAGTAGTTGACGTTCGTGTATGGGGCATGCGGTTACGCAACGTATTGTCCAAAGGAGTCGATCGTATTTGTTGCGTCCGGCCGTTTCGTCCTCTACGTAGCATAGGGGACAAAATCGGTTCGCGGACTCGATCAATTGATACGATGATAGGAGGTTTCTGAACGAGGACAATGTCAATAAGTGCAGGTTGGAGCGAGAGGTGAACCGATTCAATAAGTCAACCCAGCGAGCGGCGCTTTCACTCAGCCCACACATATTAAGACGGTAGCACCCGTCTGCTGTGAAATCCGCCGAGATTAATGTCGGAATTCCCATTGATGGGACTATCGCATGAAAGGCGAGGGAGCGGGGGAGTAACGCCTGGGCATTCGACGTCCGTCTGAAAAAACTGACAATGTGCTCGCGCGTCGCTCCGTTGAAGCCATATGGTGTTACACCAAATAATTGCGAGCGCGGCGGGAAACCTACTGGCCAGCCTTCCGGCGATTGTGGGTCTGGTGACAATTGTTTTTTCACAGGGCATCCCCGGGGCGCCATTGCCGATAGCACTATTGTTCAGTTTGTTTTCTCGGGGGCTTGCGTTCTCTGCGAACCTGGCTCCGCTCTGTCGCACGGGAAACCAGGCGATGAAGTGCTTGAACAGCCCGAGAGTCAGCTAAACCTATTTGAGGTTCGAGGAGGAGGGTGACGTGAAGGATATGCGCAGGATATCTGGCGTCCGCGTGATCGAGAATAAGGACTGGTTCGGCTACATTGCGGACTGCTTCCGTTGCAATCGCGATGCGATGAGGAAGGTTTTGGTAGAAGCTGGCGTGCTGAAGGGTTGACCCGCTAACACGTGATGCCAGAGTTTTTGGCAAACGACGTAGACTTTCATCGAATCCGAGAAAGTATGTCCACCACGTATTAAGTACCAGACGTAAGTCGGTGAAGTTTGCGACGACTTCCGCGAGTGCATCGTTGCTCTCAAAGAGGCGGTGTCGTGGGGCGTCTAGGGCCGGGTTGATTTTCTTTTCGAATCGTACGGCATTGGGATGTAACACACCGTCAAAGTTGAGAAAGATCAACATAATTGTGGACTCCTGCTCTAATAACGGAAGAATCTCAGTCGATTAGTTGGCGATATCCAAAAAGTAAGTCGTGTGTAGACGTTTTGTCGACGCACTGATCCGTTCAGAGCCGGGACCACCTGTGTCTAGCTCATCCAAGCGATGTGCCCGAAGCGGTTTGGGTCACACCGAGGCACCTCCCGGCCGTTTATTCGACGGTCTGCATATGGGCTACAGGGACCATCCATATCCATCGGCAGTTGCAACGGCGGCCCGCTAGCAACTTGTGTTGCGGCATTCACATGCTTTGTCTCGTAGCCTGCAAGAGCAAATCTCATATTCAACGCGTAAGTCGCATATATGAGATTATAAAAGCATATTCAAGATAGGCAAGGAATAATCCGCCTTTTTGCTGGGGTGGGGCGGATGGACTGGTATCAGGTGGCGAGAAACGTGCTTCGTGCCGAGCTTGTACGGCACGGGGTGAGCTATCGGCAACTGGCAACATTACTTGCGAATATTGGAGTTCGCGAGACCGAACGATCCATCGCCAACAAGCTGTCTCGCGGTAGCTTTAGCTTCGCGTTTTATCTGCAGTGCATGAGGGCCTTAGGACGGACGGATTTCCGCGTGGATCTCACTGACGTAACTTGACCTCAACTTTGTTCTTCTCCGCGCTCCTTCGGCGTCTTGCTGACGCATCCCCACTTCGGCGCTCCCTCGCGCATCTTTTGCCTGCGGTCCCACCTGTGTTGCTGTAGTCAACAAAAGGTGGATCGTACGACTTGAAAATCTCATATATGCGATTATAGTATCGTTAACGGCATGTTAACCCGTGTCGACCAGAACCGCGTGTCGTTCGCCTACGGGCATTGGACAGTGTGTGACGCCGTTTTCTGAACCGCCGGTCAGCCTTAGCAGAGTCGACTGCAATTGGGGGGCGCGTTTGCGTGCGACGCAACCGAATTATTTTCCATCCTACGGGCTCGATCCACGGCACCAGTACTGGCGTGCAGCGTCGCCGGCTGGGAACTGTCATCTTGGGTCGGGCAAGGCTCGTTCTATCTCTCGATCTCCCTTTCAAGGGCTTATCAAGGTGATAAATCGGATCTGCTTGTTAGCGTCAGAGACAAGGTGATGGCTCGAGCGGAACGACGCCGCGCTCGAGCGAGAGTTTTCGTGGTGCTTGAACTCTTTGAAGTTCGAAAGCGGCCAGCTGTTGAAAGAATGATTCGTTTACGGAAACGGCGGTTTCAACAAAAAGGTGAGTAGTAAACTCACTCCTGTTAATGGACGCGCGAATCAGCGGCGACGACGGCAAGAACTCTTGCACAACGCTTTGGCAGTTCCGGTATGCGAGAAACCCGGTTAACTGATCGCCGCAAGAGGTACGTTTTGTTTCGAACACATGTAGGGAAGCATGGCGGACTTGCGACACACTGTTCCGGTAGTGATGGGAGTACTTTTATTTTGGTAGCTTTGGTCGCAATCGACGCTGTCGATGGTTGTATCGTCAGATACTTTGAAGGAGTGATGTATGCGTAGGGAGCGAAAGGTCAAAAAGGCCGACTATCTGACTCGACTGGCCGTTGGCCCAAAAGTGGAAGCAGCATTAGATCGCCAGATAGATATGCTAAGTCTTACCTGCGATAGCTCCGGTTTCTCTGCGCGAATGCACATCGGTGGTCAAGTTGAGGCCGAATACTACAAGCACAGTGGCACCCTCATCATGGGTGCATGGATGGCGGTAGAAGTGAAGTGTTCCGCGGAACAAGCCGCCGAACTCGCGAAAGCAATCGGATCCGCAGCCCTTCCTTCATTTGAAATTATTGGCTGATCGAGTATCAAGGTGCGGGTTGGGGCGCCGATCGTAGCACGGTAAGGCACGAGGCGATGGGCCGTAGGGGCCCGCTTATCCCGCACACCTGCATCTGGAGAAGCATCGGCACAGCCTCGCACTGCACCGGCTCATTGCCGAGAAGATCCGGCGCGATCCGACGCTGTTCGACCGTGCGCGCGAAAACCTGGACCGCTGGATGGCAACGGACCGGTACCAGCACGCGGCACCGTACCTCATTGAGTGGCGGGCCGCGATCGACTAGGGCATCGATGCAACGATCGCCCTGATGACCGATCCGGGCGAGCATGCAACTGATCTACGGCAATCGGCGCCGTTTGCTGGATTCCTTTCGGACGATGAACGGCTCGCGTTTCTCGCCGAGTGGCGCGCCCGCCATCTGCGCGTGCGTCGGGAGTAGGGCGATGGCGTTTCAGGACAAGCTGCGCGCGCTCATGTTCGGTATTCCCGCCGGGGTTCCGTCGCAAAACCTTGACGGCGAAACGGTCCTGCTCCTGAAAGATGTGCCGCTAGAGCTTGAGTCCGCGTTGCGCGGCTGGCTCTGGTCGCAGCCCGCGCTCGTGTGTGAGGACTCGTCCTCGTACGCGCTGCGCGTCGACGCGGCCGATCGCATGGCGATTCCGTGGGACGTGTGGGAACACTACCTGTCGTGGGTGCAGGACATGCTGGCCGAAGTGCTGAAGTTCTAAATGTGCCCGTCCCGATCATGCGCGTTTTCGTCGACCGCAAATCTACCGATTTACGGCAACCCACCTCCGAACCGGACATTTCAGAATGGCATCGACAGCCGGTGATGGCCCGTCGCACGGACGATGCGCATACCCCTTTGGAGGTCCGGATGGCTCACGAAAAGAAGCTCGCCGATCGGCTCGCCCGTTGGGATCCGGCTGCGCCCTATGCTGGCGAGGCGTGGCCCGGTGTTGCAAGGGACCTTGCGGCAGCGGGGGATGGTCCCCTTTTGCCTGACCGCCGTCCACGTGACCCGTGGAAGCCGCGCTATTTCCTCGACACGGAGTTCACGGATTTCGACGCCTGCCAGCTCATCAGCATGGCGATCGTCGGCGAGAACGGGCGCGAGTTCTATGGCGAGTGCTCCGACTTCGAGCACCCGCTGTGCAGCGACTTCGTGCGCGCGACCGTGCTGCCGCAGCTCGGCCAGTTTCCGGACCGCGCGATGCCGTTCAACCAGCTGCGCCGCGAACTGCTGGACTGGCTGAACCGGGTGCCAGCGAAACCGACGCCGGTACTGTGTTTCGACTTTCACGGCGATCTGCAGCTCGTGGAGCATCTGCTCGGTGGCCCGCTGCCCCGTGGCTGGAAAACGGAAAACATCTGTAACAGACTCGATGCCCGGCGCGTTGCCGGCTACTTCGCGGAACATGGTGGCGAACATCACGCGCTGTACGATGCCCGCGCTCACGGGAGCGCGTTCATCTGAGGAGCCAAACATGATGACTGTCGCTGAACTGCTCGAAATCCTGCAGCGTCTGCCGGCGTCGGCCCGCGTCATTGTGCAGGGCTACGAAAGCGGCTTTAATGACGTAACGGGAGCGGCCCCCCAGCCGATCGTCGTCAATGGTGGTCATCGTGAGCGGG
Organism: Paraburkholderia sp. BL10I2N1; assembly: GCF_004361815.1. Lineage (NCBI taxonomy): Bacteria > Pseudomonadati > Pseudomonadota > Betaproteobacteria > Burkholderiales > Burkholderiaceae > Paraburkholderia > Paraburkholderia sp. BL10I2N1. The sequence goes on along the minus strand of NZ_SNWA01000002.1, from coordinate 1,570,381 downwards.
ATCGCCTGGGGCCATATGTGCCGGCGGTTCAGGGCGGCGGCGATCATGAGTCACCCTCCGAGATCGACGCTGCGGCTGACGAACTGGCCATGTTGATCACGTCGACGCGGCATAACGCGGCAGCGGATCCGGTGTTGTCACAGCTGCGCGGCACGGTGCAGCGTTTTGAAGGGGCAATCGGTCCAGTCTGGTCTGGCAATGACGAATCCGGTTTCAACGATGAGACCGGACAAGACCTTGCTGACCACGCGGCACGCGTGTTGAGCGTTCATGCGCAGGCCAGCGAAGTGCTCGAAGACCCGGCGATCGCGATGCAGTGGATGCTGCGCCCCGCGGTCCTGCTGGATAGCAATCGGCCGCTGGATGCACTGGCGACGCAAAGCGGTTATGACCGGGTGCGCGATCTGCTCATGCGCCTTGAGCACGGCATTGGCATCTGAAACTGGATCGATTCCCCGGCAGCGGGGCGGAGCAGACACATGGTCAAGGAACTGACGGGCATCATCCACAAGCCGGAACAGCCAGTGTCGACCGACGATATGCATGAAGCGGTCGGGCAGCACATCAAGGGCGAATGGATCGGCGGCTCGCCCGGCTTCATGGACGAAGGCCGCGGCGACCAGCAACAGGCGCTGCGGGCAAGGCGCTTCGGCGCACTTGCGGGTCGCGTAGGCGCGTCGCCCGACTTCGCCCCGCCGCTCGAGCTGGTTACGGAGGCGAGCTGGCCGCGTGCGCGTGTGACCTGTGATCACGTGCGCCGCGTGCTGGTCGCCACGCTCGACAGTGGCCAGACGCTCGAAGCGCACGATCCGCGTGAGCTGGCCGAGCTGATGCATGAGGCCGGTGTGCGGGCGGGCGAGGTGGCCATGCTGCGCCTGCATGACGATGAACAGAACGGCGTGCCGACAGGCGATCAGATCGCGATTCACCATCGCCTGCGCCAGCTGGCCGCCCGTGAGGAGCGCACCGCGCAGCTGCAGGGGGTGCCGGTGCAGGTGCGCGAGGGTCTCAGCTCATACGTGCGGCTTGCCGACATTCCGCAGCCGTGGCGGGATGAATTTCGCGCCGCGCTGCGCGGCTCGGCCTGTCCGGTGATCCACGGCGAGGGCGAATGCGCCAGGGCGTGGGACTGGTCCAACTGGCTGCAGGGGCGCTTTCCGCACTATTGAGGGCATACGTGACATGGCAATCAAGGACAAACATCACGCGTTCATCTTCGGCATCATTGCGGGCGTGCCGTCGCACGAGCTCGACAGCGAAAAGGTGCTTTACGCAACCGATGCGCCCTGCGAGTTTCGCGACCAGCTGCTGCCGCGCTGGCTACTCGCGCACGACGGCTGGACCGATTGGGACTCACCGGCGCGCGTGGTGCGGCGCGATGCAAGGAGCAAGCTCGCCTACACGTGGCTGAGCTGGGAGGCGTTCATTGACTGGATGACGGCCACGCTCGATGCGGCGCTCGTGGACGAGCGACAGGCGGGCGCATCGGAAGGCGACACCACCGCGACACACCTCACCGCGCTGCGCGCCGGGATGGCGGCAGCCGAAGCGCCGCTTACCTACGCCACCCGGCCGCACGCGCTCAAGGCCGGGCTGGAGGCGGGGGTGCCGTTTGCTGAGCCGGAATGGGGCTATGTGGTGTATCTGCACGATGTGCCGCTCGAACTATGCCGCGCGCTGCTAGGTTGGCTATCGGCCCGATTTCCATCGGACCCGGATGGATCGACCAATCCCGCCTTCTGGGTGGATGAGGATGGCCAGGTGGCGCTCGTTTCGGCCCGCTGGGAGGAGTTCATTTACTGGCTGTGCAAGTTGCTCACTGACGCGCTCGACGGGCTGGAAAACGCCCGTGAACAGACCGAAGAGGGCAACTAGAAGCGCCAGCCTTGTGTCGGGGTTCAGGGTTTCTATCTCATTCGTCGTAGGGCGGACCTATGGGAAGCGCAACGTGCTTTCCACAGGGAAAGCGGCGTCAACATGGCTGGGATATGCCCTGCGGGGTTTTGATTTCGAGGGGTAGCGCATGCGACTTTTTGTCGATACCGAATTTACGGATTTCATCGACTGCGATCTGATCAGCGTCGCGCTCGTGGCCAACGACGGCCGCGAGTTCTACGGCGAGCGGTCCGACTTCGATATGCCCAGCTGCAGCGAATTCGTGCGCGCGGCCGTGTTGCCGCAGCTCGGCCAGCATGCGGGCCGCGTGTTCACGCGCAAGGCGCTGCGCGTCGCGCTGCTCGCATGGCTCGATCAGTTCGCCAACGCACCGGAGCGGATGCTGTGCTTCGACTACGGGGGCGACTGGGAGCTGCTGTGCGATCTGCTCGATGGGCCGCCCGCCGGCTGGCAGGCTTGCCACGTTGGCGAGGTGATCGACTTCGTCCGGTTGGAAAGCTATTACCGTGCGCATGGCGGCCGGCATCACGCACTATCCGACGCCCGCGCCAACTGCTACGCAATGGGAGAGATCAATGCTGGATTCTGAACTGGCAGCAGGAACCGGCACGATGAACACTCGCCCGCAAGCTTCCACGCCACGACAAGGGGAACAGGCCCGGCGTCGGGTCAAGGGTGTGATTGACGGACCAATACCGACATCCATCTACTCACCCGCTCGGCGCCAACGAACGGCCATCTCACCGCTGCGCTGAAAGCCGATTTTCCGGTGCTTACGCGTCACCAGATCCGCTTGGCGGATTCTGCGCGCCAGTCGTCCTAAGCGAGACTCACATTGGTTCGGATGTCTACGCCCATTCGGTCGTTCCTGCTTGTGCGCCCACGAAGTAGCAAGCCAGCGACCGCAACGGCAGAGCTAGGTAGGGTCATTCGTGATCTTTCGGCTGAAGCAGCGTTGTGTGTCGGGAAGGCCTGCCCATAATGTACGGCAGTCAGTCGAGGCCGCGGCAAAATGCAAAATGTGAAGGTTTTCCTTGCGTTCAGCGATCGCGCGGATGCGGCTGTATCCGTCGCGGAAGGTCCTGAGGATCCGGAGCTCGTCGATGCCTTCGTTGCGTGCGGGGTGAAGAGCAGACCAACATCGTCCGTTAAGCGTCGATCGATATGGAGTACCTATTAATGACGCTGCGTGACTGCGGCACGGTGCAAGTATGACTGGTCCGTATCGGCCCGGCGCGTCACCATCTCTCTGACGCAGATCGCATCGCCCAGGTTATGCGCCAAAATGCTGCTATTGGGATAGGCAAACTAATCCAAATAGCCGGGTTTCGCGATACTTTTTTTCGAAAACACGTCGTCCGGATTGGTGTGTGCGGGCACCCGTTGTGAGGGACGGGGCGTGTCTGCATAGACATGGCGTCGGAACCCGTCTTGCTCCGCCCGACGGCGCGATCAGGCCGGGCTATGTTGTTCGACGGATGGTTGTATTCGTTGCGCTTGCTTCGATCCGCGTGTCTGGAATTGCTCAAGCGCGTTCGAATAAAATAGCGCTTGAGGCGGACGGGGGCAACTATGCCCTGGGAGTAACTCCGATAACGAATCGAACATTTACGGCGCACGCTATCGAACGACTGCAAGACTATATCGTCGGCGTAAGCAATCTACTGACTGCTCCTTTGCTTACGTGCGCCCGTTATTGCTCTTAAAGTAAGGCGACAGCCGCGCCCCGGAATGAGTGGCCTGCGATGCGCTGGATCACGGCTGGCCGGACATGCACAATGCCGCATGGTCGGCCGCCAGCGCCTGCGGAACGACTTCCCGAAGGAAATCCACGAACGTCTTGATCTTCGCATCGAGGTACTGGCGTGACGCGTATAACACATAAGCGGTCAGCTTCTGCAACTGATAGTCGGGCAGCACGTGGATTAGCGCGCCGCTGCGCAGCGCCGGCAACGCCGTCGCCATGGGGAGCGAGCCGATGCCAACGCCCTCCCGCAGCGCAACGCTCAGCGCTTCGATAGCGTTCACCTGAAGGTCCGCTGGCGGAAATTCAAACGTTTCCCTGCCATGTGGTCCTTCCAGATGCCAGCGATCGCGCGGAAACACGGACGCGACGATCTGTAGACAAGCGTGCCCCCGAAGCTCTTGCACGGAGCGCGGCGTGCCATGTTGTCTCAGATAGGCTGGCGCCGCGCAGAGCACACTGGGCACTTCGCCGAGCCGATGCGATACGAGGCCCGAATCGGGCAGATCCGTCATAGTCAGTTGAAGCGAGACGTCATAGCCTTCGTCGAGGAGGTCCGGAACGTGCTGCGATAACGTCAGCTCGACAGATACTGCAGGATTCTGTTCCCGATAGCGCAAGACTTCCGGTAAGACGTATGTCTGGCCGAAGCTCGATGTCGCATGCACCCGCAACTTTCCGGACGGCCGGGCGTGCGCATCAGCGGCTTCGGCCTCGGCCTCCTCGACATAGGCGAGAATCCGCTCGCATCGTTCAAGATAGCGCTGCCCGGCCTCGGTAAGCGCGACGCGGCGCGTGCTGCGGTTGAGCAAGCGTGTGCGCAGATGCGCCTCCAGTTGCGCGATCGACCGCGACGCATTGGCGTTCGTGATATTCAGGCGTTGAGCTGCCTCCGTGAAACTGCCCTCTTCTGCAATACGAACAAATATCCGCATCATGTGTAGCGTGTCCATTGACCATTTTCCCTGCGATGAGTTCGCCCCGCGCGCGGTCACGTGCAAGATGTCTAACGGTCCCGACCGAGACTGGTGTGGTGTTGCAGCACCGCGGTCTCGGTGGCGACCGCTGTTTCGATCTCCTGGGTGCCGCCTCCAACAGGACGATATGAAGTGCGCAGGACACTACCCGAGCGCTCCGGGCGTGTCCAGCGAACGGGCTCGTGCCGCGCGGCCCGCGACTGCCATCTGCCGGACCCCCGCGCAATACCCGATCAACGACCGCCCTCGATCCGTCAAAGTACGGAACAGTGCGATCGCCTACGTTGACACACTTGCCGCCACCGGAGAAGTTTGACGAGGGCGCGGAGAACGCCGCCCGACAATGAAACAGGAGGCAAGCGTGAGCATAGAGAGTGAAACCATGCGCGTGATCGAGGTGCGCTCCAATAGTATTCACGATTTGAAGATCACTGAACAACCGATTCCTCGCCCCGGCCGAGGGGAAGTCTTGATCCGCGTTCGGGCCGCGAGTCTCAATTATCGAGACTTGGTGATCGTCAAAGGGACCTATAGCTCGGGAATCAAGTACCCTTTGGTACCACTATCTGATTGCTGCGGCGAGATAGTGGAGGTTGGGGCAGGCGTTACGCGATTTGAGCTTGGAGAGCGGGTCATACCGACGCTGATTCAAGGTTGGCTCAGCGGAACTTTCGTCGGCAAACGTCGAATGCTCGGATGGCCGCTTCCGGGTGTGCTGCAAGACTACGTTGTGGTCCCGGCCGAGGATGCAGTGGCCGCCCCGCTCAGCCTGTCGGACGCGGAGGCGGCAACGCTTCCCATCGCTGCAGTAACGGCTTGGATGGCATTGGTCGAAACTGGCGCCAAGGCAGGCGAGTGGGTGCTCGTAGAGGGTACGGGCGGCGTAGCGCTCTTTGGCTTACAGTTGGCAAAGGCAATGGGAGCGCGGGTCGCAATCATTACTTCAAGCGACGAGAAAGCGCAGCGTGCGCTCGCGCTGGGTGCCGATCATGCAATCAATTACCGCACGAGAGCGGACTGGGACAACGCCGTGCTGGAGGCGACAGCCGGCCGGGGCGTGAACGTAGTGGTAGAGACCGTCGGGTCGACCATACCGAGGGCACTGTCGGCCATGGCCTCGGGTGGACGCGCCGCCATCGTTGGATTCCTTGGTAGCACAGAGACAAGCCTTAACATCGTGCCATTCCTTGAAAAAATGGTCAGCGTCCGAGGTATCGCATGTGGGCCGCGCGATCAGTTCGAGGCTATGAATGCAGCCATCGACGCATGCGGTATTAAGCCGGTTGTAGGAGCCGTGTTCCCAATGGAGCGGGCCGCCGAAGCATTCGCACTGATGGAGCGCGGCGGGCACTTCGGCAAGATTGTGATCGAGATGTAGGAGCACCCGTGTGTGCCTGGCGACGCGAAAGAATTGTCGCCTTCGGAGCTTTTCGCTAACGCGCACAGACGCGGCACCCGACTAGGTGTTCGTATGGAACGGGAGCTCTTCGCAGTTGACCACGTGCGGTCGCAACGCGCGTATTGTATCCACCATCCCGCCATCAACCGCTTGCTGGTAAGGACACACAATGCATCGCCACATGCTGAAATCGAAAATTCACCGCGCGGTTGTCACACACTGCGAACTGCATTACGAGGGCTCGTGCGCCATCGATGAGGATCTGCTCGAAGCCGCGAATATCGTCGAAAACGAGCGGATCGACATCTGGAACATTAACAACGGCGAGCGCTTCTCGACGTATGCGATCAAGGGGGAACGCGGTAGCGGCATGGTTTCGCTGAACGGTTCAGCTGCGCGTCGTGCGCATCTCGGCGATCTCGTGATCATTGCAACATTCGCAACGGTCGACGAAGCCGAACTGAAGGCCCGCTGGAAGCCAGATTTGGTTTTCGTCGACGGGGACAACAAGATCAAGGGCAGCCGCGATTACGTGCCGACGCAGAACTGGTCTTAGTTGGTAGGTGAAGCGCGAATTCGAGTTCCTCGACGGCACCGTGTAAGCAGCCTCTTCGAGGAGACGATACGGCAAAGCGACCGGTAGGGCGCCGGCCACTTATGCGAGCCTCCAAGGCGCCGCTGTTTCCTGCCGCGCTGCTACGCGCAACGTCGCTGATCTCGCCGGACTACACACCTTAGCCCACGCCACTGATTGCAGTGAGGCTATCAACTGCGGTGAGCACATTGTAAATGACTAGTTCCGTGTCGGATGGTTCACGGAAACTCAACTTCTCGACCGTGGGAAGCACCTGCGTCTCGCAATAGACGCCAGTGTGATAACCGCGGTCCCGCACGAGGATGTGCCCAAGTTTGAAGTTATCGCGGGTCGCGTCGAATCTGATGGGATAACGGCGCGACGATTCGCGTGCGTACTCCAGCGCCCAAGCCGGACACCCCGTGCCGTTTCGCTGCGGCACTCGACCAGTGTGGTTGGGTTCGCCCTGCGATCATTGACGTGGTCACAGATGGTCCTCGATGCGATCGCTAGTAACGTCAGTGGCGCCCTGCGTCGCACCGAGGCTTATCGATTGGCTTAACATCGGCATGAAACTTCACTTTGTGCGGTCGAAGCTCTGAGCCGACACATTCCCTGTGCTTCAGCGACCCATGATGATGGCACTATGCGAGCGACTATCAATTGTGTACGCGATAAGCCATGGCGTGGCAAGGAGTGGCGCGGCGATCGAAATATACGCCCCGCCTATCACTTCTCTCAAATTCGAGATCGGCTCTTTGCCAAAGTTCTATATCTTTGCGAAGGTACTGCGTTTCGTACAGCCGCTCCAACAGCAGGCAAACTGTTGACGCTGGTCGTGTCCCCTCACAACAATTTGCGATAAAAGCATCATAGCTGGCGTTGCGACCGGAATGGTATGCCGACCGTTCAGGCAATGCCTGGACCTGCGCGATCATTGCGTCACGCAGCCACAGGCATGACATTGCGTGCTATCGCACCCAGCAACAGTCGTCCGAAGGCTGGATGAACCTCTCGCAGGCTGCGGGTCATCTCGAGACCATGTGAAAGTTTGCGGGTTTGCCTGACCCATCGCACCGTGTGCCGGGACGCATCAGTCAAATATACGGAAGTAAGCACCGCTCTCTGATTATCGGGGCCCCGCGCACTTGTGCTGCATATGATACCTGCCGCGCATCCGAAGTACGGAACGGCCTGTGGCGAAGCGTTGACCCTCGTAGCTCCCCTCTGTCTAATCGCTAGCAGGCTGTTGAAGCACCTCGCGCCGCCGTCATCCAGCTGGGAGGGATGGTACGCCGCACCCTGAATTGAACTCGGTATCGCGCGCTATCTGAAGTGAGACAGCCGAAGTTGCCGAGCGCCGGAGAGGAGAAAGTCAATCTTTACGAGCACGGGATGCGGCGGATTGGGCGACGGATGTCGTCGCGTGTTCGAGGTGCGCAACGCGAGGACCCCGGCGGGATGAAAGCCTCGGTCGTCGTTCAGAATGGATCGCCGAAGTCGAAGGCGACATTGTCATCAATGGATGGGAGAGTCTGATGAAAGTATTGATTGTTCACGCGCATCCGGAGCCGAAAAGCTTTAATGGAGCTCTCACTGAGAGGGCAATACAATGCCTGGAATCGACTGGGCACGAGGTCGTCGTTTCCGACCTCTATCGGATGACATGGCAACCGCGCTCTTCGCGAGAGAACTTCCTGACAACAGCCAACGCCGACTTCTTCAAGCAGCAAATTGAAGAGGACTATGCTTCGAACAACGGTGGCTTTGCGCTCGATGTTCAGCAAGAGATCGACAAGCTATTTGCGTGCGACGCTTTGATTTTCCAGTTTCCTCTCTGGTGGTTCTCGGTCCCGGCGATACTGAAGGGATGGGCTGACCGGGTATTTGCTTTCGGAAAGGTCTACGGCTACCAAAACATGCTGGAGACAGGCTGCTTGCGCGGACGTAGAGCGATGGTTTCGGTAACCACCGGTGCTGTTGAATCACTGTACACCAGCGACAAGAGCGGCCTCGGACACATCGAGGATATTCTGTATCACGTCAATTTCGGAATGTTCCGATTTACTGGTTTTGACGTCCTTCGGCCGTTCGTGAGTTGGGGGCCGAGCCAGAAATCATTTGAAGAACGACAAGAGATGTTGGATCAATATGAAGCCCGGCTGAGTAGGATGTGGACAGAGGAGCCCATGACGTTTCGGGAGCGGCGGGAGAACAAGTTGCTCGTAAAGGTTTGAAGAGCGGCTGCCGAGGACGACCGCACGTGCTGAACATCGAACGCCGCTTAAACTGCCCTTCGGGTCTGGCATAGGCGTGACGTCGAACGACTCCCACGGGTCGTCGTCGGCACCGTCAGCCACCGCTTGAAGTCCGCTGCCGTTCCGTGTTTCGCCGCTGTTCGCCGTGCTTCGCCAGAATCGAAGCTGCATTTCGCAAACTATCAGTTGCGTGCTCCTGCAGGTAGGACGTAACCTGAGTTTTGATCCGTCGTCGGCCTTTTCGGTTTCTTTGCCCCTGTTAGGTGGCGATCAGGAGACGGGTTACTCGCTCAGTTCACAAACAATTCAGGCTATTGGGAGGGGTCGATGACAAGGGAAGTCACCGGGGTTACTTACGTCGGCAGTCCGGCGCCCAACCAACGAGGCGCAGCGCAAGTTTCGGGACAGGTCCAATATACGGATGACTACGTCTTTCCCCGCCAGTTGTACGCGCATTTCGTACGCAGTCCGTATGCCTCGGCAACGATCAAGTCGATCGATCTGTCGGGGGCGCGGCGCGTACATGGTGTTGTCATTGCAATGGATGGAGAGGAGGTCTCCGGTTTGATCGGGCCGGTGGGGAATCCCTTTTTGCCTTCAGGCATCGGCGGCAAGGATGTCTCCATTTATAGCCTTGCGCGCGACTACGTGACGTTCGAGGGGCAGGCTGTCGCTGTAATCGTCGCAGAGGACAAGGATACCGCCGCGCAAGCGGCAGCCCGGGTCAAGGTCGAATATGAAGTCCGCAGGCCCGCCATCACTCTTGAAGAAGCACTCGCACCCGATGCGCCGCACGTGATTCCGGAATGGGATTCTAACGTCATGGTCTCCCTGGCGCTGGCGGACGGGGACTCTGACGGAGCCTTCGGATCGGCCGCCCATGTTGTGAAGGCGAACATCGCTGTCCACCGCCATTCTGCTCAGCCCATGGAAACACGCGCTTACAACGCCGTGTGGGATGGGGAGGACAAAATGGTGACACTCTACGCCGCGACACAAGCGCCACACCCTCTGCGCTATCTTCTTGCCGAGTCGTTGCGCCTTCCGGAAAACCGCGTCCGGGTTATTGCACCGCTCAATGGCGGAGCGTTCGGATACAAGATGTACTCCCACACCGAGGAGCCGTTGCTGTGCTTGCTGGCGATGAAGACACGGCGACCGGTTAAGTGGGTAGAAACGCGCGAAGAATGCCTGATGACCGGCAGCCGCGAACAGCAGCACAGCATTGAAATCGCGTTTTCCGAGGATGGTCGCATGCTTGCCGTGCGCGATCGCATTCGCGCCAACGTTGGCGCGCCGGCTCCCAATCTCGGCTGGCCAATGGCGGTCGTCACGATGATGACTCTTCCCGGTCCATACGATGTCTCGAACGTCGATCTCGGACTCGAGGTAGTCGTGACCAACAAAGGTCCGTGGAACCCCCTACGGGGATACGGCAAGGAGGGCGCTGCCATCGCATTGGAATTTGCCATGGATAGAGCGGCTCGGCAGCTCGGCATAGATCCGGTCGAACTGCGCATGCGCAACTTCATCGATAGCGACCAGTTTCCCAACAAGCGCCCTACTGGTCAGGTCTTCGACTCCGGCGACTACTCGGGTGCGCTCAGTAAGGCTGTCGAAGCAATCGACTATGCGGGCATGCGCGCCAAACAAAATCAACTGCGACGTGAGGGGCGCTATCTCGGAATCGGAATCGCTTACGAGGTTTGTCCCGAGGGCGGCGGCTTTCCAGCTACTCTGACTATCGGCTACGACGCCTCGACGGTCAAAGTCGATGCGAGCGGACAGGTGACAGTCAGCACCGGGGTGACCGATCCGGGTACGGGCAACGCGACGGGGATTGCGCAGATGGTTGCCGACGAACTCGGCGTAGCGATAGAAGACGTGCGTGTCGTGCAGGGCGATACCGAGCGGTGTCCATTCGGCGGAGGCAACTTCTCCAGCAGAAGCCTTTGCCTCGGCGGGGCTGCAGCCGTGACTGCTGCCCGTCAAATACGAGACACGCTGGGCAAAGTCGCAGCGAAGCTACTAGAGGTTTCCGATGAGGAAGTGAGGTTCGCGGATGGCCGGTTCGTAGCCGAGTCCACGGACAACAGCGTAACGCTGCGGGAGGCCAGTTGGGCCGCCTATACGCATAACAATGACGCGATCGGCTCGATGGTCACTCCACCGCTGGAGGTGACGGCCACCTGCCGCGCCGACGCGCTTAACCACAACCCGGATGAGAAAGGGAGAATCAGCAATTTCAACACGTTCGCTAACGGCGCCTATATCGTCATTGTTGAGGTTGATCCGGAAACTGGCAGCGTCACTCCATTAAGTTCTACCGCCGCACACGATTGCGGAAAGACTATCAATCCATTGCTCGTCGAAGGCCAACTAAATGGTTCGCTCGCCATGGCCTTGGGCGCCATGTTGAGCGAAGAGCAATGTTACTCCGAGACAGGGGGCATGACGACACGCGGTTTCGCGGACTACGTGATGCTGCGGGCCTTGGACGTGCCACCCTTAACCCTGATCAGTCATGACTCGCCCAGTCCGCATACGCCGCATGGTGCGAAAGGTGCCGGTGAATCGGGGGCAGGCGGTTTCTCGATCGCGCTGGTCAATGCGGTCAACGACGCTCTCGCGCCCTTGGGTGCAGAATTGACCGAGTTTCCAGTTTCCGCGCCGAATGTTTGGAAGGCGATCCAAAAAGGGAAGCAGGCGCATAAAGGTGGAGGTGAATCATGATCGGCGTTCAATACGCCAGGCCCAGGAAGTTGGAGGACGCAACGAAGCTGCTGGCAAGCTTGGGCGCTGGCGCCTCCGTGATCGCCGGCGGCCAGGAACTCATGCCGACACTCAATTATCGGGTCTTCGCACCGTCAGTCCTTGTAGACATAAATGGTCTCAGGGAACTCAAGGGTGTCGAATTCGAGGGAGAATCGCTGTCCTTAGGCGCCCTTTGCGTCCATCGCGAACTGGCGCACGATCCGCTCGTTTCGGAGCATGCACCCCTATTAGCGTATGCACTTTCTCAAATCGGTGGCGGTTGGCAGGTGCGCAATCGCGGGACGTTGGGTGGCAATATCGTCTCTATGCATCCGCTCTATGACACCCTCCCGCCGCTGCTCGCCCTTGGAGCATCGGTTGTAGTCGCACGCGATGGCGATGTTCGGACAATGCCATTGTCAGCCGTGATTAGCGACAGCAATCACGGCCTTGGCAGCGATGCCATTTTGACGCGCGTGCTCGTGCCGAGGCTGTCTCCCGTGGCAGGTTGGGGCTATTACAAGTTGAAGAACACGCATGGAGCTTATGCCTCGGCAACAGCCGCAGCGCTGGTCGAGCTGGATGGCGACAGATTGATGGAAATCAGCCTCGTTGTAGGATCGGTCGAGCCCCTTCCCCGTGACCTGCGCAAGGACATGGCCGACCTCAGAGGCCTGCCTGCCGACGGTGACCTGTTGAATGCGATCGAGCGAATCGCCACAGAGATCGTGAGCAATCCGATTTCTGACCAGAGGGGCGATGCTGACTATCGTCGTGCAATGAGCGGCGTGAGTGCACGGCGAGCTGTCTCGCAAGCCATTGAAAGGGCCCGCCTAGGAGGCGGATTGATACGGAGCGCCACGCGATGACAGATAACGTTGAGGAAATGTTCGAGGATTCGGTTTCTTTGAGTTGCCGGCTCAATGGGAAGCTGTGCGAGGAGCTGATACCCCCTGAAACGTCCCTTTTAACCTTCGTGCGCGAGATGCAGGGGTTGAAGGGCACACATATGGGATGCATGACAGGTCACTGTGGCGCGTGTACGGTATTGATCGACGGCAAGGTCGCCAAGTCCTGCATCACATTGGCCGCGACCGCGCTTCGTACCTCGATCACAACTATCGAAGGACTTGCTCACCAGGACGGTACTCTTAGTGAGATACAGACCGCATTTCGCGATGCCAGTGCTTTTCAATGCGGTTTCTGTGCTCCAGGTATGGTCCTAACAGCAGTTGAACTGTTGTCTTCAAACCTCGATCCGAGCGAAGAGGAAATTCGCGAGTCTCTCTCGGGAAATCTGTGCCGCTGTACCGGCTATCGAAGCATAGTTGCTGGCATCCAGCTCGCCGCGGAGCGGATTAGGAGTCGAAGAGGCGACCGAGCAGAACTTAGCACGGCCCAAAATGGAAAGGCTGCTCCGAAGGGCGAGGATTGAGCCCGGTACGACAGGAACAGAGATAGGCAGACGACGCCGCCGCAACCAATCAGCGGCATCAAGGCCGAGGTGGCGCTTTGAGTCAGTCAAGGGTGACAAGACGATCGCGGAGATCGCGGAGAAGCGCGGCGTGCACCCGAGCTAGACATCATGTATGGACCTGCCGCACCTCAAGGTATGCGTCATGTTGTCCATCGACACATTGTCGAGACAATCCTCTGCGGATCGCGCGAAGTGATCGAATTTACGGTGGCACATGCTGCGCAATGGCGGTTGCAGCAAGCCGCGACTGCGTCACCGGGATCGAGTTTGAAGGGGGAGACCATGGAAAAGGCGGAGAAGTCTTTGCGTACGCTGGTCGGAAAATGGTTTGCGCCAACGCCGGCGATGCCGGTTCGCATAACCCGATTCAGTCGGACAAGCTCGAGTCCCAGAGGGTATATCTGCGTCGAGGCATCGAGACCTGCAGGTCCGCTTGCAATTTTCTTCTTCCGCCACCATGACGGCGCTTGGTGCGTGTTCCCGCCTGAGCCCAAGCGTCCGGCGATGAGTGTTTCCTCCGAGTGCAGCGAGATTGAGGCATCTACGGGTCGATCTAACGCCTGGCAAGTCTAGGAATGAGTGGAGTTAAAAAATGCTTGATGAGGCGGAACCGCTAATGCTCGAATACGCTCGGGAGCTGGAGGTATGGACGTGTGCCTGGTACGATGCAGCCGTCGCAGCGAATCTTGTGCGCCCGCCGTTTCACCCTGATGCGACGATCATAAAGCGTCTCCAAGGCTACTTCCACGGTGGCCTGTCGCCGGCTGAGGCCGCAGATGCATGCTTCGGAAGGAACCACTGAAACGCCTCCCTTATCGCGTCCTCGTTGGACAAGGATAGTTATGCAAAAGGCAAACAGCGATCTAGAAAATTCAACGAATTTCTAACTCATGACACTGATATGTATGGACCGTGTCAAGTGCCGAAAGCGCGGTTTCTTGAAGTTTGACGGGTCAAGATGCTATGAGCATCGGGGGCCCACCGAGAGACTGAGGCCTACAATCAGCATCGCGAAGCCTACGGTACAGGAGGTGATCATGGGCAACGACCTGAGATATCCGTCGCGTACGGAAGAAGTGGTGCTGGCTGTCTCGCTCGAGCTTGGGGTCAGCAAGTGGAAGGTCGCGCTGCATGACGGCCGGCGCGAACGGCCCGCCGTGCATACGGTCGCGCAGCCGCAGGCCGCCCCGCGTCTGCAGGCCGTGCTCACACTGATTGACGCGCACAGGGATAGGTGGTCGCTGCCGGCCGACGTGCGGGTCGTCGTGTGCTACGAGGCTGGTCCGGACGCGTTCTGGATCTGGCGTGCGCTGCAGGCCCGCGGCATTGAATGTTACGTCCTCGATCCGGCCAGCATCCCGGTCGAGCGCCACAAGCGGCGCGCGAAGACCGACCGGCTCGATGCGATCAGGCTCGTCATCAGCCTCCGCGCGTGGCTGCGCGGCGAGCGTGACCGCATGCACGTGGTCCACGTGCCATCCGCCCAGGATGAAGCGTCGCGCCACCTGGTGCGCGATCGCGGGCAGTTGCAGAAAGAAGTGCTGCAGCACCTCGACCGCATGCGCAAGCTGCTCGCCACACTGGGCTGCTGGGATGAGGTCGATCACCGGGACTTCGCCGGCCGGCTCGCGCGCGACGAGGTGCGCTGTCACGACGGCACGCCCCTGCCGCTCGAACTGCGTGAGCGGCTGCTGCGCGAGTGTGAACGTCTTGCGCTCGCCACCCAGCAGCTCGCCACACTCGAGAAGACCCGCCAGGCCAGTGTGCCGGCACCTGCGCGTGCGCGCAGCGATGCACTGGCGCGCCTGAAAGGCATCGGTGAAGTCAGCGCCTCACGCCTCGCGCTCGAACTCTACTGGCGCGACTTTCACAACCGGCGCCAGGTCGGGGCCTGTGTCGGGCTGGTGCCGCAGCCGTACGACAGCGGCGAGAGCCAGACCGACCAGGGCATCAGTAAACAGGGCAACGGACGGGTACGCGGGTTACTGGTCGAGATGGCCTGGACCTGGCTGCGCTATCAGCCCGGCAGTGCGCTGACGCAGTGGTTCGACCAGCGCACCCAGGGTACGGGACCGAACCGTCGCGCCCGACGCATTGCGATCGTCGCGGTGGCCCGACGTCTCGCGATTGCGCTATGGCGCTACCTGAAGGACGGCGTGATTCCCGAAGGTGCGCAACTGAAGCCCCAGCCCGTCGGGTGCGCCAAGTGACGCCCCCTCGCACTAGCCGCTTGGTACCTACATGACCTGAAGTGAACATGCCCGTGCCCGCCCTTGGTTGCCACAGCAACCGATGATTCAAGATTGGGCATGTTCCCGGACACGATTCCGGCGCAATGCGCATGCAGGATAAGGCTGGCTACACGCCAGCGGATAGAAGGTGAGTAAGACGTTGGAGTCTTATGCGCGCGATGATCGGCTTCAGACACGAAACATGATCGCAGTAAAAACTTGCCAGGAGGGACCTGCCTCACGATGATCACGAGTTATCCACCGACGGCCGGCGTCGTGGTCTTAAGACGCGACCCGCCGGCCCGGCCGTGGATAACTCCTGCACAGCAGTTCACGACGCCGTGACTTGCTTCCCACAGGGCTGTGCCTGCACCGCGACTCTACCGTACGCAGGCCCGGAGCAGTCTTGCCAACGCCAGCCACACACGTCTTCAAAACAATCCCTTGACAATTTGATGCTCATAGAAGGGCGGGCATCAGCCCGGCGTAGCGGACCCTTGATGCGACGTCGGTTTTCCATGCTATGCATTGGTCGTAAGGGCGGCGCTTGCGCGCTCACGACCATGCGAGACCGTCTCTCTGACGGTCGTTACCAACAGGATGTTTGGGCCAGGACGAGGCGGTTATCCGACGGTTGATCATTCTGATATGCGCGGGTTGGTACCGCATGACAAACGAAGCGTCGGGGAACTGCCTCAATCTAGTTTCGAGGGTTGTGCTGTTTCCAGTTGCCTCCTAGTGTTACCACGAGGGTTCTCCCACCGTTGCCTGGTCCTGGCCCAAACATCCTGTTGCATGCTCGATCCTCTCATGCCGGCTAAGCTCGACTGAGGGGGATGACGTGTTGCCCGATAGCCCAGATAAAGCCGACGAGCTCGCGCGCAATGGCGGTACAGACCTGGTTCTTGAGCTTGCCGCGTGCCATCAGGTTTCGAAAGCGTTGACACAACCGTTTTTGCGCCGACCAGGCGATTTCCTGGACCTCCGGCGGTGTACGCTCGGCGCGCCGCTGCAGGATCGCGGTCTTTCGTGCGGCATGACGATAGGTCCACGCTGCTTCGATGAGTATCCGCCGGACATGGCCGTTGCCGGTCTTCGTGATGCCACCGCGGCGCTCGCGCTTGCCGCTGGAGTGTTCGCTGGGCACCAGGCCCAGATACGCCATCAGTTGCGGGGCGTCGGCAAACCGCGCGAGATCACCGAGTTCCGCAACCACCGTCACAGCCGCGAGCAGACTGATGTCGCGCAGCGCCATCAACGCCTCGATCACCGGCCAAACCGGGCTGGCATGCGCGGCTGTCTCGACTTCGCGGTCGAGGCTGGCCACGCGCCGGCCACAGGCCTGCACCGTGTCGATATATTCCTGCAGCACGATCTGTTGCTCAGGCCGGGCGAACTTCATGCCTTCCAGCCAACGCCAGTGCGCTTGCGTCCACCTGGAGCGGCCGTTGTAGCGATGGCCATGGCGCGACAGGAACGACAACAGCCGTTGCTTGGCCTGCCGCTGCAGATGCTTCATGTCCTCACGCGCACGGGTCAGATCGCGCAGTGCCTCCTGGGCCTCATCTGGAATCCACACGGGGCTCAACTCGCCGGCGCGATGCAGGCGCGCCAGGCTCAGGGCATCGCGCCGGTCGGTCTTCACGCGCTCGCCCGGTTTCTTCGGAATCAGTGACGGCGCGATGACCTGACAGTCCTGCTTCAGCTCACGCAGTTGCCGGCAGATTGCGTAGCCGCACGGGCCGGCTTCGTAGCAGAATGCCAGCCGTCCCGTGCTCCGCTTGAGGCGTGTCACCACTTTCGCGATGGCCTCGGGCGTGTTCACGATCTCGCCCATATAGCGCACCTCGCCGCCGATGTCCGCGACCGCCACGGCAATCGTTTCCTGATGTACATCCAGGCCCACGTACTTGCTAAACTGATATGACTTTCCGTGTCAAACGGGATCGGCTTTTCAGTTTTCCATAGGTATCTTCTTTTCGATAGGTTATCTGAATTTCCTGAGGGCGGCGTAGCAGTAAATTCGACGGTGAATCACACTGATATCCGCGGGTTGGGTACCGCATTACAGAGGTCTACATGAACGCCCCCGTTTGCGAGGGTTTTCGCATGTGTTGAGTGACAGGTTAGGTTGCAGCTCTACATTCGGCCTTCTTGCAGCCTGCTTCGCTGCAGGCCCCGATGAAATCCGCTAACTCGCGCCTCATTCCGTCCACGAGCTCAAGGCTCTCTCTGTAATCCAGGCTGTGCGAGTTCCGGTCCGACCTGTCATGTCATCACACTCGATTGCCACCGCAACCTTTGGACGTGCACTCCGTCCTGTAAGCGGTTTTACTGCTTCGTATTGCGCCTCACAATCACGCCGCCATGCTGACGTGGTCCTTTTCGTATGGCTTCCCGTGAGCAAGGATGGCCCAGATGGTGCGGGCCATCTTGTTCGCTATTGCGACGATTACCACGTTGCGATGTCGCCGTCTGGTGAGTTGATCGATCCATGCACCTGGCTCCCGGGAGTGCGAGAGCACACTGCGCGCACCGTGAATGAGCAAGGTCCGCAAATATGTATCACCGCGCTTACTTATACCTAGCAGTACGGTCTTGCCTCCGGTGCCCACCTGCTTTGGTACGAGGCCGAGCCACGCCGCGAATTCGCGACCGCTTCTGAACGCTTTCGGGTCACCCATTGTTGCAACGGCGGCGGTGGAAGTCAGGAGCCCGACGCCCGGGATCGCCGCGATCTTCCTGGATGCCTCGTCGTCTTTCAGCCATCCTCGCAGACGCCGCTCAATTTCTGCGATCTGGCGATCGAGATTCTGAAGATCATTCCACTGTTCGCGCAATGATTCGATGAGCATGGCAGGTAGACGATCCGTGAGCCTTTCAAGCACTCCCGGAATGGCTTTATCGAGGGCCGCGCGGCTCTTGCCCATCACTTCGCCATATTCGGTCAGCAGGCCGCGCAGGCAATTCATCTGCATGGTGCGGAACTTAATCTTCTGTTGGCGTATCCGGTGCAGGGCAAGTATCGCTTGCTGAGCCTCTGTCTTGACTGCCACAGATTTGCCGGGCATCTGCGTGGCCATCCAGATGGCACGAGCGTCTGCAGCGTCGTTCTTGTTACGAATATTGAACGCCTTGGCGAACTTCGCGGGTATCAGCTTC